>DATARM010000021.1:0-6394 GCA_036264155.1 Solirubrobacteraceae bacterium
CGCTTTCAGACGATGCGCGGGCACCGGGTGGAGCGCAAGGGCGGCTGGGACTGCCACGGCCTGCCGGTGGAGATCGCGGTGGAAGCCAAGCTCGGGATCACGCACAAGTCTGAAATCGAGGAGAAGGTGGGGATCGAGGCCTTCAACGCGGAGTGCCGCGCGTCCGTGTTCACCTTCCTGGAGGAGTGGGACCGGCTGACCGAGCGGATCGGCTTCTGGCTGGATCTCGAGCACGCCTACAGGACGCTCGACGAGACGTACATCGAGTCGGTGTGGTGGGCGCTGTCGCAGATCGCCGAGCGCGACCTGCTGTATGAGGGCCACAAGGTCGTGCCCTACTGCCCGCGCTGTGAGACCACGCTGTCCTCGCACGAGGTGGCCCAGGGCTACAAGGACGTGGTGGACCCGAGCGTGTTCTTGAAGCTCGGAGTGGGCAGCGGGCCGGAGAAGCTGCTCGTGTGGACGACCACGCCGTGGACGCTGCCGGGCAATGTGGCGGTGGCGGTCTCGCCGACGGCTACCTACGCCTTGGTACGGGCCGCGGGCGAGGACTACCTGCTGGCAGAGGCGCGGGTGCAGGCGGTCCTTGGCGAGGGCGTGGAGGTGCTCGACCGCTTCTCGGGAGCGGAGCTGGTGAGCCGCTACAAGCACTACCGTGGCCCGATCTTCGCGGCGAGCGACCGCGAGCCCGGCCTGCTGGCGATCCTCGCGGATGAGTTCGTGACGACGGAGGACGGCACGGGCATCGTGCACCTGGCGCCGGCCTTCGGCGAAGACGACTACCGCGTGGCGGCAGCCGCGGAGAGCGTCCCCTTCGATCCCACGGAGGCGGGAACCCTCTACAACCCGGTGAAGCCCGACGGCACCTATGACGACCGGCCGCTCGACCGCAACGGCGCTGGCTACGAGGGCCGCTTTGTCAAGGACCCGGCGCTGACCGAGGAGCTGATCGCGGACCTGAACGCACGCGGGCTGTTGCTGCGGGTACAGGAGTACGAGCACTCCTACCCCCACTGCTGGCGCTGTGGGACACCGCTGCTGTACTACGCCAAACCGTCGTGGTACATCGCGACGTCGAAGCTGCGTGACGAGCTGCTGGCGGCGAATGAGACCGTCACCTGGCACCCGCCGCACGTCAAGCACGGGCGCTTTGGGGACTGGCTGGAGAACAACGTCGACTGGGCGCTCTCGCGGGAGCGCTACTGGGGCACGCCGCTGCCGGTGTGGCGCTGCGGCGATGGCCACGTGCACGTGGTGGGGTCGTTCAGCGAGCTGTCGGAGCGCTCGGGCGCCGAGCTGGAGGACCACCACCGCCCGTATGTGGACGAGGTCTCCTTCCCGTGTCCGGTTTTGGATGAGGATGGGAGGGCGTGCGGTGTGGCGATGAAGCGCGTGCCTGAGGTGATCGACGTGTGGTTCGACTCGGGCGCGATGCCGTTTGCCCAGCACCACTTCCCGTTCGAGAACGGCGAGGTGTTCGCGGCGAGCTTCCCGGCGGACTTCATCTGCGAGGCGCAGGACCAGACGCGCGGCTGGTTCTACTCGCTGCTGGCGGTGGCCACGCTGCTGGCCAAGGACGCCCCCTACCGCAACGTGGTGTGCCTGGGTCTGATCCTGGACGAGGCCGGGCAGAAGATGTCGAAGTCCAAAGGCAACACGGTGGAGCCGTGGGAGGTTCTGGACACCTACGGCGCGGATGCCTTCCGCTGGTACTTCTTCACGTCCAAGCAGCCGTGGGACGGCTATCGCTTCTCGGCGGAGACGATCGGCGAGGGCGTGCGCCTGTTCCTCAAGCAGCTGTGGTCGACGTACTACTTCTATGCGCTCTACGCGGGCGCCTCGGCGGCGACACTCGACGGTGCGAGCGCGCCACCCGCGCAGGGACCCGACGGCGACCTCGACCGCTGGGCGCTGTCGCGCACGGCCGGCACGGTGGAGCTGGTGACGGAGCGCCTGGACGCCTATGACGTCACCACGGCGGGCAGGGCTATCGCGAGCCTGGTGGACGAGCTCTCCAACTGGTACGTGCGGCGCTCGCGCAGGCGCTTCTGGGACGGCGACCCGGTCGCGTTCGAGACCCTGCGCAGCTGCCTGTTGGCGGTCGCCAAGCTGCTGGCACCGCTGTGCCCGTTCATCGCGGATGAGATCTACGACAACCTCGACGGCGAGCTGGCGAGCGTGCACCTGTGCGACTTCCCCACCGCTGAGCAGGTGGGACTGCGCGACGAGGAGCTCGAGCGGGCGATGGAGCTGGCGCGGGAGACGGTCAGGCTCGGCCTGGGCGCCCGCGGCAAGGCCAAGATCAAGGTTCGCCAGCCTCTCGGGGAGGCGGTGGTGGTGGCAGACGGTCGCGAGCGCGAGGCGATCGAACGCCTGGCTGATGTGGTGCGCGAGGAGCTGAACGTACGCAGCGTGCGCTTCGTGGCCGCCGCGGAGGAGCTCGGCAGCTATGAGCTGAAGGCCAACTACCGCTCGCTGGGGCCTTTGTTCGGCAAGGACATGCCGCTGGTGGCGCAGGCGATTGCCGCGCTCGATCCTGGGCACGTGGCAAAGACGCTGCGCGACGGGGGCACGATTGGGATCTCGGTGGGCGAGCGCGAGCACGGCCTCACCCCGGACGATGTGCTGCTGAGCATGAAGGCCCCCGAGGGCTACAGCGTGGAGCGCGAGGGGGCGCACGCGGTGGCGCTCGACCTCACGATCGACGAGGACCTGCTGCGCGAGGGCCGTGCGCGCGAGCTCGTGCATGCGGTGCAGAACGCGCGCAAGACGGCCCGGCTGCAGGTCGAGGACCGGATCGAGCTGACGCTCGGCGGCGCGGGCGAGCTGCTGGATGCCGCAACGGCGCACCGTGACTACATCGTGGGCGAGACACTTGCCCTGGCCCTGGAGCTGGGTGAGGCCGCCGGCAGGGACTACTCGGAGCAGACGGAGATCGAAGGCCTCGAGCTTCACATTGCCCTCTCGCGCGTCGAGCAGGGCTGACGCTCAGTCGGCCAGACGCTCGTAGAGCTCGCGCTCCTGCTCGTGTCGGCGCCTCAGCCGCTCCTTGAAGCCCTCGTCGCGACGGCGCTCGGCGATGTGCGCGTCGATCGCCACTCGCACGGCCTCGGTCAGGGTCTGGCCATCGGCGCGGGCGACCAGATCCAGGGTTGCCGCCTGCTCATCGGTCAGTCGCAATGTCATCGTCTTTGCCATTGGAATGTTCCCGTCCATTCATTCAGCTTCTTCCCGCCGTTGCATTATTGAGGATAGATGCCCCCCGCATAGCTGTCAAGACATCTTGCATTTCTGCCACCATGACACCACTCGATATATAGTCGGCGGATGCGCCGCATCGAGCTGGGCGACTTCCTGATCATCTCCGAGAACCACTGCGGCATCGCCGCGGAGGAGCTCGTGCGCATCTCCCGCGTCGTCCATCTGGCCGAGGCCGCCCTGGCGGCCCCGTTTGCGACGGGCTTCGGAGGGCGGGAGCTGTTCCCCGCCGTCCACGAGAAGGCGGCGATCTACTGCTCGAGGATCGCCACCTACCACCCGCTGCCCGACGGCAACAAGCGGACCGCCTATGACGTGATGCGCGAGTTCCTCGAGCGAAACGGCGTCACGTTCGCCCACCCGCCCGAGGGGCTGGTCGGGACCGCTCGGGCGATCGAGGAGCTGACCGCCAGGGCGCTCCATGAGCGCGAGTTCATGGCCTGGGTGGCCGAGCGGATTCGCTAGGCGAGGACCGGCTCCAGTTCCTGCTCGATCTTGCGCTTGGGGTAGGCGCCGACGACGGTCTTGACAGGCTGGCCGCCCTTGAACAGGATCATGGTCGGGATCGAAAGGACCTGGAAGCGGGCCGCCGTCTGCGGGTTCTCGTCGATGTCGAGCTTCACGATGCGCAGGTCGGGGCGCTCGGAGGCGATCTGCTCGAGCACGGGAGCCACCACGCGGCACGGGCCGCACCAGGGAGCCCAGAAGTCCACGAGCACTGGACCCTCGGCCTCGAGGACCTCGGCGTCGAAGTTGTTGTCGGTGATCTGGGTCAGGGTGCCTGCCATCGTGGTCTCCTTGTTTGCTTACCCCTCACTATACAAAGTGAAGGGGGCTTGGCGGGACTCCGTGCGGGCGCTCCACCTAGCGCGGCTTCCTCCAGTACATCAGCAGCCAGAACATGCCATGGCCCTCGTCGTGCCCACTGGCCCACGCCTCTCCCGAGCCCGAGACCAGCTCCCATCCCCGTTCGCCCATGGCGTTCATCTTCTCGCGAACGGCTTCCTGGTTGCCGGTTGAGCCAAGGCGTTCGTCCCAGAGGTGGGAGGTCAGCTCGTACTCCCACATTCCGCTCATGTCCCATCGACGCCGGCGCCCGCCGGCGGCTCAGCTTGCACCGTACGCTGGTCGAGCCACGGAAGCTCGCTGTGCTCGACTGTTTCGGCGATCACGTGCGCGGTCGCGATGGCGGTGAACGCCTCGTTGGGCGAGAAATGCGAGCGCTCGTGCTTGGCGGGATTGAAGAAGATCTCGCGACTGGCTGTGACGAAGCTACCCAGCAGCGCCAGACGGCCGGGCTTCTCGGTTATCCCGTTGCCCCACGCCTGGTCCTCGTCGAACAGCTTCGCGATGTGGTGCGAGAAGGTCGCGCTCCATTTCGGCGGCGGCTCGATGTCTGCGGTGCGCTCCTTGATCATGAGCTCCAGCGCACCGAAGGCGTTCTGCACCGCGTCTGAGAGGTTCCCGGTGGCAAAGCAGGGATGGCTCGCCTCGGCGATCCGGGGATGGAGATCTTTGATCAGGACGTTGTACATGTGCGAGCTGCCGAGCCCCATCTCGCGCACGCACTCGAGCGCATCGGATGTCTGGCCGAGCGCCTGGAAGCAGGTGCTCAGCAGCTGCAGCGCGCCGCGGCGCTCGCCCTCTTGATGCAGGCGCTGGAAGCCGTCGGTCGCACGACGCAGCGGCTGGATGGCATCCACGTGCTGTTCCTTGGCCATGGCCAAGCGTCCCCATTCAAGATCGAGCGGGGCCAGCTCGCGCGGATCGGTGATCGTCCCGAGGCTCTCCCGGGCGTCGCGCAGCGCGTCTTCTGCGCGCTGGACCTCGTGCCGATCGAGGTGGATGGCGGCGAGCTTGCGGTTGCAGGTGGCGACCTTGCGCAGATCGCGCAACCGATGCGCATGTGAGCGCGCCTGCTTGTAGGCGGCGGTCGCCTCGCCCAACTGGGCTTCGGCCACATGCCAGTCGCCCAGCGCGATGAAGGCGCGGCAGCGCCCGGCATCGTTGCTCTGCTCCTGGTAGAGCTTGATCGCCTCGTCGATGTGCTCGCGGCTTGAGGCGCGGCCTGTGTCGCCCTCGTGCATGCTGATCTCAGCCAGCAGCAGCAGGCTGCGGCCGCGTCCGAACGACCAGCCGCTGGTGGAGGCGCCCACCGTCAGGCTCTCGTTGGCGCTTGCCCGCGCCCGCTCCAGGTTCCCCTGCATCAACCAGACTTCTGCCATGTCGTCGTGCACGTCGTCGAGTTCCGGGATGTCGCCGCGCTCGAGGAAGACGGCGCGGGCGTGGTCGAGAAGCTTGAGCGCCTCGTCGTAGAAGCCCTGGTGGGCTGCGGCGAGCGCGCGCAGGCGCTCGCACGTGGCGATGTCGACCGGGCGCTCTCCGACGCCTTCGAACACTTCTTGCGCGCGACGGATACGCGTCGCGGCGAGGCTCGCCGCTCCGCCTGCGAGCTCGATCCGTCCGTGCTCGCAATCGAGCAGGGCGCGCTCCACCGGATCGTCGATCTGGCCGAGATCCAGCCGCGCTTCATCGAGGTACTCGCCGGCGCGCTCGAGGTCTCCGCTCTGCCTGTAGGCGACCGCCAGCAGGCGCCTGGCACGGGCGCGCCCGACGGGGTCGTCGAGCCGGCTGTCGATCTGCAGCCCCTTGCGGAGCAGATCCACGGCCTGCGCCGATTGCCCGCGATCGAGATACCAGGCCGCCATGTGTTGCAGCGCCTCCGACAGCCCGACGTCCTGCTTAACCTCCCTGTAGACCTCCATCGCCTCCTCGAGGTAGCCCTGGGCGCGGGCCTGATCGCCGCTCTCATGGGCGACCTGGCCAAGCAGCAGCAGCGATCTCGCCTTGCTGCTCACACGACCAAGCTGTTCATCGAGCTCGAGGGACTGTTTGAGCACCACCTGTGCGTCGCCGTAGCGGTCCTGTTCGAGCAGAACCTCGCCGAGGTCGTCGAGCAGATCGTCGAGCTCGCGTAGATCGCCGCGCTGTTTCAGCGTGGGCAGCGCTTTGCGCAGCAGATCCTCGGCTTCCTTGAGGTTGTCGTCCTCCCTGTAGGCACGCGCCAGATGGCGCTGGGCGATGGCGATCACCCGCTCGTCGCCGTCGGTGACGGCGACCTCATAGGCGCGTTTGA
>DATARM010000042.1:0-12449 GCA_036264155.1 Solirubrobacteraceae bacterium
TCAGGACCGATCGCATCGGCACGCAGCGAGTGCAGTTGCTCGAGCGTGTCGGTCGCGTCGCCGGCGAGCATCACGTGGCGCTCGGCGTCGTCGACGCAGATCACCGACACGTGTCCCGGCGTGTGACCGGGCGTCGCGACAGCCATGATGCGACCGTCCTCGCTGAGCGCCCGACTGTGAGAGAACGCTCCAAAGGGCCCGCCGTCGAGCGCGAAGGTCCGCGGAGCAAACCCCGCAGGCAGTGGCTGGCGCAGGATGCGGCGCATAACCCTCGAGAACGGGGCTTTGAGGTGGTTCAACTCAACCTCGTTGATCGTGACGGGTGCCCGCACGTGGACCAAGCCGTCGACGTGGTCTCCATGGTGGTGTGTGAGCACCACCTCCGAGACGTCCTCGAGTGAGAGTCCCGCGGCGGCCATCGCCGCCGGGAGCTCCTGCTCGCCTGTCACCTCGAAGCGCGCAAAGGCTATGTCCCTGGCGCCGGCGGTCTCGCCGCTGTCGATCAGCAGCAGACGGTTGTCGTGCTCGATGGCCCAGCAGTGAATCGGCAGGGGGTCTGACCATGGGCCGGGCAGGAACAGGTCGAGCTGGCGGCGTGGCCCCATTTTTGGGAACAGGAACGAGCGCTTGACGCGTACGCTCCCCGTCTTCAGGGCGTGGATCCTCATCTGGTGGGCTCCAATCCGGTCCGTGTGAGCAGGGTCACGAAGCTACCAGGCGATGGATGTTTCCAGCTTTTCGCGGCATGATTTTCGCTGTGGGAGGCATGTCTTGGCGGTTGGGGAAACCCAAATGTCAGCGCTCTTGACGGGCGCTGTCGCCCGCGGTTAGGTTGGAACGGTCCGTGCTCGGGGAGAGGGGGTCGTGTGAACGCCCCCTGGGCACAATCATCAACGAGGGAGAACAGGTGAGCAAACGAACTCGCATCATCGGCCTTGCCGCACTCGTAACAGGAGTGCTGGCCGCGGCAGCGTCATCGGCGGCGGCGTCGCAATATGTGGCTCTTGGGGATTCCTACTCCTCGGGTGTCGGCACCCGAGTCTTCTATGAAGAATCGGGCAGCTGCAAGCGCAGTCCCGACGCCTACGGGCCGAAGATCGCGGCGGCGAGGGGCTACACGCTGAGCTTTCAGGCGTGCAGTGGCGCTGTCACCACGGAAGTCAACGAAAAACAGCTGGGCACCCTGAGTAGCAGCACGGCGCTCGTGACGATCACGATTGGCGGCAACGACGCCGGCTTCAGCAACGTGATCATCAACTGCGCCCTCTACTACTTCACCTGCGGCAGCGCCATCAGCGAAGCCAACGAATACATCGCCAAAACCCTGCCTGGTCGTCTGGAAACGACCTACAAAGACATCCGGGCGAAAGCCACCACGGCCGAGGTGATAGTGCTGGGCTACCCCAAGCTGTTCACCAAAGAAGGCAAGACGTGCAACGTCAACTTCCTCACCTCGGGCAACGAGAAGAAAATGAACGAAACGGCTGAAAAACTCGATGCTGTGATCAAGGCGCGGGCCGAAGCCATGAAATTCAAGTTCGTCAACCCGACGGCGCCGTTCGAAGCGCACGAGGTCTGTGCTTCCGAAGAATGGCTGAACGGACAGTCGAACCCGCTCGAAGAAAGCTACCACCCGAACGTCAAAGGCCAGGCGGACTTCACCACTCTGGTCGAAGGCGCGATCTAGTCGGCTGGCCCTCCGCCCACGGTCACGCGCCGCGGGCGGAGGGCCCCTCAGCTACGGCTGGCCAGTCGGCGATCCCGGTAGCGATCACGCGCACGAGGCGCTCGAAGCTACGGTCGATGTCCTGCGGCAGTCCGAAGCCGCCGTCGGCCTCCAGCGTGATGAAGCCATGCAGCGCTGAGCGCAGGGCGCGGGTGGCGTCTATGGCGTCCTCCTCACGCAGCTCATAGCCGGCAAGGACGTCGAGCACGACCTGCACTACCGCCGTGCTCGTCTCCAGATCCTGCGCGTCGTCTGCGACGGGCGCCCGCTGTGCAGCCATGTAGAGGCCGGGGTGCTCCTTTGCCCAGTCGCGAAAGGCGTGGGCGACCGCTGCGATCGCATGCCTTCCTCATGACAGCGGTGCTTATCGGCTGGTCTCCGCGAGGACGTAGGCGGCCTGCACCACGCCCCCCAGGCGAGCTCCGCTCCAACGGATGCGCTGCTGGCTCGCGGGGGCGGCTGTGGTCGGAGTCGGGGCTGTGGGTGTGATCTGCGTGGGTGACATGCGGGGGCTCCCTGGGGCTGGTTTCAAAGTACGAGGAGCATCGTACCATAAATACGGCAAACGTCGTACAATGTGCTCATGGGCCTACTTCACCCCGGCCGCGAGGAGATCGAGTTGCCACGTGTGCTGCATGCGCTGAGCGATCCTCAACGTCTGAGCATCGTGCGCACCCTGGCCGAGGACTCCTGCGAGCGGCGCTGCGGCTCGTTCGGCCTGGAGGTGACCAAGTCGACCCTCACGCACCACTTCCGCGTCCTGCGCGAAGCCGGGGTGATCGACCAGCGCGAGGAGGGTACGGCCCGGCTCAACAGCCTGCGCCGCGAGGATCTCGACGCTCGTTTTCCGGGCCTGCTCGCAGCGGTCTTGGCGTCCTGCGCCTTGGGCGAGCCGCTCGCCGCGTCGGCCGGCTGAGACGGTTACCGACATATAAATTTATACCGTGGTAAATTAGCCGGGTGGACGCCACCGCCTCGACCCGAAGCCGACTGCCACGCGCCGAGCGCGAGTCCCAGATCCTCGACACCGCTCGTGCCCTGTTTGCCGAGCACGGCTTTGGCGCCGTGACGATGGACGCGCTCGCCACGCGCGTGGGCGTGACCAAGCCGCTGCTCTACGCGTACTTCGCCAACAAGGATCGTCTTTACATCGCCTGCATGGAGCCGGCAGGCGAGGCGATGCTGGGGACGGTGGCCGATGCCGTCGGTGCAGCCGGCGGTCCGGCGGACGCCCTGCGCGACGGTGTGCGCGCGTTCTTCGCCTTCGTCGAGGACGACCGCAGCTCCTGGCGCGTGCTCTTCGACGAGACGCTTCCCGCCGGCGGTGAGATTGCGCAGCGCGTGGGCGAGTACCGCGATCGTCTGCTGCGGCTGATCGCCGACTCGCAGCTGGCGCTGCTGCCCACGCCTCACAGCGCCCGCACCATGCTCGAGACCGACGCCCTCTCCACGGCCCTGCTGGGAGCCAGCGAGGCGCTGGCGCGCTGGTGGCTTAGAACCGGCGCGATCAGCGCTGCTGCTGCCGCTGAGCTTTTGATCGAGACAGTCGAGCCCGGGCTGCGTTCGCTGGGCGAGCGCACGGGCGCATCGAGCGTCAACAGTCATAGAGCCAAATCACCCACGGAGCCCACTGCATGAACCCCGCAACCCGCACAGTCGCCGTGCTCGGCGGCAACCGCATCCCCTTCGCGCGCTCCAACAGCGCATACGCGACCGCTTCCAACCAGGACATGCTCACTGCCGCCCTGGAAGGCCTCGTGGCCCGCTTCGACCTCGCCGGCGAGCGCCTCGGCGAGCTCGCGGCCGGCGCCGTGCTCAAGCACAGCCGCGACTTCAACCTCGCCAGGGAGTGCGTGCTCGGCAGCCGCCTCTCACCCGAGACTCCCGCTTACGACGTGCAGCAGGCCTGCGGAACCGGCCTTGAGGCGGCGATCCTCGTGGCCAACAAGATCGCGCTTGGCCAGATCGAGGTGGGCGTTGCCGGTGGCGTGGACACCACCTCTGACGCTCCCCTGGCCCTCAACGACGGTCTGCGCGGGGTGCTGCTCGAGGCGAACCGCGCTCGCTCCACCCAGGGCAAGCTCCTCGCCCTCACCAAAGTCAGGCCGCGCCAGCTCTTGCCGGCGATCCCTCGCAACGAGGAGCCCCGTACCGGTCTGTCGATGGGCGAGCACCAGGCGCGCACCGCCGCGCAGTGGAAGGTCACCCGCGCGGCCCAGGACGAGCTCACGGCACGGAGCCACCACAACCTCGCCGCGGCCTATGAGCGTGGCTTCCAGGACGATCTGATGACGCCCTATCTCGGGCTCGAGCGCGACCAGAACCTCCGGCCCGACTCCACGGTCGAGAAGCTGGCCAAGCTGAAGCCGGTCTTCGGCGGTCCCGAGGGCACGATGACCGCCGGCAACTCCACGCCGCTGTCCGACGGCGCCGCCGTGGCGCTGCTCTCGAGCGTGGAGTGGGCCGAGACGCACGGGTTGGGAGTGCTCGCTCACCTGATCGAGGCCGAGACGGCCGCTGTCGACTACGTGCACGGTCGCGAGGGGCTGCTGATGGCACCCGCCTACGCCGTGCCGCGGATGCTCGCTCGCGCCGGCCTGAGCCTCCAGGACTTCGACCTCTACGAGATTCACGAGGCGTTCGCCTCGCAGGTCCTCTCGACGCTCGCCGCCTGGGAAGACGCTGACTTCTGCCGCGAGCGGCTCGGCCTCGACGCTCCGCTCGGTGCCATCGACCGCGACCGGCTCAACGTCAACGGCGGCTCGCTTGCCGCCGGGCACCCCTTCGCCGCCACCGGTGGTCGGATCGTGGCCAGCCTGGCCAAGGCACTGCACGAGCGCGGCGGCGGCCGCGGCCTGATCAGCGTTTGCGCCGCCGGCGGACAGGGAGTGGTGGCGATCCTCGAGACACCCCGATCACAGGAGAGCTGATGGCTGACAGATACACCCAACTCGTCAACACGCCGATCGGCAAGGCGCTCACCAAGCAGGTGGGTCTCCCGGCGCCGGTCCCGCTCAAGCGCTACAGCCCCGGCGCACGGCTCATCGACGGCTCGGTCGTGCTCGGTGGCGCAGCTGGTGGCCGCCTGCACGATGCCCTCGCGCAGTTGCTTGGCGACGCCGGGGTGGAGGTGCGCGAGTCGAGCGGCTCGCCGGGCGCCCGCCATCAGGGGCTCGTGTTCGACGCCACCGGCATTGCCGATCCAAAGGCGCTGCACGAGCTCTATGACTTCTTCCATCCCACGATCCGCTCGCTCGGCGCCTGCGGTCGGGTGCTAGTGCTCGGCACACCACCTGAGCTGGCCGCCACGCCTTCGCAGGCGATCGCCCAGCGGGCGCTCGAGGGCTTCACCCGCTCGCTCGGCAAGGAGCAGCGCCGCGGCGGCACCTCCCAGCTGGTGTACGTCGAGCCGGGAGCAGAGGACCAGCTTGCCGCGACCGTGCGCTTCCTGCTCTCGCCTCGTTCGGCCTACGTCTCCGGTCAGGTGGTCAGGATCGGGACGGGCGAGACGCCGCCGCCGCTCGACTGGGAGCGCCCGCTGAGCGGCAAGGTCGCGCTCGTCACGGGAGCCTCGCGCGGGATCGGCGCGGCGATCGCCGCCACGCTCGCCCGTGACGGCGCTCATGTCGTCGGCCTCGACGTGCCCGCGCTCGAAGGCGATCTCAGGGCCGTCACGGGCTCCCTCGGCGGCTCGGCGATCACGCTCGACATCACCGCCGAGACGGCCCCGGAGGAGATCGCGTCGCATCTGCGCTCCGCCCACGGCGGGGTCGATGCGGTCGTGCACAACGCCGGCATCACGCGCGATAAGACCCTCGGAGGGATGGACGCCGAGCGCTGGGACAGCGTGATCGACGTCAACCTCGAAAGCGCCCAGAGGATCACCGACGATCTCATCGCCGGCGACGTGCTGCGCCGCGGTGGCCGGGTGGTGTGCGTGTCGTCGATCAGTGGCATCGCCGGCAATGCGGGCCAGAGCAACTACGCCACCTCCAAGGCCGGCGTGATCGGCCTCGTCGACGCCTATGCGCCGCTGCTGGCAGCCCACGGGGCGACGATCAACGCGGTCGCTCCCGGCTTCATCGAGACGCAGATGACCGCCAAGATGCCCTTTGCGCTGCGCGAGGCGGGTCGGCGGATGAGCTCGCTCTCCCAAGGCGGGCTGCCCGTCGACGTGGCGGAGGCCATCGCCTGGTTCGTCTCGCCCGCCTCGGGTGGGGTCAACGGCAACGTCGTCCGCGTCTGCGGGCAGAGCCTGCTGGGGGCATAGCCGTAGTGAGCACCGCCACGACCCGCGAGCTCGCATCGCCTCCCGCAGCGCTCGGACTGTCGCTGCGCGCGGCGCTGGCGCTCATACCGGGCGCATCCGCGCTGCCCTTTGTGGCAGGCGCCGGGAGCGAGATCCCCGACGTCGAGCTCAAGCTCGCAGGCGCTCTGCTGGAGCCCGCACGCCTGAACGACTACGCGCGGGTTTGCGGCTTCACGCTCGGCGGGAGCATGCCCGTCACAGCGCCGCACCTGCTCGCCTTCCCGCTGCACATGGCGCTGATGACCGACGGCTCGTTTCCGTTCGGCGCCGTCGGCCTCGTGCACATCGCAAATCGCATCGTGCAGCACCGGCCGATAGCGACCGACGAGGCGCTCGAGCTGCGCGTCCGCGCCACGCCGCTTCAGGCCCACCCCAAAGGCCGCACCTTCACGATCGTCACCGAGGCCAGCGTGGGCAGCGAGGTCGTGTGGGAGGAGCACAGCACGATGCTGCGCCGCGGCAGAGGCGAGCAGGCGCGCGAGTCCGCGGCGCAGGACGCGTCCCGCCCGGCGCTCGCCGACACGGCCGAGTGGCGCCTGCCAGAGGATCTCGGACGCCGCTACGGCGCCGTCTCAGGCGATCGCAACCCGATCCACATGCACGCGCTCAGTGCCAAGGCGTTCGGCTTCCCGCGCGCAATCGCCCACGGCATGTGGACCAAGGCGCGCTGCCTCGCCGCCCTGCAGTCCTCGCTTCCCGACGCCTATGCGGTCGACGTCGACTTTCGCAAGCCGATCTTCCTGCCCGGCCGTGTGAGCTTCGCCGAGGCGCGCGCCGAGCGCCAGAGCATCTTCGCAGTGCATTCCAGCAAGGACAACTCGACCATCCACCTCGAAGGGACGGTGACGCCGTGAGCGTGACGGAGCGCAGCATGGGCCTCGGCCTACGGACGCTGGGGCGGATCGCGGGCTCTGATCTCGTCGATCGCCTCGGTGTGCGCCGAGGAGCGGAGCGGGTCATCTACCGCGCAACTCGCGACGGCTTCCGCGCCGCAAGCGCGGGTGGGCGCCGCTTCAAGGCGGCAAAGCGGGGGAATGCTCCCGCGCGGCTCAAGCCGGCGAGCGAGCGGGGCCTGTTCGACCTCACGCCCACCGACGAGCAGCAGATGGTGCAGGAGAGCTTCAAGGCCTTCGCCGCCGAGCAGCTGCGCCCGGCTGCGGGCGCAGCAGACGCCGCGGCCGCTGCGCCACCTGAGCTGATCGCTCAGATCGGCGAGCTCGGCCTGAGCATGCTGGGCGTGCCGGAAGAGCTCGGTGGGGCGGTCAGCGAGCGCTCGACGGTCACCTCGGTGTTGGCTGCCGAGGCGCTGGCTCACGGCGACATGGGCCTGGCGGTGGCGGCGCTTGCTCCCGCCTCGGTCGCGAGCGCGCTCAGCCTGTGGGGCGACGGCGACCAGCAGGCCACCTACCTGCCGCCGCTTGTGGGCGATGACATCCCCGCCGCGGCGATCGCTCTGCAGGAGCCACGCGCGCTGTTCGACCCTCGTGCGCTGCAGACCGTCGCACGCCCGGATGGCGGCGACTACGTGCTGAGCGGCGTCAAGGCGCTCGTGCCGCTCGCCGCCGAGGCCAGCCTGCTCGTGGTGGCGGCTCAGATCGCCGGTCGCGGCCCGGGCCTGTTCCTGCTCGAGACCGCCGGCTCCGGCGTGCTGTGCAAGCCGACGCCTGGGATGGGGGTGCGCGCCGCGGCGATCGGCGAAGTGCTGCTCGAGGACGTGCGCGTTCCCGCCCGAGCCCTGCTCGGTGGCGGCGACCCGGAGGTCTACAGCGAGTGCGTGCGCCGCGCCCGCCTGGCCTGGTGCGCGCTCGCTGTGGGAACCGCGCAGGCGGTGCTCGACTATGTCATCCCCTATGTCAACGATCGCGTCGCCTTTGGCGAGCCGATCAGCCACCGCCAGGCGGTCGCCTTTGCGATCTCGAACATCGCAATCGAGCTCGAAGCGATGCGGCTGGTGACGCTGCGTGCGGCGAGCCGCGCAGACGCCGGCAAGGACTTCGCCAAGGAGGTAGCCAACGCACGCGTGTTGTGTGCGCAGAAGGGCGCCCAGATCGGCTCGGAGGGAGTGCAGTTGCTCGGAGGCCACGGCTATGTGACCGAGCATCCCGTCGAGCGCTTCTACCGCGACTTGCAAGCCGTGGGCGTCTATGAGGGCGCTCTGCTCGTATGAGCCCGTCCGTGAACGACTGGAGAGCACAGCGATGATCAATCTCGAGGTCCCCAAGAAGTTCGTGCCGCTGGTGGCACAGGCGCACCAGGTAGCCAAAGAGGTCTTCCGTCCGATCTCGCGCAAGTACGACGAGGCCGAGCACACCTACCCCAAGGAGCTCGACATGCTCGCCGCGCTGATCGACGGCATGAACGACGGCAGCGACACCGGCGGAGCCGGCGCGGCCGGCGTGCGGCGGACCAGCAGCGCCGATGACGGTGTGCGCAACGGCTCGAACATGTCGACTGCGCTGTCGATCATGGAGCTGTGCTGGGGCGACGTCGGCCTGCTGCTGTCGATGCCCCGCCAGGGTCTCGGCAACAGCGCCATCGCATCCGTCGCCAACGACGAGCAGAGTGAGCGCTTCAAGGGCATGTGGGCCGCGATGGCGATCACCGAGCCGGAGGCCGGCTCGGACTCGGCCGCCATTCGCACCACGGCCGTGCTCGACGAGGAGACTGGCGACTACATCCTCAACGGCGAGAAGATCTTCGTCACCTCGGGCGATCGCGCCGACCTGATCGTGGTGTGGGCGAGCCTCGACCGCAGCGTTGGGCGCGCAGCGATCAAGTCCTTCGTGGTCGAGCGCGACAACCCCGGACTGATCCTCGAGCGCCTCGAGCACAAGCTCGGCATCCGCGCCTCCGACACGGCCGACTTCCGCCTGGAGAACTGCCGTGTTCCCAAGGAGAACCTGCTGGGCTCGCCCGAGGTCAACGTCAAGGGCGGCTTCGGCGGTGTGATGCAGACCTTCGACAACACGCGCCCGCTGGTTGCCGCGATGGCGGTCGGGTTGACGCGCGCCTGCCTGGAGGAGACGCGTCGGCTGCTCGCCGAGGCCGGCGTCGAGGTGAACCCCGACGCCCCCGTCGCTGTGCAGAGCGCTGCCGCCGCTGAGCTGCTGGTGATGGAATCCGACTATGAGGCCGCCCGACTGCTGACCCTCCAGGCCTCGTGGATGGCCGACAACGACAAGCCCAACTCGCTTCAGGCCTCGATGGCCAAGGCCAAGGCGGGGCGCACCTGCGTGGATGTGGCGCTGCGCTGCGTAGCGCTGTGCGGATCGCTCGGCTACGGCCGCGAGCTGCTGCTCGAGAAGTGGGCGCGCGACGGGAAGATCCTCGACCTGTTCGAGGGCACCCAGCAGATCCAGTTGCTGATCATCGCGCGCCAGCTGCTCGGCAAGAGCTCGGCCGAGCTGCGCTGAGCGGCGCTGGCGTGTAGTCGCCTGAGAGCGGCTACCGTCAGGCCGTGTCCGCCGCCGCTCCTCCCGCGCCCGAGGCGACCGAGCCCGAGTCCGCTCGCGCGGGCGAGGTTGCGCTCCAGACGGGGATGGCGGCGCTCACACTCGGTGCGCTCGGGGTGGTCTTCGGAGACATCGGCACGAGCCCGCTGTATGCGCTCCAGACCGTCTTCACGGCCGACTCCCACGCCGTCCACGTCAACCCCCTGGACGTCTACGGGGAGATATCGCTCGTGTTCTGGGCGATCACGATGGTCGTGACGGTCAAGTACGTGAGCTTCATCATGCGCGCTGACAACGGCGGCGAGGGCGGGATCATGGCATTGACCGCGCTGCTGCAGGGGGCGAAGCTGAAGCGCAAGCGAGCGAAGTGGGTGCTGATCACGCTCGGCATCCTCGGCGCCTCGCTGTTCTACGGCGACGGCGCGATCACGCCCGCGATCTCCGTGCTCTCGGCTGTCGAAGGGGTGAAGGTCGCCGTGCCCAGCCTGAGCTCGGCGGTACTACCTGTGACCGTGGTTGTCATCACGGGGCTGTTCGCGATCCAGCGCTTCGGCACCGGACTCGTGGGCAACCTGTTCGGCCCGGTGATGGCCGTTTGGTTCGGCCTGCTGGGTGTCATCGGCGCGGTCGAGGTGGCCTACCACCCGAGCGTCCTGAGGGCGCTCTCACCGAGCTACGGCGCGGAGTTCTTCCTGCACAACTGGGGGGTGGCCTTCATCTCGCTGGGATCGGTCGTGCTCGCCGTCACCGGCGCCGAGGCGCTGTATGCGGACATGGGCCACTTCGGGCGCACGCCCATCCACCGGGCCTGGTTCTGGCTCGTCTTCCCTGCGCTTACGCTCAACTACCTCGCACAGGGGTCGCTGATCCTTCGCTCTCCGGCAGCGGTGCGCAACCCCTTCTTCCTGCTTCCGCCCTCGTGGGCGCAGGTGCCGATGGTGCTGCTGGCCACGCTTGCCACGGTGATCGCCTCCCAGGCTGTGATCTCGGGGGCCTTCAGCGTTACCCAGCAGGCGATGCAGCTCGGCTTCCTGCCACGCCTGACGATCAGGCACACCTCCAAGCGTGAGGTTGGGCAGGTCTACGCGCCCGGGGTCAACGCGGGACTGTTCGTGGTCGTGCTGGCAATCGTCCTCGGCTTCGGCTCCTCGGCGGCGCTGGCTTCGGCCTACGGCGTGGCGGTAACCGGCACGTTCATCCTCAACACGATCCTGTTCCTGTCCGTGGCGCGTCTGCTGTGGCACCGGTCGCGACGTCTGATCGCGATCGGCGCAGCCGTGTTCCTCACGATCGAGCTCGCCTTCTTCACGGCCAACCTCACCAAGGTGGTGCACGGCGGATGGCTGCCCTTGCTCATCGCTGCGCTCGTATTCACCGCGCTCGTGACATGGCGACGGGGCCGCGAGATCGTGAGCGCCAATCGCAAACGCAAGGAGGGCCCGCTGCTGGAGTTCATCCGCGAGCTCGACGCACGTAGGCCTCCGATTCGGCGGGTGCCCGGCACGGCTGTCTTCTTGAACGCCAATGCGATGACCACGCCGCTTGCATTGCGCGCCAACGTGGAGCACAACCAGATCCTGCACCAGCGGGTGATCATCGTCACGATCGAGAGCCAGCGGGTCCCATATGTCTCAGACGCCGATCGTCTGAGCGCCGATGACCTCGGTCATGTCGCCGACGGCATCACCGGATTGACCGTTCGCTTTGGCTTCCGCGAAGAGCAGGACGTGCCGGCGGCGCTGCGCCTGGCTCTTCGCCAACACCTGCTCGAGCGGGCGTGCGACCTCGAGAACATCTCCTACTTCCTCTCTCAGATCACGATCACGGAGAGCGAGGAGCGCGACATGGCGAGCTGGCGCAAGCGGTTGTTTCTGACGATGGCGCACAATGCGGCCAATCCAGTGGCCTTCTTTCGCCTGCCCGACGAGCAGACGGTGACTATGGGCGAGCGCGTTCCGCTCTGAGCTTGCGGATTGGATCTTGTCTGGCTTAGCTGTCAAAGAGTGTGTCTCGAGCCCCGCTGGTGCCCGACAATGGGTATAGTTCCGATATGGAGGATCAATTTCACCAGGCAGACGGTGTCTTCCAGGGCGGTGGGGTGAAGGGCATCGCGCTTGCCGGAGCGCTCGAGGAGTTCGGCGACAGCGCCCTGCACCAGCAGAACTATGTCGACGATTGGGTGCAGCTGGCGGGGACCAGCGCCGGGGCGATCATCGCCGCCTTCCTCGCCTGCGGTCACAGCGTCGAAGAGACGGCCGCGCTCGTCAAGGGGACCGACTTCGCCAAGTTCGAGGACTGGGGCCCAGGCGGTGAGATCATCGGTGGGGCGATAAACCTCGCCCTCCATCACGGACTCGCCCACGGCAAGGTGTTCCACGACTGGTTCCGCGACCAGATCAAAGACCAGACGTTCGGCGACGTCGAAGACGCCAAGCGGACCCTCAAGCTGATCGCCACCGACATCACTCGCCGAGAAATGCTCGTGCTGCCCGATGCGCTGCCCAATTATCGAGTGACCAAGGACGGGCCGCCGATCGATCCGAAGCGCTTTGCCGTCGCCGACGCGGTGCGGATGAGCATGTCGATCCCGTACTTCTTCCAGCCGGTCGAGTTGATCCACCACGAAACCGGCATCGCTTCGACGATCGTGGACGGCGGCGTGCTGTCGAACTTCCCCGTGTGGATCTTCGACGTCGAGGACCGCGACCCCCTCAGGCCCACGTTCGGCTTCAAGCTCATCGGCGGCAGAGGCGTCGGCGGCGGCCTCGGCCGGATCGTCCAGGCCTTCGGGTGGCCGGTCGAGATGGGTGTGGACATCTTCCACACCACAACCGAAGCCTGGGACAAGTACTGGGTGTCCCATTCGACCTACGTGCGGACGTGCACGATCTCGGCGGGCGACATCGGTACGACGGACTTCAACCTGACCGAACAGCAGAAGGACTGGCTGCTCGAATCGGGC
>DATARM010000062.1:0-9434 GCA_036264155.1 Solirubrobacteraceae bacterium
TACGAGGACGTGATCGAGCAGTCCTCAGTCGGCAAAGAGCTCTACCAGGTGCGCAACACGCGCCAGGCCTTCCAGAAAGGCTTCCTCGTCGGCAGCCTGCTGGCCGGCCCGTCGATCATGTCGAAGGGCAAGGTTCCGCCCGGTCGGCAGGAGTGGCACCGCGACGACGACGAGCCGATGTTCATCGGCAACACCAAGGATCGCTATCCCAAGCCCGACGGCAAATACACCTTCGACAAGCTCTCATCGGTGTTCATCACCGGCAACGCCACGCGCGACGATGCGCCCAACCACATTCGGGTCCAGAAGCACGTTCCCCGCGAGATCGCCGAAACCTGGGTCTGGATGTGCCCTGCAGGGGTCTATGAGATCCCCGAGGACGCGCCGGAGAGCGGCCCGGTGGACGTGATCGTCAACTACACCAACTGCGTTCAGTGCGGAGCCATCACCGCCAAGGGCGGCCGTCTGACGACGCCGGAGGGCGGCGACGGGCCGCTCTACCAGATCACCTGAGCGATCCAGGTTCGAGACAGAAACGCGCAGGCCCGAAACCTGCGCGGTTCTGCAGTGTTAGAGGGAAGGTGTCAAGCCTCCTCCACACAATGAGAATTCGCCTCCCACGCCATCGCCGCACCATCGCCTGGGCGCTGGCAGCGGCCTCGCTCGGCGGCCTCGCGGGCATTCCCGCCACGGGCGCTGCTCGCCTCGCGCGAAGCCTCCCGGCGGGGACCTCCACGCCCAGCAAGCCGGTCGTCTCGGCGACCCTTCAGGAATGCCTCACGGCCGAAGCCCAGGATGAACGCTCGGCCACGTTCGCCGGAGAAATGAACGTCGTTGCGGGCACATCCAAGATGGAGATGCGCATCGACGTGCTCGAGCGTCTGCCCGGCGAAGCGACCTACCACACGGTCAGCGCCCCCGGCCTCGGGGTGTGGCGCAGCTCGGCTCCGGGGGTCAAGGTCTACAAGTACCTCAAGCAGGTCACCAACCTCTCCGCCCCCGCCTTCTACCGCGCCGCGGTGCGCTTCCGCTGGCTGAACGCCAAGGGGCGACTGATCTCCGCCACCGAACAGCACACGCCGCGTTGTGAGCAGCCGGCGCCCGTGACGCCCACGACACCGAGCACGCCCAGCACGCCGTCCACGGGCATGCCGCTAGAATGAACTCACGATGAAGACAAAGATCCACCCCAACTACAGCTCGGCTCATGTGCGCTGCACCTGCGGCAACGAGTTCGTGACTCGCGCCACCAAGGACGAGCTGCACGTCGAGGTCTGCTCCAACTGCCACCCCTTCTACACGGGCCGGCAGAAGCTCATGGACACCGGTGGTCGCGTGGAGCGCTTCCAGCGCCGCGTCGCCAAGGGCCGGTTGCATTCAGCGCAAGCTCGGTCAGCTCAGTAGCGCCATGTCGGCGCGTCCGGCCGCGGGTTCAGCCTCGACCGCGGTCTCGCTAAGTCCGGCTACGGCAGTCCAGCCGCAGGCAGCCGTGCCCGATCCGCCATCGGCGCCGGACGTGCAGGTTCAACTCGATACAGGTCCAGACGGCGAGCTGAACGCGCAGCGCGATGCGCCGGTCGGTGGGCAGGCGGTGCTCGAGGGTGTGATGATGCGGGGCGTCGGTCACTGGGCGGTGGCCGTGCGCAAGCCCAGCGCCGAGCAGCTGCGCGAGGGCGAGCTCTCGCCCGAGGAGGCCGCCCTCGGCGAGATCGAGGTCACCACCTATCCGCTCGACTCGGCCATGAAGCGCCACCGCTTGCTGCGGCTGCCGATCGTGCGCGGCGTGGTGGCGCTCGGCGGCTCGATGGTGATCGGCTTTCGCGCGCTCGAGGTCTCGGCCAACGCCCAGCTTCCCGCCGAGGAGGCTAAGGACGGCGAGGAGGCGGAGAAACAGGACATACCCAAGGGCGTATGGGCGGGCACCGTGGTTGTCGCGCTGGCGCTGGCGATCGTGCTGTTCTTCCTCATCCCCGTCGGCCTGACGAGCCTGATCAAGCATCAGCTCGGCTCCTCGTTCCTGTTTTGGCTGGTCGAGGGTGTGATTCGCACCAGCCTGTTCCTCGGCTACATGCTGCTGCTCTCCCGCGTGAAAGACCTGCGCCGGGTGTTCGAGTACCACGGCGCGGAGCACAAGACGATCTCCTGCTTCGAGGCGGGTCTGCCGTTGACGCCCGAGAACGCCAAGCGCTTCTCCCGCCTGCACCCCCGGTGTGGCACCAGCTTCCTGCTCGTAGTCATGATCGTGGCGATCTTCGTTTTCGCCCCCCTCGGCCTGCCCGCCTGGTACTGGCTGATGGCCACCCGCATCCTCGGCGTGCCTGTGATCGCCGGTATCTCCTTCGAGCTGATCAAGTTCGCCGGGCGCAACCGCAGCCGCGGCTGGGTGCGGGCGATCATGTGGCCAGGGCTGAAGCTGCAGCTGCTGACCACACGCGAGCCGGACCTCGAGCAGCTCGAGGTCGCCATCGCCTCTCTGCAGGCGGTGCTTGCGCTCGAGACTCCCGGGGAGCTGTCCGCGGCTGATCTGGTGGGCGTTGAGGTAGTGGCCTGAGGCCAGGCTCGCCGGCCCATACACTGGGCCGGCGATGATCGAAGACCTCGTCCAGCAGATCGAGACGCGCTTTGCCGAGCTCGGCGAGCAGATGACCGACGCGACGGTGATATCCGATCGTGAGCGCTATGCCGAGGTGGGACGCGCCTACAGCCAGCTCGAGCCGGCAGCCAAGCTGGCCGCGCGCTGGCGCCACGCCCAGGATGACGCCGCCGGCGCCGAGGAACTGCTGTCGGAGATGGGCGAGGACCCGGAGCTCCGAGGGGAGCTCGAGGGTGCGCGTGAGCGTATCGAGCAGATCGAGGAGGAGATCCGCCTGGCGATGGTCGAGCGCGACCCCAACGACGAGAAGAGCGTGATCGTTGAAATCCAGGGTGGAGCAGGCGGCGATGAGGCCGGGCTGTGGGCCGGCGACCTGTACCGCATGCTCACCCGCTATGCCGAGCGGCGGGGGTGGCAGACCGAGCAGTTGGACATCGGCGAGGGTAAGTACACGTTCGCCGTCAACGGCGACGGGGCCTACTCGGTGTTCAAGTTCGAGGGCGGCACCCATCGGGTGCAGCGCGTTCCCCAGACCGAGTCCCAGGGTCGGATTCACACCTCCACGGCGACGGTTGCGGTGCTGCCGGAGGTCGAGGACGTGGATGTCCAGATCGACCCAAACGACCTCCAGATCGACGTCTACCGCTCCTCCGGCCCGGGCGGGCAGTCGGTCAACACGACCGATTCGGCCGTCCGCGTCACGCACAGACCCTCGGGCATCGTCGTCTCGATGCAGGACGAGAAGTCCCAGCTGCAGAATCGCGAGAAGGCGCTGCGGGTGCTGCGCGCACGGCTGTATGAGCGGGCGCTCGATGAACAGCAGGCGGAGCTCGCGGCCGACCGCCGCTCACAGGTGGGCACGGGCGACCGGGCCGAGAAGATCCGCACCTACAACTACGGCGAGCGCCGCGTGACCGACCACCGCATCAAGTTCACCGTCCACAACCTCGACCAGGTGCTCGAAGGTGAGCTCGACGAGCTCACGGACGCGCTGCAGTCCGACGAGAAGCGCCGGCGCCTGGAGGCACAGGCGGCGGCATGAGCGCCGGGGTGGGCGCGACCCCTGTCAAGGACGCACTGGACGGCGCGATCACCGCGATCGCCGCTGCCGGCAGCGAGAGCCCGCGTCTGGACGCCGAAGTGCTGCTCGCGCACGTGCTCGGCGTGGGGCGCGAGCGGCTGCTGATCGATCGCGACCTGGCGGTCCAGGGGCCGGCCGTGCGCGCCTTCCAGGGCGCGGTGCGCCGCCGCTCGATCGAACGCGAGCCTGTCGCCTACATCATCGGACGACGCGGCTTTCGCCACATCGAGCTCGCTGTTGACAGCCGCGCGCTGATACCGCGCCCGGAGACCGAGCTGCTGGTCGAGGTCGGACTGCGCCTGGCACGGGGGGCACGGGTGCTCGACCTTTGCACCGGCAGTGGCGCCGTGGCGCTCGCCCTCAAGGACGAGCGCCCCGATCTGGAGATCGCTGGCAGCGACAACTCCCGCCCGGCCCTCGATCTGGCCGGCGAGAACGCCCGGCGTCTGGGGTTGGACGTCAGCTGGCTGCAGGCCGATCTGCTCGACGGGGTCGAGGGCGAGCTCGATGCCGTTCTCGCCAACCCTCCCTATGTGCCCGAGGGCGATCGCTCCGCGCTGGCGCCGGAGATCGTGCGCCACGAGCCCCACGACGCGCTCTTCGCGGGCCCTGACGGGCTAGATGTGATCCGCCGGCTGCTGGAGCAGCTCGCCGAGCGCCCGCGGATCGCCACTGTGGCGCTCGAGCTCGGCGCCGGTCAGGCGCCGGCCGTGGCCGAGCTCGTGGGCGATGCCGGCTTCGAGGCGGTGCACGCCGAGCGCGACCTGGCGGGCATCGAGCGCGTCGTCGTGGGGGAGCGCGCGTGAGCGCACCGTTGAGCGCCGACGACGCCACTCGCCTGCAAGAGCGCGTGGCAGGCGGCGGTGTGGCCGTGTTTCCCACCGACACCGTCTACGGGGTCTGCTGCGATCCCGACAGCGAGAGCGCGGCGGAGCGGCTGTATGAGCTCAAGGGTCGGCCCCCGGCGCGTCCGGCCGCCGTCATGTTCTTCACGCTCGAACGGGCCCTGGACGCGCTCGGAGAGCTTGCCCAAGCCGAGCAAAGCGCTCTGGCGGCGCTGCTTCCTGGGCCAGTGACGCTACTGCTGGCCAATCCGCAGCTACGTTTTGCAGCGGCCTGCAGGACAAATCCGGCC
Organism: Solirubrobacteraceae bacterium; assembly: GCA_036264155.1. Taxonomy (GTDB): domain Bacteria; phylum Actinomycetota; class Thermoleophilia; order Solirubrobacterales; family Solirubrobacteraceae; genus Palsa-744. The sequence continues at coordinate 4,810 of DATARM010000062.1, forward strand.
ACGCTCGGACTGCGCGTGCCGCGCCTTCCCGAGCACCTGCGCGCGCTCGAAGCGATGAGCATGGGAGTGATGCAGTCCAGCGCCAACCTCACCGGTGAGCCCGATGCTCGTACGCTCGATCAGGTGCCCGCAAGCCTGCGTGAAGGCGCCGATGTGGTGCTCGACGGGGGGGAGCTGCCGGGCGTCGCCTCGAGCGTCATCGACCTCCGTGACTACGCCGCTGAGGGCTCCTGGCGGCTGCTGCGCGAAGGCGCGATGTCACGCCAGGCGATCGAGTCCGCGCTCTAAAGGCGCCCCCGACCTCCTGGCGTGCGATGCTGTGCGCTAGTCGATGGCGCATCCGAACGAGCTCGACGCGCTTTACGCATTCCTGGTTGCAGCGGCAGTGACCGCGCTGCTGACCCCGTTGAGCATGCGCTTTGCCAGGAGCGTGGGCGCGATCGACGAGCCGCGCGAGCGCGGCCTCTCGCAACGGCCGACGCCGCTGCTGGGAGGGCTTGCGATCTTCGCCGGGGTGCTCGTCGCGGGGCTGATCTTCATGCCCGCCGGTTACTTCAAGCAGCATCACCTGTGGCAGGGCGTGCTGATTGCGTCCGGCGTGATCACCCTGGTGGGCGCTCTCGACGACCGCTTCGATCTGCATCCCGCGGTCAAGCTCGTCGGGCAGGTGCTGGCGGCGGTGATCGTGGTGCACTACGGCGTGGCCGTCAAGGCGATCACGCTGCCCTGGATCGGACACCTGAGCTTCCCCAATGCCGGCGTCACCAATGCCGGACCTGTATTGACCGTCCTCGGCCTCGTGCTGATGATGAACGTCGTCAACTTCTCCGACGGCGTCGATGGCCTCGCGGCGGGCGTGTGCGTGATCATCGCCGTCGCGATGGCCGTGATCGCGTTCGATCTCGACCGTCAACAGCCCGGCGTGCTCGCCGCGCTCACCGCCGGCGCGGCGCTCGGCTTCCTGCTGTTCAACTTCCCGCCCGCATCGAGCTTCATGGGCGATTGCGGCGCCAACCTGCTCGGCCTGCTGATGGGCGTGATAACCGTCGAGGCGTCGGTCAAGACGGCGGCGGTGGTGTCGTTCGTGCTGCCGCTGATCCTGCTGGCTGTGCCGTTTCTCGACACCACCTTCGTGGTGCTCAAGCGACTGAAGTACCGCCAGCCGATCTACCGTCCCGACAGCGAGCACTTCCACCATCGCATGGCGCGCATCGGCTTCTCCAGCCGGCGCACGATCGCCTATTTCTACGCGTGGACGCTGATGCTCGCCGGCCTCGCGCTGGCGCTGCGGTTCATCCCCTACAGCGACCACAAAGGCCACCTGCACACAGGCTGGACGCTCGTGCTCCTGGGCTTGGGACTGCTCGTCGCCGCAGCGAGCGTCTATCTCGTCTACGTGCTCGAGATCCTCAAGTTCAGGCGTCTCGACGCCATGCGCCTGCGACGACTGCGCCCCGAGGCCTCACCAGCGGAGATCGACGTGCACGTGGCGCAGGATCTGGAAACCGGTGAGTTCCAGGCGGTGTCGCAGGCCGGGGAGGGGGACGTGCACGCGCGCGTGGACGATGTGCCTGCCGGGGCTCAGCAGCGGGTCGGCGAGCGGCAGGTGGATGAGCACGGCATAGGCGCAAAAGACCAGCGTGGCGGCGCGCAGGCGCGAATCGCCGCTGACGGCGGCTAGCGGCAGCAGCCAGATCGCATACCAGGGCAAGAGCCACGCCGTGGAGAGCAGCAGCGCGAGCGTGGCCCAGCCAGCGGCCACGCGCCAGTCGGCTCCTCGGGCAGTGCGCCACAGGCAGGTGGCGAGCGTGAGCAGGAAGCCGAGGAGGAGCAGATGGCGCCACCAGCCGGGCGTGCCGGCAAGGCTGATCAGGCGCGCTGTCTCGGCGGGGATGCTGTGGGTGGCCACGAGTTGCTGCTGCTCGCCGATCGCTCCCAAGAAGCCGAGTGCGTGAACGCCGAAGCCGAGCACCCCCAGCGCGAGCAGGGCAAGGAGAGCGAGCGCCGCGGCCCTGGCCGTCCGTAGACGCTCGCGAGCTTGGGTGGGGGCGAGCACGAGGAACGGGAGCACCAGCCCCGCGGTGAGCTTGACGCCCACGCCCGCCACGAGCGCGGTTGCGCCGGCGCGCAGCCGGGGGAGGCCGTCCACGGTGAGCGCTAGGGCGGCTGCCAACGCCAGCAGCACGAGCGTGTCGTTGTGGGCTCCGCCCACGGCCAGTACCAGCAGGACGGGGTTGAGCCCCACGAACGCCGCTGCCCAGCGTGGCGAGCGCCCCAGGCCTCGCGCGGCGTGGGCGATCAAGGCCACGGCCGTGAGGCTGGCCAGCACCGCGACGATCTTCAGCGCCCACAGTCCACCGGCCACACCCAGCGGAGCGAGGGCGTAGCTGGCCAGTGTGAACAGCGGGCCGTAGGGAGAGTGCAGGAAAGGCCAGCCGATGAACCCGTAGGAGGGATCGGTGAAGGCATCCGCGGGCACGTGGGTATAGGGGTCGAGGCCATGCAGGGCGCCCATCCGCGCGAACGTCAGGTACCCGAAGACGTCCTGGGAGATCAACGGCGGTCCGAGCAGCAGGATCAGGTGCGCCCCCACCACCGCGCCGACGAGCAGGGCTGTGGGCAGCGAGCGTGCCGTTGCGAGCACGAGCGCATAGCCCGCGCACAGCACGAGCATCGACGTCTGAAACGTACCGCTGGAGAGGCTCATGTGCAGGCCCTCCAGGGGGCCGGCCAGCCAGCTCGGCCAGCCTCCACCGGCCCGCGCCGGCACGTACTGCGACGGTGCTCCGGCGGCGCCGGCGCTGATCAGGAAGACCGAGACGAGGACGCCGAGCAGGCCGAGGGTGCCGAGTATGCGCGCGAGCGGCGCGGGCCTGCCCGCGGCCTCAGCCCGGCTGCCCCGGCCCTGCGCTGTGCCCTCGGCGGTCAGGTGGGGTATTGGTGTCGTGGCCTGTATGCCGATCATTGTTACGTCTGGCCGACCTGCAAGTCTCCCGCGGGACCGGTACCCTGTCTACACAGCTGCGCCTGCCGGGGGGCTCCCGTGCGTTGGCGTGCGCTTCGCCGAGACGCCCAGCTGGTGGCGCTCTCATCCCCCAAATGCGACGCCGTAACCGCAAACGCACATTGCGCCGGGCCCCTGGGCCGCGTCGCATCCTGATCCTGTCCGCCGACGTGGGCGAGGGTCACGCGGCCGCTGCGCGGGCGTTGGCACAGCAGATCGAGGACTCGCCCGAGCAGGCTGAGGTGACGACCATCGACGGTCTCGCTGCGATGGGCCCTCTGCTGCGGCCCGTCGTCGAGGACGGCTATCGCGTGCAGCTGAAGTTCTTCCCCTGGACCTACACGGTCATCTACTGGATGCTCGAGCACGTGCTGCCAGTGCGCCTCGTGGCGCGCAGGCTGCTGTGTGCGCTCGGATCGCGCCCGCTGGCCCGCGCGATCGCCGAGCACGATCCCGACGTGATCGTCTCGACCTACCCGGCGGTCACGGTGGTGCTCGCGCGGCTGCGGCGCGTCGGTCAAATCGACTGTCCCACAGTCGCCACGATCACCGATCTCACGGGTCTGTTCTTCTGGGCGCAGCCCGGGATCGACACGCATCTGGTGATGTACGGCGAGTCGATGCACTCGGTCGAGCGCATCGCCGGCCGCGGCAGCGTGCAGCTCGTGCGCCCGCTGATCTCCGCCGAGTTCCTCGAGCCCCGCTGCCCGACCGAGTCCCGCCGTGCGCTCGGGCTGCCCGAGGAGGGACGCATGGTGGTCGTCTCCGGCGGGGGTTGGGGAGTCGGCGACATCGAGGGCGCGGTCGAGGAGTTCACCAGGGCTTCCGAGGTGTCGAGCATCGTGTGCCTGGCCGGTCGCAACGAGCCACTGGCTGAGAAGCTGCGTGCGACGTTCGCAAGCGAGCCGCGCGTGCACGTCTACGGCTTCACCGACCAGATGCCAAACCTGCTTGCTGCGGCCGACGTGCTCGTGCACTCCACCGGTGGCGTCACCTGCTTGGAGGCCAAGGCCGCCGGTACGCCGGTGGTCTCCTATGGGCTGCCTGTTGGACACGCCCGCCTCAACACCCGAGCGATGGCCGCGCTCGATTTGCTGCGGCTCGCCAATGACACGGACGAGCTGCGCGAGCACGTGCGTGCGAGCTTTGCCGCAGGCGAGGCGGCGCCGACGGGCGAAGCGCCCGATGTCTCCGCCCTCGCGGGCCCCGCGGCCTCTGACGTGGTGCTGAAAGCGCCGCGACGCGTGAACCCGATCCCGCTGTGGAAGCTGCGGATGGCTGCATTCGCGACGCAGCTCGTGCTGCTGCTGGGTGTGGGCTCGTGGATGATGTCCACCGACGAGGTGAGCACGGTGGCGGCGAAGGTGCTCGACGTCGACACGCTCGTCCACGTCAACACCTCACAGTCGGACGTCGGCGTGATCGTGCACGCGCCGTCGAACGATATCCCTGCAATCGCAGACGAGCTGGCGGCCAAGGGAATTCATGTGACGCTTGCAGACGATGCGGGCGTGCCGAGCCTCCAGCGTGTGCAGAGCATCCATGCGTTGGGCGACCAACTGCTGCCCGAAGTACCAGGTTCGAAGCTGCTGCGCTGGGTGCGCACACGAGGGACGCTGCG
>DATARM010000063.1:0-37077 GCA_036264155.1 Solirubrobacteraceae bacterium
GCGTGAGCTCGGTGAGGCGGTTGAGCGTGCGCAGCAGCGTCGTCTTGCCACAGCCCGATGGTCCGATCAGAGCCAGCACCTCGCCCTGGTGGATCGAGAGCGAGACCGACTTGACGGCTTCTTTGGGGCCGTAGTTGATGCTCACGTCCTCCAGGCGCAGGCGCTCCGGCCTGCCCCCCGCGTATGCGGGACGCACAGCCTCGCGCTCCTGTGGCGGCGCCACGGGAACGGGCGCACGGTCGACCACGATCGTGCGCACGGGCGGCACGGTCTGGCTTGCGATGCGCTCGCGACGCGGGTCCGCGCGGTCGTCCATCGCCAGGTGCAGGGGGTCGAGCAGCATCTCTTCAGCGCTCATCGCCATATTCTCCATCGGTCTTGTCGGCCACATAGTGCATCAGAACGCTGAGATTAGCGTGTCTCACCGTTCCTGTAAAGAAAGTTGTGTTAGTGCGGTTGCGGCTCATACGACGGCCCCCGCGATGCCCAGCCCCTCCACGTCCGACTGCGAGCGCCCGATGCGATCGACGAGGAGGTTGAGGATCAGGACGAAGATCAGCAGCACGAACGCCGCCGCATAGGCCTTCTGCGGCGCGGCGCCTTCGCCGGCGGGCGAGTTTTCATAGACGTAGCTGGTCAGCGACGAGCCCGTGCCGCGCAGCAGACCGAGACCGGGGACCCCGCCCTGAGGGTCGAAGCGAAGCGTTTCGCCGACGAGCAGGACCACGATCGCCGTGTCTCCAATGATCCTGCTCACACCGAGCGTCACGCCGGTGGCGATGTTCGAGCGCACGCTTGGCAGGAGCACCCGGCGGATCGTGGCGATCCGCGTCTTGCCGAGCGCGTAGGCGGCCTCGCGCATGTGCGCCGGAACGGCCTGCAGGCCGTCGCGGGTGGCCGTGAACAGCGGCGGCAGGGCGATCAGCGACATCATCGCCCCCGCGGCGATGAACGATTTCCCGTACACCCCGCCACCTTCGGCCGTATAGGAGAAGGGCGCGAGCAGATGCAGCTGGAAGATCGCCAGGCCGAACAGCGCGATCACGATGTCGGGCGTGCCGGCGACGATCTCGATGCTCGACTCGACGATGCGCGCCAGCCAAGAGGGGCGCCCGTACTCGGCGATCCACAGCGCGCTGCCCACGGCCAGCGGGATGGCCAGCAGGATGCCGATGGCGGTGAGCAGGAAGGTGCCGAGCAGTGGGTCGAGGAAGCCGCCCGTTTCGTTTTGGTTCTTGCCGATCGCCGGGCGCGAGAACAGCAGCTTCGGCCGCAGGTACTCGAGGCCGCGGTATCCCATGTAGAGGACGATCGCGGCCGCCAGCAGACACAGGCCCATGCCCGCGACCCAGGCAAACGCCAGCGCGATGCGATCGCCCCAACGCCAGCTCAGCGGCGAGGAGCGTCGCCCTGGGCCGCTCTGCATCGGGCGCCCGCCCACCTGCGGAGGAGCAAAGGCACTCATCCGCGCACCTGGTACTTGCGCAGGGGCAGCTTGATGAAGTAGCCCGAGACCGACAGCACGAACGCCGAGAACAACAGCAGCAGCGCGATCGCATACAGCGACGAGCCGAGCGCGGGAGCGCTGATGTTCTCGTGGAAGTCCACCACCGTCGAGGCCAGCGTGCGCAGCGGCTCATACAAGAACACCACGCCGTCGATCGGCTTGGGCGCGAAGAACGCACCACCGGAGACCATCGAGATCATGATCGCCTCACCGAGGGCGCGGGCGGTGGCGAGCACGGCTGCCGCCACGATCGCCGGGCGGGCGGCCCTGACGGTGACAGCGAGGATCGCCCGGATCGGGTTGACGCCCAGGGCAATGGCGCCCTCGCGCCAGGCGTTGGGCACCGAGACGAGCGCCTCGCAGATGAGCGCGATCATGATCGGCGTGATCATCACGGTGAGGATCGCCACGGTCACGACCAGCCCGGCGCCGGTGAGCTGGACCTTGTTCTCCACCGACGTCTTCTGCCCGGCCGTGATCAGGTCGTTGCCCACGAACGGCACGAGCACGAGCACGCCGATCAGCCCGTAGATCACAGACGGAACCGAGGCGAGCAGGCGGATGACGGGAATCGCGAGGCGCCGCAGGCGTGAGGGCGCGAGCTCGACGATGAAGATCGAGGAGAACACGGCCAGCACGAGCGCGAACAGGACCGCCGGGACGGTGCTCAGCAGCGTCCCGTAGACGATCGGCCAAGCGTTCAGGTGATACAGCGCACCGGTGGGGTGTGAGCTGGTCGCTCCCATCGTTTCGAACTGCGTCGAGAGGTTGCCGCCCGAGCCGAGCCAGCTCAGGCCGTTGTGCTGGAACGTCGGCCACGCGTGGACGGCCACGAAGGCGACCATTGCGACGATCACCACCCCGAGCGACAACGACACCGCGCCGAGGGTTAGCTCGGCGCGGTGGTCTGACCAGGGGGCCCGAAGGCGGTTCACGGGCTGCTCAGCCTTCGATCGGGATCCACTGCGTGGAGATGATCTTCTTGGCTGCAGCCGATTTCTCGATCCAGCCGATGAACGCCGAGGCCGCTCCGGTGGCCTTGCCGTTGGTCACCTCGTAGAAGCGGGCGATCCCGGCGTACTGGCCGGAGAGGGCCGTCGTCTTGTTGCACGGCACGCCGTTCAGGCCGACGACGTTCACGCCGCCTTTGTCGGACTGGTAGTTGGACACGAACCCAATCGAGTTGGGGTCGTTTTCGACCTGCTGGCGCATCAGACCCTCGGAGGGCTCTTCCGTGGCGAGCGGCTCAGGCACTTTCTTGCCTTCGAGCAGCAGCGTCTGGAAGTTGGTGAGCACACCCGCGACCGAGGTGCGGCTGATCAGGTCGATCGTACCGCTGGCGCTGGCGCCGGGGACGCCGCTCCAGGCACGGGTCTTGCCCGTGAAGATCGAGACCAGCTGCGCAGCCGTGAGGTTGGCCAGGGTGTTGGCTTTGTTGGTGATCACGCAGATCGCGTACTTGGCTACGGGATAGAAGACCAGGCCTGCCGGGTCTTTCTTTTCGGGATCGCGCGAGACATCGCCGATGGTCACCCGTCCGGCGGCCACGTCGTTGACGCCCACCTGGGCGCCACCCTGGGCGATCTTGAACTTGACTTTGTTGGGGTGCGCTTTCACGTACTTCTGCGCGAGCAGGGACACGAGCGGATAGGAGGCTGTGGCTCCGCTGATCGAGATCGTGCTCAGCGCAGATGCGGCCGCAGGCGCCGCGACCCCGAGCACGCCAGCCACCGCGAAGGCGACGGAGAGACGGCGGATTGGATGCATGAACAGGTGCTCCCTTTCAAGACGTGTTGGACGGATATTTGACATTTGGGCGGGCCGGAACATAGCATATCCCGACAGATCTGATCGAGATTAGCTAGTTTGTCGATCAGATGGAGAAGGTCAAGAACCATCTCTCCTGCTCGGCCGGTCCGTCCGTCCTAAAAGAACACAAAGAAGGTCTGAAAGGTTCGCAACTTTCATCGAAGTCTCGCGATAGCTACCAGTGATGAGCGATAAAGCACCCGAGAACCACACCCTCCCGACGGACGACTCGCGCGCGGCCGATGGTCCCCAGCCGCCTGCGCCGCGGCGTGGCGGTCGCCTACGTACGCCCTCGCTGCGGGTGACGGCGGCGCTCGCGGCAGGCATGCTGGGCGTGGGCGTGGCGGTGGGCGCGGCGATCGGGCCCGCCCCCCAGGCCTCCTTTGCGGGCGCCGCCGACAGCGTGGCCCAGCGCCTGCCGCTGCTCCTGGCCGAGCTCGCGAGCCGTCAACATGCCGCGACCAGCACGCAAGCGCCGCCGGCGAGCACGGCGAGCGAACCGCCGGCGGTGACCAAGCAAGAAACACCAGCGCCCGCATCCAAGGCCGCGGCGCCCGCGAGCACGACCACGAGCCCGGCCAAAGCGAGCGAAGAAGGCGCCTCCACGCCGAGCAAATCGGAAACCAAGCCCAAGTCGAAACTTCCGGCCGTTACCAACGTGTGGCTGATCGAGCTGTCCGGCACGAGCTTCAGCGAAGTGCTCGCCCAGCCCACGGCGGCGCCCTCGATTAACCAACTGGTTCCCACGGGGACGCTGCTCAGCGGCTGGTCGGCGCTCACGGCCAACGCCTTCGCGGCTGACGCCGTGCTGGCCGAACCTCCGGCCGCGGGAGCGACCCCACCGCTACTTCATTCGATCGTCCAGCCACCGTGCCCGGAAGGAGCGGCGGGGACTGCGTGCGCGGCGGGAACGCCGGGGCAGTTGACGGCGGCCGACGAGTTCCTGAAGGCCACGCTGAGCCAGATCACGGGAACGCCGCTCTACCACGAACACGGCCTCGTGGTGATCACGTTCACAACCGTGGGGATCGCCTCGCAGGCGGGCCTGCCAGCAGGCGCCTCGAGCGCGACGCTGACCTATCAGCCGCCCGCGGGCGTGCTGCTGCTCTCGCCCTTCGTCCACGCGGGCACGCGCTCGTCGGCCACGTTCAACCCAACTTCACCCAGGCAGAGCCTCGAAAAGCTCCTGCACTGAGGAAGACCCATCAACAAACCGAAACGGAGACCCCCGTTGCACGCATCTCATCTTGCCCACCGTAAAGCCACGCTGTGGCTCGCCGCGATAGTGGGCGCTGTCGCCCTGCTGTTCGCGACGCCGGCTCTGAGCCACGCCGAAGAATCCAACCCCAACAACTACAACTGCCTCGGCGGGATCGCCGCGGGCACCCCCGAAGAAGGCAGCACCGAACAGCAGGTCAAGTACAGCTTCTACTGCAACGGTCCGATCACCGGCTACCAGATCCAGGCCCAGATCCCCGTCACCGGGATTCAGAGCCCCCCGCTGACCAGCGCCATCCCGGCAGGAACGGCGCTGAGCGACACGTTCTCCTGCTCGGGCGAAGTTCCCGGCTTTGCGCTCAACTGCGTGGGGTCGACCAAAGGCGGCTATGAGACGATCGCCGGGCAGTTTGCGATCGGCACGAAGCTGTGTGCCGAGCCGCGCGTGGACGCCCTGCTGACGGTCACCTACGCGTACCTCGAAAAGGGTGTCGTGACGCAGGCGATCTCCGGTCCGTTCGACTTCGGACGCCCAAAAGGCTGCCGTGCAGACGGGTACTCGGGTGGCACTCGGCTCTCACCGAAAGCGCCCGTGGTCAAGAAGAAGTCGAGCAAGGGCAAGGGGCACAAGAAGGCGAGCGCCAAAAAGGGCGCGGGGAAGAAATAGCCCGAACTGACACTCTCGGACGGGGGTCGTTAGCTGCTTACCCTGTCCGAGAGTGCAATGCCGTCGGGCTCAGTTTGGGCCCGACGGGCGCTTTAAAGGGTGCCGCGCAGTGCGCGCAGGCAGCGATCATCACGTCCGCGGGAGAGAGGCGATGATGGCCGATCTCGGCGAGCTCACGTTGCGCCTCCATCGCGAGCCGTTCGACATCCCTGTCTATCGTGATACGGGGCAGCCGCGCGAGGTCGGACATGACCAGTGTGCGCTCCCTCCCCGAACGCGCCGAGTAGCCCGCCTCTAGCAGGAGCGGCAGGCACGTGGCGAGCTGTAGGGCGCCCATCCATGCGGCGATCTCCTCGGCCCGAGCCCCATCGAGACCATCTGAGGCGAGCCGCGCCCAGGCCGAGTTGTCGAGGAGCAGCACCCCGAGTCTCAGTCTGCGATCAGTCCGTGATGCTTGACCTCGTCGGCCGCCTGCACATCGACCGGGATCGAACGCCGGCGGATCATCTCGGCAAGGCGCTGGGCTGCCTCGCGTGCCGCCCTGGCGTCGTTTAGGTGCGCGACGGGTTGCGCATGGGTCCAAGAGTCGAGGACACCCATGATTGCGACACGCTCAAGGCGTAGCGAGTCGGCGATCTGGTTGAGGGCGTAAGGGCGCACAACCTTCGGATGGGTATCGATCCGGATGGGCACCCCACACTGCACGTCATCGCTCGACGTTACGACTACTTTGAAGATGCGCCCGTGTCTTACGGGCTTACCCGCTTCGCCCGTTAGGCGGGCGAGAGATGCGACGACCCAGGTGGTGTTTGGCGTATTGGATGCCACGTTCTTAGTCTTTGGCCGCGCTGGCGATGAAGCGAAATACTGATGCGCCCACGCCTCCGCTCCTGCTCCCGCCGCTCGAGCTCGTGTAGCACCATACGGAACCGTGAGGCGAGGAGGCTGACCAGCTCTAGCTCGTTCGCCGTAAGGTCGTCCTGCTCCTCCAAGACGCTCCACAGATCATCCGCGCCTTCAACAAACCGATCAATTGCGGTCGCCATGTCAGGCGCTCCGACCACTAGCTCGAACTCTGTGCTCCGAAAGATGTAGGCGCCATCTTCTACCCAGTGTTCGACATCGAACGCGGGCAGACCAGCTATCCGGATGACTCCCGTATCAGGGTGATCCGGTGTAGGGCGATCGACTGTGTTCATCGGGCTAGCCATCAGACTGATCCCGTCGGCTAAAGCCTCCAGGACACAAAGCTCCTGTCCATAGACAGCATAATCATGCCACAGATACATACCCCCTCACGCGACAAAGCCCTTCACGAGACGATCAGAGCATGCTGTTGGTCATCCGCTCGATCTCGGCGATCGAGGTGATCCCGTCCCGGACCTTGAGCATCCCGTCGTCGCGCAGCCGGCGCATGCCTTCGCCTTCGGCCACGGCGACCATCTCATCGACGGAGGCGCGCTCGAGGATCAACGCGCGGATAGGCTCGCTCACGGACATGACCTCATACAGCCCCATCCGCCCGCGGTAGCCCGATCCCGAGCAGCGCGAGCAGCCGACCGGCTCATACGGCTCGGCCCCCGCGAGACCGTGCTCGGCGAGCACCGACTCGGGCACGTTCTGGGGCCGCTTGCAGTGCGGGCAGAGCATGCGCACGAGGCGCTGGGCGACGATGCAGTCGACGGCTGAGGAGACGAGGAAGGGCTCGATGCCAATGTCGATCAGGCGGCCGAGCGCGCTGGGCGCGTCGCGGGTGTGCAGGGTGGAGAGCACGAGGTGGCCGGTGAGGGCGGCCTCGATGGCGATGTGGGCGGTCTGGCGATCGCGGATCTCGCCGACCATGATCACGTCGGGGTCGGCGCGGAGCATCGAGCGCAGCCCGACCTCGAATGTGACCCCGGCCTTGGGGGCGATCTGCATCTGCTTGATGCCGGCGATCCGCTGCTCGACCGGGTCCTCGATCGTGAGGATCGAGCGTTCGCCGTCGTTGAGGGCGTTCAGGGCGGTGTAGAGGGTGGTGGACTTGCCCGAGCCGGTGGGGCCGGTGACGAGCACGGCGCCGTTGGGGCGGTGGATGGCGCCGGTGAAGCGTGCCTGCTCCTCGGGCTGCATGCCGAGCGAGTCGAGGTCGTTGACGACCACGCCGCCGTCGAGGATGCGCATGACCACGCCCTCGCCGTGCACGAGCGGCAGCGTCACCACGCGGATGTCCACGCGGCGACCGTCGACGGTCAGGGCGAAGCGCCCGTCCTGGGGCACGCGCTTCTCGGAGATGTCCAGGTCGCCCATGATCTTCAGACGGGAGACGACCGCCGCGGCCATCTTGCGTTTGACCGTGGCCGCCGGTGCGAGCACGCCGTCGACGCGGAACATCACACGCGTGTCCCCCTCCTCGGGGTTCACGTGGATGTCGGAGGCGCCCTGCTGCACGGCCTGGGCGACGAGCGAGTGCACGAGCTTGATGACCGGGGCGCCGTCGTCGGCGTCGTCCAGCAGGATGTTTTGCTCTGCGTTCTTCTCGTCCTCGTCCTCGACGATGTCCTCGATCGAGTCGTCCATGCGCACGAGGCGCGTGAGCAGCAGGTTGAGGTCCTCGACGGAGGCGGCGGCGGGGCGGACGCGCCGGCCGGTCATCATCCCGATGTCGTCGATGGTCAGGACGTTGGTGGGGTTGGCCATCGCCACGATCACCGAGCCGTCGTCGGCGAAGCCAACGGGCAGCGCCTGGTAGCGCTTGGCCGTCTCGGCGCTGACGAGGTTGGCGGCACCCATGTCGAGGTCGTAGACGGCGAGGTCGACGAAGTCCAGGCCGAAGCGCTCAGCCACCACGCGGGCCAGCTGGTCGTGGCGCAGGACGCCCCGCTCGACCAGCACGAGGCCGGTGGGACGGCCCTGCTCGCGAGCCGCCGCCACGGCCTCCTCGACGGCCTCACGGTCGGCGAGGCCGAGATCGACGACCACTTCGCCGATCATCCGCGTGGAGCGCCCGGAATGGCGGGGTGGATACAGGCCGCTCTGGGACTCCTCGCTCGTGCGGGGGTTCTGCCTGCGGTCATCGACCGCGAGCGCGGAGGTATGGGGATCGGCTGTGGGCACGGAGCTCTCGCTCATCACCGTTTCCTATCGGCAGCGCCGAGCGCCGACTTGACACGGATTGATGAGGTTTCTAGGAGCTGGAGGCGAGACTGCCGTGCTCGAGGGCGCCCTTGACCTGGGCGTCGAGTGCGTTCAAGCGGAACAGCGCCAGCGCCTCGGGCGAGGAGAAGCGCTGCCCCGCGGCCGTATCGGGGCCGTGGTGGAGGATCACGCAGTGCTCGAGCGCGAGGCGGCGCTCGCCCTCGAGGCTCGCGGGAGCGTGGGCGGCGATCACGCGCAGGCCGAGCTCGACGTGGCCGAGCATCCTGCCCTCGGGGCTGCGCTCGATCTCTGCGCCGTAGGTGAACTCGCGCGTCTTGCCGAGGTCGTGGACGATCGCCGCGCTGATCAGCAGGTCCCGATCGAGGCGCGGGTGCAGCGTGCACAGCTCGCCGGCTAGCGTGGCGACGGCGACTGTGTGCTCGAGCAGGCCGCCGAGGTAGGCGTGGTGGGCCCCCGAGGAGCGCCCGCGGCCGGGGCCGGACGGGACGCTCGGCGGAGGGGAGCACGGTGCCTTACGGATCTCGCCACGTAGCTGCGTGTCTTCGAGCAGCGCCGCCAGCATCTGCTTGAGCGGCGGGTCGTAGACCTCGCGGGCGAGGTGCTCGAGGAAACCGTCGAGCTCGTCGAGGTCGCGGTAGGCGCTGGGTAGGAAGGCGCTCGGCTCGGCCTCCGCCGTCTCGGCGCTGCGGATCGCACGCAGCTCGAGCTGGAGCTCCTCGCGAAAGCGCACCACCCGCCCGTGCACGCGCACGATCTCGCCCTGCTCGAAGCGACCGGCGAGCACGTCGGCGTCGCGGAAGGCCCGCGCGAGGATCGTCCCCGTTCGGTCGCGCAGCTCGATCGTCAGATACGGCGTCCCCGCGCGGGAGATCTGACGCTCCTTGCGCACGCACGCGAACAGCCCGTCGACCTCGTCATCGAGGCGCAGCGTGGCGATCGTCTGTACGTCCTCGGATGGGGATTGCGTGGCGGAAGCCATCGTCTCATCATGTACGGTGGTTCGGATGCAGCCCCTGATCTGGGACCGCCGTCCTGATGGCCTCAGGGCCCCGGCCATGGTGTGCGCATTCCAGGGCTGGAACGACGCCGGCGACGCGGCCTCGAGCGCCGTTTCCTTCCTGGCCTCGACCCTCAGCGCCCGCCGCTTCGCGCAGATCGACTCGCAGGAGTTCTTCGACTTCCAGGCCAACCGGCCGTGCATCCGCTTCGCCGAGAGCGGCAAGCGCGAGATCTCCTGGCCGACCGTTGAGATCCTCGAAGCCAAGGCTCCCCGGGCGCCACGCGACCTGGTTCTCGTCCAGGGCGTCGAGCCCTCGATGCGCTGGAAGGCCTTCGGCGCGCACATCGTCGATCTGGCCGAGGCGCTGGGGGTGCAGGTCATCGTGTCCCTCGGCGCCCTGCTCGGCGATGTCCCGCACACGCGCCCGGTCGCCATGAGCGGCCACGCCTCCGAGCCGGCGCTGCTGGAGCGGCTCGGCATCCAGCCCTCGGCGTATGAGGGGCCGACGGGCATCGTGGGCGTGCTGCACACGATCTGCGCCGACGCGGGCATCCCCTCGGCGAGCCTGTGGGCGTCCGTCCCCCACTACGTCGCCGCGGCCACCAACCCCAAGGCGGCGCTTGCGCTCCTGCGCAAGATGGAAGTGCTGGTGGGCGTCTCCATCGACGTGTCCGAGCTCGAGTCCGCAGCCGCCGACTACGAACGCCAGGTCGGCCTGGCCGTCCAGAGCGACCCCGACATCCAGGCGTTCGTGGAACGCCTGGAGCAGGCCGCCGACAGCGAGGATCAGAGCTCGCCCGAGGATCTGCCTTCGGGCGATGCGATCGCACGGGAATTCCAGCGCTTCCTGCGCCAGCGCGGACCCGACGAGAAGTAGCGCTCCGAAGCTCCGCCGCATGCAGTGGGCAAAGGCGCCCCCGCCGCGGGGTTCGACCCCGATCGTGCAGTTAACGACGTAAAGCTGCGCAAAGGTGTTAATAACACACCGCAAAATCTTCGATGATCCTGCGTCGTCTCAGGATCTCCAACGCCCGCGGACATCAGAAACATTGATTGACGTCTTATCCCGTGCGGGGTAGCGTCGCGACGCTGTACTTGTATTGGTGAAAGACGAGACGAAAGCTGACTACATGATCAAACGTATGCTTACACTAGCGATGCTGATCGCTTCGCTGGCCAGCCTGGGTGCCGCATCGTCGGCCCTCGCCAAAGAACCCACCAAAGGGTTCGCCGTATTCAATCAGTGCCCACGGTTCACTGCCGAAGTGAGCCTCTGCTTGTACGACCAGACGAGCAGCGGGGAAGTTGTCCTAAACAAACAGAAAGTGCCAATCAGCAGCACGATTACGCTTCAAGGCGGAATCATCCGCAACGAAACGACCGAAGAAGAAAAATTCGTCGCGGCGGCCAACGGCGAAACGCTGTCCAAAACCCCCGAGAACGTACCCGGGGGGCTTTTGGGCCTCGTGAACTGCAAAGAAATCACGGGTGAAGGCGAATGGGAAAAATTCCTGCGAGGCGCCTGTGAAAGCGTGTTCGAAAACGGATTGACCGGCGTCAGGGCGATCACAGAACTGGCAAAGCCGGCCAGCGAAATCGGCATCAACAAAAACAACCTGGTCAACCAGGAAGGCGTCGACCTATCGCTGCCGGTGAAGATCCGGCTGGAAAACCCGCTGCTGGGCAGCGAATGCTACATCGGCTCGAGCAGTCATCCGATCATCTGGAACCTGACGACAGGCACGACGAGCCCGCCCGCGCCAAACAAACCGATTACTGGCAAAGTCGGGAAAATATCGTTCACGGAAGAATTTGAAATCGTGAACATCACTGGCAACTCGTCGGTCAACAACTCCTTCTCGGCTCCGGAAGTCACGGGCTGCGGTGGGTGGCCCCTGGAATACTTGCTCGACCCGATCATCGACGCAAAAATCGGCCTCGCTTCAGAAGCGGGTAAAAACACCGCGATCCTAACTGGGAACCTCCAGGAGGCGAGCACCGAATCGGTTATTGCCAGCGAATAGTCCGTATCGGTCTACAGCGCTGAGTACCTGATTCAAAGCGACCCCGAGGGTCCCGCCGGCGTTCGACGCGGCGGGACCCTCGACGGATCGTCAGAGGCGGGCTGAATCGAAGGCGCGTGAGACACAGTCCGGTGAATTGAGACCCGACGCAGTGGATCAGCGCAGGTTTCACACTCACTCGGCTGCCGGGCACACGATCCGGTAGTCACAGATCGAACAGGCGGCGTGCGACGGGGTCGGCTCGAAGGCTTGGGCGAGGATGCCCTCCCCCACCTCGAGCACGATGTCCGTGACGGCTTGCGCGTCGCGCTCGCCACGCGGCACCGGAACCTTGAGGTCGTCGAGCACGTAGTAGTAGGCCTGACGCGAGGACTCGAGCTGCCACGCCTCGCGTGCTGCAAGCGCATACAGCGAGAGCTGCACGTCATCGGCGAGCTGCTCGGCGCTCTTGGGCCGGGAGGTCTTGTAGTCGATCAGCTCGTACTTCGCCTCAGATCCCTCGGCAAGCCGGTCAACACGGTCTACCCGTCCGCGCAGGTGGTGGGGGCCGAGGCGGAAAGCGAACGCGCGCTCGAACCACACGGGCTCCGATTCCTGGTCGCCGAGGCGTGCGTGGTAGCGCGTCAGTGCGACTCTGGCCTTATCCATGAGCTCGAGCTCGGAGGGGCGTTCCCCGAGCGCGCTCCGCCGCCAGACCACCTCGAGCAGCTCGAGCATCTCGGCAAGCGTGGTGGCCTGCTCGGAGTGGTAGCGCTCGAGCACCTGGTGCACGACGATCCCAAAGCGCTGGTGCACCGTTTGCTCCGTTGGGATTCGCAGCACTCGCGCGAACTTGTAGCGCAGAGGACAGCTGCGATAGGTCTGGATGTCGGAGGCCGAGAGCGCGAGGCCGATCCCCTTCTTGGGCAGGAACGGGCCCAGCGAGTGCTCCTCCCGCGGAAGCAGCGCCTGGGCACGGGTGCGCTGGTCGCCCTCGTCGTCTTGGAGCACCTCATCAAGCGTCGAGGTCTGGAAGATCTCGCGCTCCAGGGGCGTGGTGGCGGCCAGCAGGCGCGCATTGATGTCCGCCAGCGCCTCCGGCAACTCCTGCCCTTCCGGGCGCTGCAGCAGCGCTGAGAGCTTCAGCAGCTCCAGGTAACGGACCACGCCGTGGGAGATGTCCAGGTCGGTGTCCAGCCTCAGCTCCCCCAGCCGCCCGCCGATCCGAGCCACGCTGTCGAGCACCTCCTCGCGCAGCAGGCGCAGGGTGCCCTCGAGGTGACTCTCACCAGACTCGGACGGGCTCCCCTCGGCGCTTTCCACGACCTGGGTCTCGGGCATGACGGTGGCCAGGTGGCGGGCGAGGTCACGGGTGCTCGACCTGGGCCGCATCCGCACGAACTCGACAGCCAGCGCACGCAGGCGCTCGAGGCTGACCTGCTGGTCGGCCGCGTCCTGCGGAGTGAGCAGCGGGCGCCCACGCACTCCCAGCCGGTCGATCAGCCGCCCCAGGAACACGTCGGGCTCGACCGTGTCCAGCTCCCCGGCGGCGCTGCGGTGGAGCTCCACGAAGCGCTGGATGCGCTCGCGGGCCTCGGGTGGGACCTGCGGCGACTCCGTGGCGGCGGTGAGTCCCAGCACAAGGTCGAGCTTGCGCCGACGGGCGATCTGGATCACCCGCGCCAGATCTACCTGGCGAAGCTCGATCGGGGGGCGAGACAGGGCCCGCACGACCGCTGCCGCGTCGGTGGGATCGATCAGCAGCCGCATCCACGCGAGCGCGTCACGGACCTCGGCTCGCTTCAGGAACGACCCCGCCTGCTCATCGCGCGGTGTGGCCTTCGAGGGCGCGGGCGCGATGTCGGAAGCGGACACAATCCAAGGATACGCGGGGGCCGGTCGCGCGGCCGGGCTACGCTCAGGGTGTGGACTTCGTCGATTGGCCCACCGCACAGCGGATCGGAGAGCTGATTGCCGGCTCGCCTGCGCATGGGGGCGTTAGCGCCGCCGGCATCGAGCCACGCGCCCGCGACTTCGCGGCCCGCGTGAGCGCCTATAGCGGCCTCGAGCCCACGCGCGAGCTGCCACCGCTCGAGGTGGTCGACCGCTCTGCCTGGATAGAAGCCAACCTGAAGACGATGCGCCCGATGCTCGCCCCGCTGACCGAGAAGTTGAGCGAGCAGAAAGGCGTGCTCGGCACACCGATGCGGGCGGCCTCGGGACTGATGCTGGGCGCTCAGGTCGGCGCGCTCACTGGAGTGCTGTCCCAGCGGGTGCTCGGTCAGTACGACCTGGCGCTGCTGGACGCGAGCGTCACGCCGCGGCTGCTCCTACTCGGCCCCAACCTCGCCCAGGCGGCGCGCAACCTCGGGGTCGACCGCGACGAACTCGTCCTGTGGGTGACCATCCACGAGATCACCCACGCGGTGCAGTTCTCAGGCGCGCCGTGGCTGCGTGAGTACCTCGGCGGGATGCTCACGGAGCTGATCGAGGGCATGCAGGTGAGCGTGGAGGGCAAGTCCGAGGGGAGGAGCTGGAGCGAGCGCCTGCCCAAGCTGCCTGAGCCGGGGGAGATGCGCGAGATGGTCGAGCGGGCGCGGCGGGGAGAGCTGCTGCGCCTGACGCTCGGCGAGGATCGCTGGCAGTTGGTCGAGCGCATGCAGGCGGCCATGTCGCTGATCGAGGGCCACGCCGAGCATACGATGGACGTGATCGGCGTCGAGCTCTTGCCTTCTCTGGAGCGGCTGCGGGCGGCGATGAACCGCCGCCGCCGCGATCGCGGGCTCCCCTGGCGGGTACTCGAGCGCCTGTTGGGGCTGGAGCTGAAGATGCGCCAGTACGAGCAGGGACGGCGCTTCTGCGACACGGTCGTCGCCGACGGCGGGGCCGAGATGCTCGCGCGCGCGTGGAGCGGACCGCAGGCGCTCCCGACGCAGGACGAGATCGAACAGCCGACGCTGTGGTTGAGGCGTATGCGCCCGGCCCAGCTGGATCCACCGGGCCGAACGCATGTTCCGCCTGTTACAAACTAGGCTTGATCTCAACCCCTTGGTTACAGGGTTTTCACGTCGTGATAGGATCGAGCTGTAACGATCCTCCTCGAGCGGGTTACAAACAGGTGTTCGATGGCTGAGGCCCAGCATCGAGACCCGAACAGAGCAAGTAAATACCCGTCCCTCGCAGCCGGCGAGGATCAAGGAGCCAACTTCAGATGCCCACCGTGAACACAACTTCCCCCAAAGCGAGCAAAGCCCGCACCAAAGCCACGCGTAAACCAGCTGCCGCCAAAGCGACGTCGGCCAAATCGCCTTCGGCCCGTCGCGCGAACGCCGCCAACGCGACGCAGGCAAAAGCAAGCCACGCGAAGGGTGCCCGCACCCGCGCCGTGCACCAGGCCGAGTCGGCCCTGCGCCAGACCGAGACCGCCACACGCGAGACGGCCGGGGCGTTTGGCGACTACGCCGAGCGTGCTGTGCTGATCCCCGTCGGTGCAGCCCTGATCGCCCGGGAAAAAGTGGTATCGGGTGTCAGCGACACGATCTCGACCTACTCCACCAGCTCCAAGGCTCAGGCGCAGCTGAAAAGGTTCGAGCGTCGCGGCGCGACAGCGCGTAACCGCCTCGAGCGCGAGGTCCGCAAAGCGCGCGTGCGCGTCGAGCGTGAACTGCGCCAGCGCCGCAAGACGGTTGAGAGCGCGGTCAACGACATCGACGAGCGTCGTGAGTCGATCGCCAAGAACGGCGCCGAGCTGGCAGGCCGCGTGCCGGAGCTGGCCAACAAGGTGCAGGAGCGCATCCTCAGCCTGGTCTGATCGCACCCGCTTCCCCCGCCCGGGCCGGAGAGGCCGGTAGCGGGAGAGTCTGCCGGCCTCATATCCCGCCGGCAGTAGTAGCACCCTCTCCTCCCTCGACCCGCGGGCGGCCCCCACCGCCCGCGGGTCACTTTAAGGGACCAACTCGGAGCGGGCGCGGGCATTCGACATGTTGAGCAGCGATCGGGCTATTCAATGGGATCGTTTGGAACAGTCAAAAACATTGCCTGGGATTCATTGCAAAATCCCAATTGATTGAACTATCCTCCTCCCATGGCTACTGCGGGGGTAGGGCCGGACATAGCGAATGAAATCGGCCCGGGGGGACTACGGGCCCATCGATCGTGGACTCCCCTGGCACGGGCTCTGGCTGCCACGGGAGACCGCTGGACACTCATGATCGTGCTGCAGCTGGCCCCGGGGAAGCTCCGACTGTCCCAGCTGCAGAGCTCCCTTCCGGGTATCAGCACGGGAGTCCTCGAGCGCTACATCCAACAGATGATCTCCAGTGGGCTGGCGACACGCACGCGCTTCAAGGAGATGCCCCCACGCGTCGAACTCGAGCTCACAGAGGCAGGACACGAGTTGCTCCCCCTCGTCGGGGAGCTGGCTCGCTGGGGGCTGCGTCACATGTGGTCGCCGCCCACGGAGCGCGAACGCACGGACGTTGGCTGCCTCCTGCGCCTGCTTCCGATCCTCCTGGAGGAGAAGGCCGCAAGCCTCCCCAGCGGCTCGTTGGAGGCGGTGGCGACCCATCCGGGACCACATCTCCGCTACACCCTGCTGACCAAGGATGGCCGCGTGCATATCTCCGATGGCCTATGTGATGGAGCAGCGGCCCGCATCGAGGGCAGCCACAAGGCATGGGTGGCCGCCCTGGGTACCCATGGCGACTATGCCAAGCTGCGCTTCACGGGCGATGAGCAGCACGCCCGAGGCATCCTCGACGCCGTACACGACTGCAGCAGCTCGCGACGAACCATCCCCTCGAGCTGAGCTGGCTCGGGCCGCCTGCCCGTTGTTTGCCACAATGGGCGAGGTGACCGACAGAGACCAGATCCTCGAGGCGCTCGAGGTCGTGATCGACCCCGAGCTGCACCGCTCGATCGTCGAGCTCGACATGGTGCGCTCGATCGACATCAGCCCCAACGGGGTCGTCGACGTGACCGTCTCGCTGACCACACCCGGATGCCCGATCAAGGGGCACTTCCAGTCGGCTGTGGCCGAGGCCGTGACGGCGCTCGAGGGCGTGATGCACGCGAACGTCTACTTCGACGTGCTCACCGACACCCAGAAGGCGGCCCTGCAGCAGAAGCTCGGGCGCGGCAGCCTCCCGGCCGGCGCACTCGCACAGGTCGCCAACGTCCTGTGCATCGGCTCGGGCAAGGGCGGCGTGGGCAAGTCCACGCTCACCGCCAACCTCGCGGCGGCGCTGACGGCGGAAGGCAAGCGCGTGGGCGTGCTCGATGCAGACGTGTGGGGCTACTCGATCCCACGCATGTACGGGCTCGGCGCCACACGCCCGCCGGTATCTGCCGAGCGCAAGATCGTCCCGCTCGAGTCCCACGGCGTGAAGGTGATGTCGATCGGGTTCTTCGTCGAGGAGGACGCCGCGGTGGTGTGGCGCGGACCGATGCTCCACAAGGCGCTCACCCAGTTCCTGCAGGATGTCGCCTGGGGCGCGCTGGACTACCTGCTCGTCGACCTGCCACCGGGCACGGGCGACGTCTCGATGACGCTCGCGCAACTGCTGCCGCAGGCCAAGTTCGTGATCGTCACCACGCCCCAGCAGACCGCGCAGAAGGTGGCACGCCGCTCAGCCCACATGGCGCACAAGGTCGACCTGGAGATCGGCGGGGTGATCGAGAACATGTCGAGCTTCACCACGCCCGCAGGCGAGCGCTTCACGATCTTCGGTGAGGGCGGCGGGAGCGAACTGGCCGACGAACTCGACGTGCCCCTGCTCGGCAAGGTGCCGCTGACGATGCCGTTGCGTGCGCAGGCGGACGGAGGCGTGCCACTCGTGATCGAGGATCCCGACGATCCAGCCTCGCAGGCGATCCGCCAAGTGGCCCGAGGGCTGATTGCGATGGCGCCCGTCTCGTTGCCCGTGCTTCCGCTGATCGAGGCCAGCGTGGCTGAGCCCGCACCGCGGGAGGGCGCCAAGCCCCTCGGCATGTCGCTCCCCATGGCCTGAGGCACCCAGAGGGAAACATCGCGCTCGGCTTGGGCGCGCGCGGAGTTCATTGATGACACGGCGTTCCGCATATATGCACGCGGATCTGGGCCGCTCGCTAGCGCCGCGACCACGGGCGGACACTCGACTCAACCGTTGACCCTCACCGGCTGCAGGGGAAATACTCGGCCCCCTCTACCTAGGCGAGCGACGGGGACAACGAATGCGCGTGCGAGTTGCACTGATCTTCGGGCTGGTGGCGCTCGCGCTGGCGGTCGCGTTGACGCTGACGAGATCACCCGCCCGTGTGGTCGGCTCAGATGCCATTCCAGTGAAGAGCCTGATCGCGGTGCTGCGCGGCGGCGACAGTGGCTGCCAGCCGGGAGGGGCCGTTCCCCGCGCCACCTCGGCGCTGCGCCTGTTCGTCGAGTCGACGGTCGGACCCAGCATCGACGTCAGTATCCGCTTAGGCCAGCACGTCCTTTCGCGTGGCCACATCCCCTCCGCATGGACCGGAGCCGGTGTCGTGGTGCCGGTCCAACGGATCGCGCATAACGAGCGCGATCCCCTCGTCTGCTTTACGTTCGGCAAGGGCACCGAGCCAATCCAGATCATCGGTGCCCGGCACCCGGAGGGGGTGCGTATCGAGTACCTGGCGCCGGGACGACGCTCGTGGTACGCGCTTGCGCTCACGGTGGCGAGGCACATCGGGCTGGGTCGCGCGCTCAGCGGCAGCTGGGTTGTGTTGCTGCTGGCGGCGCTGATGGCCGCTGTGGCGATCCTAGCCTGTGGGCTGTGCCTGCGCGAGCTCGCGACCGGAGATCGTGACGCCCAAGCGCCACCCGCAGAAGAGTCCCCAACCGGGCGCGCGGCCCGGCTGAGACTGGCGTATGCCCGGGTACCCACCACAGCCTGGATCTGTGCACTGGTGGCATTCCTGAACGCTGTGTCGTGGTCGATCCTCTCGCCACCCTTCCAGGTGCCAGACGAGACCGATCACTTCGCCTATGTCCAGCTGCTGGCGGAGGCGCACCGGCTGCCCGCCGGGTCTGAGACCCAGTACTCACCAGAGGAGCAGGCGGTGCTCGAAGGGCTCCACCAGCAGGTGGTCCGCTTCAAACCGAACGGCCGGACGATCGGCTCGCTGGAGCAGCAGCGGACGCTCGAACACGATCTGGCGCGCCCGCTCTCCCGGCGCGGGAGCGGCCAGGTCGGGGTCGCGGGATCCGAGCCCCCGCTCTACTACGCACTGGAGACGATCCCCTACGAGCTGGCCTCCAGCGGATCGCTGCTCGACAGGCTCGAGCTGATGCGCATCTTCTCGGCGATCTTCGCCGGGCTGACGGCCCTCTTCTCGTTCTTGTTCGTGCGCGAGGTGCTGCCTGGTCTGCGCTGGGCTTGGACCGTGGGCGGGCTGGGCGTGGCGCTCGCGCCGCTGCTCGGCTTCATGTCGGGTGCGGTCAATCCAGACGGCCTGCTGTATGCCGTGGCGGCGGCGCTCTTCTACCAGCTGGCTCGCTGCTTTCGCCACGGCCTCTCACCCAGGGTGGGGCTGGCGATCGGTACCTCAGTCGTCATCGGCCTGCTCACGAAGCTGAACTTCCTAGGGCTGGTACCTGGCGTCGTGCTCGCCCTGCTGATCATTGCCTGGCGCGAGCGAGCGCGCTCGCGCCGGGACGCCCTCACCGGGCTGGTGCTGGCGTTCGCGCCGTGCGCGATCCTGGCTATCGCCTACGTCGCACTGGCCTCATCGACCGGTCACTCGCTGAGTTTCGCCTCCTCGAAGGCATCGGAGCTGACCAAAGGGCCGGGGGCGTTCGTAAGCGCGCTGAGCTACACCTGGCAGTTCTACCTGCCACACCTGCCGTTCATGAAGGACTACTTCGTCGGTCTCGATACGTGGCGCCAGCTCTGGTTCAACGGGCTGGTGGGACTGTATGGCTGGGCTGATACGCCATTTCCCAATTGGGCCTGCGAGGTGGCCCTCGTCCCTGCGGCAATCCTGCTGCTACTGCTGGGACGGGCGCTGCTGGCCGAACGCCTGCGGCTGCGCTCGCGCCTGGGGGAGGGGCTCGTGTATGTGACGATGGCCGTGGGAGTGATGGCCCTCGTCGGGATCTCCTCCTACTTCAGCGACGTCCTGGAAAACGAAGGGCCCTACTGGGAACCGCGCTACCTCATGCCGATGCTGTCGCTCGCGGGAGTTGCCCTGGCCCTGGCGGCACGTGGTGCTGGACGCAGGGGGGGGCCGGCGGTGGGAGCGCTGATCGTGATCGTGATCCTCGGCCACGACGTCTTCAGCCAGCTGCTCGTGGTCTCGCGCTACTACGTCTGACCCTTTAGGATCGTCCACATGGAGGTTCAAGCTCGAGAGGGAGAGGTTGAGGACCAGCAGGAGACAGCTGGCGATGCGGTCGTCCAGATCGACGAGCGGCGCACCAAGCTCGAGCGCCTGCGCGCAGAAGGCGTGGATCCCTACCCGCCCATCTCGCTGTGGGCGACGCGCACGCGCATCACAGACGTGCTCACCGCTCACGATGCGGCTGCGCTGGAGGCCGGCGAGCACCCCGAGCTGAGCTATCAGATCGCCGGCCGGCTGATCTCCCGCCGCGGACACGGCAAGACCGCTTTCCTCGACATCCGCGACCTGTCGGGCACGATCCAGGCGGTGGTGCGGGTGGACGCGCTCGGCCAGGAGACCTACGACCGCATCCTCGGCCTGGACATTGGAGACATCATCGGCATCCTCGGCTGCGTGTATGTCACCCAGCGCGGACAGCTGGCGCTGGCGGTGAAGGAGTGCACCCTGCTCACCAAGACGCTGCGACCGCCGCCGGACAAGCACCACGGCCTCGGCGACACCGGCACCCGCTATCGCTACCGCGAGCTCGACCTGATGGCCAACGAGCGCACGCGCGAGCTGTTCATCACGCGCAACAAGATCATCCTCGCGATCCGCGAATGGCTGGCCGAGCGCAACTTCGTGGAGATCGAAACGCCGGCCCTGCAGTCGCTCGCCGGCGGTGCCGGCTCGCGCCCGTTCACCACCCACCACAATGCGCTCGACCGTGACCTCTACCTGCGCATCTCCGTAGAGCTGTTCCTCAACCGCTGCATCGTGGGGGGCATGGAGAACGTCTATGACATGGGCAAGGTGTTCCGCAACGAGGGCATCTCGCCCAAGCACAGCCCCGAGTTCACGATCATCGAGTTCATGTGCGCCTACTCCGACTACAACGACGTGGCCACCGTGACCGAAGAGATGTTCCGCGATGTCGCCCACAAGGCGCTGGGGCGCACGACGATCAAACGCAACGGCGAAGAGATCGACCTGGCGAAGCCCTGGCGGCGGGTGACCATGCGCGAGCTGATCCTCGAGCGTTTCGGCCTGGACTTCATGGAGTCCACACGCGAGCAGCTGGCCGAGGTGCTCGACGAGCCGATGGACCCACAGGCCACCTGGGCCGAGGTCGTCGGCGACATCTACTCGGAGAAAATCGAGTCGACGATCAACCAGCCCACGCACGTTTTCGACTTCCCGCTCGAGCCCTTCCCGATCACCAAGCGTCATTCCGTGCACCCCGAGCTGGGTGAGCACTTCGACGCGGTCATCGGCGGCATCGAGCTAGTCAGCGGCGACACCGAGCTCAACGACCCGGTCGACCAGTGGCAGCGCTTCGTCGACCAGCGCAAGCGACGGATGATCGACGACGAGGACGTCCCCCACCCCAACGACGAGGAATACGCGCGGGCGATCGAGTACGGCTACGCCCCCACGGCCGGCGGGGGCATGGGCGTGGACCGCCTGGTGATGATCCTGACCGAACGCGACACGCTGCGCGAGGTGATCCCCTTTCCGATCGTGAAGGACCTGAAATGAGCTCAGCGTCAGGAAAGCTGGGACTCGATCAGGGTGTGATCGGAGAGTGCCGCCAGGCAGCCAAGCAGATTGCCGATCGTGTCGGCGAGGAGATCGCAGGCCGCACAACCGTGTCGGTCGAGCGCAGCGTCACACGCCTGCTCGGCGTGGACGGCGCCGATGACCTGGAGGCCCCGCTGCCCAACGTGCTCGTCGATCACGTGCACGATCGTGGCGGCCTGGGCCGGGGCGTCGCCCACTGGTTGGGCAACGCGATGATCCAAACCGGCCGCTCGCCCCAGCAGCTGGCCGAAGCCGTGAGCGCGGAGGAGCTCGACCTGCTCGGACTCGAGCTCGCAGAGGAGGCGGCGATCCGCGAGCGCGTGAGCGCCGAGTGCGCGGCGCGCCTGCGTGATATCCAGGGACGCTTCGAGGAGCGCCGGGCGATGCGCGAGCGCCTGGGTGAAGCAGCCACGCCCCTGCGCTACGTGCTGACCGCCACCGGCGACGTATACGAGGACGTGGTCCACGCGAGGGCCGTGGCCGAAGCCGGCGGGGACATCGTGGCGGTGATCCGCTCGACCGCCCAGAGCCTGCTCGACTATGTCCCCTACGGCCCCACCACCGAGGGCTACGGCGGCACGTTCGCCACCCAGGCCAACTTCCGGATCATGCGCGAGGCGATGGACGAGTGGTCTGAGACCCACGGCCGCTACGTGCGCCTGTCGAGCTTCTGCTCTGGGCTGTGCATGTCGGAGATCGCCGTGATGGGCGCGTGGGAGGGCTTCGACAACATGGTCAACGACGCCCTCTACGGGATCCTCTACCGCGACATCAACATCGTTCGCGGGCTGATCGACCAGCGCATCTCGCGCATGATCAACGGCTTCTTCGGCGTGGTGATCAACACCGGCGAGGACAACTACCTGCGCACCGCCGATGCGATCGAGGCGGCGCCGTCGGTGACGGCCTCGCAGTTCATCAACCACCAGCTGGCCCGCGCCTCAGGCGTGCCCGACGCCCAGATCGCCCTCGGCGACGCCTTCGAGATCGACGTACCGGTCGAGAACGGGCTGCTGCTCGAGTGGGCCCAGGCGCAACTCACGCGCGAGCTGTTCCCCGAGTGCCCTGTGAAGTACATGCCGCCCACCAGACACATGGACGGCAACCTGTTCCGCACGCACGCCGCCGACACCTTGTTCAACCTCGTCACGATCGCAACCGGCCAGGGCATCCAGACGATCGGCGTGCCGACGGAGGGCATCTTCACGCCGCACGTCCACGACCGCGTGCTGGGGCTGCAGAACGTCGACTACGTCTTCAACGCAGCCCGCGACCTCGGCGAGGAGATCGAGTTCAAGCCGGGCGGCATCATCCAGACGCGGGCTCAGGAGGTGCTGGCAGGCGCGCACGCGCTGCTGCTGCGCGTCGCCGAGATCGGCCTGTTCCAGGCGATCGACGATGCCACCTTCGGCGACGTCAGGCGCAAGATCGACGGCGGCCGCGGGATCGAGGGGATCGTTGAGACGGAGCCGGGCTACTTCAACCCGATCTCGGAGCTGATGCGCGATGGGTCAGCTGCATATGCGTGAGGTCGACCTCACGGCGGTCAGGCCCTATGGCGATCACCTCGGCGACGGGCTGGTGCAGATGAGCTTCACGCTGCCCGTGCCCTACTCGCTGGCGGCGCGCAAGGCGGCGCTCGAGCTGACCGGGAGGATGGGCTTTGCCGAGCCCGAGGTCGTCCACTACGAGCAGCTGACCGAGGGCTACACCTACTTCGTGATGTATGGACGCTGCACCCAGACCGTCGACTTCGAGGCGCTTCACGACGAGGGCTTCGACATCGAGTACATGTCAGAGGACGAGATCGAGCGCTTCGCTGAGGAGCATCTGGGCCGCAAGGTGGTGGTCGTCGGCGCGTCCACCGGCTCGGACACGCACAGCGTGGGCATCGATGCGATGCTCAACCTCAAGGGCTACCACGGCCACCACGGGCTCGAGGGCTATCGCATGTTCACCACCTACAACCTCGGTAGCCAGGTCCCCAACAGCGTGCTGGTGGCCCGCGCGATCGAGGTGGGAGCGGATGCGATCCTGGTCTCCCAGACGGTCACCCAGCAGAACCTGCACGTGCACAACCTGACCGAGCTCGTGGAGATGGTCGAGGCGGAGGGCAAGCGCGGCGAGATGATCCTCGCCTGTGGCGGACCGCGGGTCTCCAACGAGCTCGCCAAGGAGCTCGGCTACGACGCGGGCTTCTCCAAGGGCACCGAACCCCAACATCTCGCAACGTTCATCGTGCGGGAGCTCGCCGCGCGTGTCTCGACCGCGGGCTGAGCCCGGCGGCGCGACGCTCTCGACCCTGAGCGCCTCGAGCAGGCGCCTGGCGCTCGTGGGCCTAGCCAAGAACACGGGCAAGACGGTGGCGCTGGCACAGCTCCTGCGCGAGCTCGAAGCCCAGGGGCGCAGAGCTGGTGTCACCTCGGTCGGGCGCGACGGCGAGGAGCGCGACGCGATCGACTCCCGCATCGAGAAGCCCCGCATCCAGTTGGCAGGCGGCACGCTCGTGGCCACCACCGACGCTCTGCTGCGAGCCAGCGCCATCCCTTCCGACCTGCTCGAGCGCACGGGCGTGCGCACGCCGCTGGGAGAGGTGCTGATCGCGCGACTGCGTGGGCCGGGAGCGATCGAAGTCGCCGGTCCGAGCGCCTCCGAGCAGGTGCGCGCGGTGAGCGACTCGATGCTCGCCCACGGCGCCGAGCAGGTGCTGATCGACGGCGCCATCGACCGTCGTGCGGCCTCCTCGCCGGGGGTGGCCGATGCCCTGATCCTCTCGACGGGAGCGGTCCTGAGCCAGGACATCTCAGAGCTCGTCGACAGGACGAGCAAGGCGGTCGAGCTCCTGCGCCTGCCGGCGCCCGAGACGGCCGCAAACACCATCGCGCTGCATCCGCGATTCACCCTCACCGCCGAGGTCGAGCAGATCGCCGAGCTGCTGGACGCCAATCCCACTACGCAGAGCCTGCTGGTGCCGGGGTCGCTCCCCGACGGCTTCATGCGCGCGCTCGCCCACGTGGCCGGGCGTCGCCGGCGCGAGCTCGTACTGACCGTCGCCGACCCCACCAAGGTGTTCCTGTTCGAACATGGGCTCTCGTGGTATGCGCGGCGGGGCATTCGGCTGCGCGCGCGAGACAAGGTCGAGCTGGTCGCGATCACAGTGAACCCGGTGGCCCCGCGCTCACACAGCTTCGACTCTGCGCAGCTGCGAGTGCGCTTGGAGGAGGCGATCCCCGACGTGGCGATCTTCGACGTCCTCGACGGCTCCTACACAGACCGCGAGCCGGCTGGGCTCGCCTAGCCATAGAAACGCGCCACGACCTGCAACTGGCTGGCGATCTCGTAGGCGAGAAAGCCCATGATCAGCAACGCGCCCAGTGCCGGGCCCCAGCGCCGCCCGGCGGCTCGTGCGCACAGTGCGTAGACCAGGCCGAGCAGGGGAACCACCGGCAGCAGGTAGCGCGCCTGTGCATATTCGGCGTTCACCTTGGGGAAGCCGAGATAGGAGTCGGCGCCGATCAGCACCATCAGCCCGAGGACCATGACGCAGTAGACGAGCAGCTCGGTGCGACGCGCGATGAGTGACGCGCGGCCGATCACGAGCGAGCGCAAGCAGAGGCCGGCGACGATCGCCGCCGGCAGCAGTGCGAGGTTCTCCACCCAGCTCGGGAAGGGCGTGTCGAGCCAGCCGTAGAGCCCGACGATGTGATCGAACCACAGCTGCCGCGTGGTTTGCAGGCCGGCGAAGTAGTCGTGCATGCCGGGCAGTCTCGGCAGGTATAGCTGCCAGATGTAGCTCGCCTCGGCGAATGGCGATCCGTGGGTGTCGAGGATCCCACTCGAGACGATCCCGAGCGTGTGCCCGCCGGAGGCGACGTGGAGCAGCACATAGAGCAGGACCGGGCTCAGCGCGATCGAGAGCCCGATCGCGAGCGAGAGGTAGGCAGCGCGCCCGCTGCCGTCGCGCGCGGCGCGTACGCTCAGCAGGATCAGTCCCAGCAGCACGCCGGGGGCGAGGCCGAGGAAGTTGAGCTTGGTCGCGAATCCCACTGCTGTGACGGCGCCGAGCACGATCGCCAGCCGGCGTGTGAGGCCCCTGCGAAAGCCGCGTGCGAGGCAGTAGAAGGCCGCGCCGCTCACGGCGAAGAGCAGCGCGTCGGGATTCACCGTCCCCGACACGAACCCGAGCAGCGGCTCAAGTGCCACCCCAAGGCCGCCCACGGTCCAGCTCCAGGGAGCCGCGGGCAGCGCCTCTCTCACGAACATGAACGCAAACAGCGCCGTCAACCCGCACATGACGGCCGACAGCAGGCGCATCAGCTCGAGGCGATCGAGCAGCGTCCCGGACGCGCCGAGCTCGTAGGGGATTGCCTCGATCGCGTAGTAGAGCGGTGGCTGGGAGGCCGCGACGCCCGCGAATTCGCGGCCTGCTTCAGGCGGCCCCCGGTATCGATCGAGATCGCCCTGGAGGCGCTGCTGCTGCGCGCGCGAGGAGATCGTCCGGTTCTGCGGATCCTCGGCCACGACTTCCAGCCGTAGGTCGGCGAGCGCCACTTCCTCTTCGAGCGAGAACTTCGAGTTGCTGCCAACGGGCAATCGTCCAGTTTCGGCAAGCTGCTTGACATAGGCGAAGTGCACAGGCTCGTCGGGAGCGTTGAACGGCGGCGTGACGATCGACCACGCCACAGCGCAGACACAACCG
Organism: Solirubrobacteraceae bacterium; assembly: GCA_036264155.1. Classification (GTDB taxonomy): domain Bacteria; phylum Actinomycetota; class Thermoleophilia; order Solirubrobacterales; family Solirubrobacteraceae; genus Palsa-744. The sequence continues at coordinate 25,951 of DATARM010000063.1, forward strand.
ACCAGAGCACACAGCCAAGCGGCCCTGGGCACTTCTCCCAGCCCGGCGAGAGCGGCTGCGCTGGCTGCCCTGAGCACGGGAGGGGCAGGCCTCCGCGAGGCAGGAGCTTGCTGGAGGCCCGGCGTCTGAAGCCGCGGCCCCTCCCGGCTTGGTGCGGTGGAGCGGCTCATCCCAGATCTCGCAGGGCCATACGCGAGCACAGCAGGACAACGCCGGCCATCAGCGCGATCACCAGCCCCACCACCCAGGTTCCGCTGCCCGCGCGGCCAAGCCCCATCCGGCGCGCGAGTTGGCCGGCGAGCGACCACCACGGCGGTCCGTTGGAGCGGAGGTATTCGACGCGCACTCGACCCGGGAACACGCCGCTGGGGCCAGTCGCGGCCCGCGCGGCAGAGGTTCGCACTCCTGTCAGGTAGACGGTTTCATAGCCATTCAGGTACAGGGCGAAGCACAGGGTGGCACCGCTGGTTGCAACCGAAAGCGGCTTGACGGGCACCGTGACGGCGTTTGCCGTCCAACCAGATCCACGCTCGCCACGGGTGATGACACGCCCTTGGGAGCGCACCTCGACGGCCACTCTCGGTCCGGTGAAAGCTTGGACGATCAAGCGCACCGCGGTAACGTCACGTGGCAGCGCTTCGCCTGCCTGGCAGGCTTCGGTCCTGACACGGGTGAGCCCCAGGAACTGGTCCTTCGAGGTGCTGGCGCCGGCGGTCGTGACGGGCGAGCGCGAAAGCGCGAGCGCAAGGGCAGCGACGCCGATCAGCAGTCCAGCGACCACGGCGACCTTGACCCGTCTCATCGATCCCGCCGCTCGACGGGTGGCGCTGGGAGGTCAGTGTGGGCAGGGGTCAACGTCTGCTCCGAGGGAAGTCAGAAAGAACGAATGGTTAAGCTGGTCAATTCTGCTGGCGACCGCCTACCGATGCAGCAGGCTGCCCGACGAGCCCCATCTAGAGCGCAGAAACGGCGGCAGGCTGTCTCCGACTGGATCGCCATATCGATGACAGAGACGAGCGGGTGAATTTGCCGGTGCCGGCTGGGGTTAGCCAAGGGCTGAGTCTCCGGAAGGGGAACATCGTCACGTGCAGGCAATTGCGAGGGCCCACCTCCACGACCGGCCTTGGTGAGATGGGAGTCGCATGGGAGTCGTTTGACGGGAACCCGCGCCACGGACATCGTTGCTCCGCATGCGCCCGTCCAGGATCGCGCTTGTAGTGGGTCTCACGGCGATGAGCGCAGCGATCGCCATCGTGCTGCTCCACGGGCCTGTGAGCACGCTCGGCTCCAACGGCGTCTTGGTGAACGGCGAGGCCTACACGAACGGGCCGTTGGAAAACTGCCAGGGCGGAGGAACGCTGCCGCGCGGAACGACAGCCGTTCGCGTCTCACTGCTCGCCAACGTGGGACCCAGCATCGGGGTGAGGGTGATCTCGTCCTCCAGCGTCCTTACCACGGGACGACGTGGGTCTGGGTGGGGAACTGACGCAAGTGTGACGGTGCCTGTGAAGGAAGTGCGCGCAAGCGCCCCCGACACGGTCGCCTGCGTGAGCATCGGGCATGCCGCCGAAACGATCGGGCTCAAAGGCGCAGTGGTGGAAAAGGCGAGCGGGAAGCGGGAGCTGTGGCTTCGGGTGGAATACCTCCGGCCTGCCAGAGCCTCGTGGCTGTCGCTCGCGTCCTCGATCGCCGGCGAGTTCAACCCCGTTCGAACCCCTGGCGGCACGGGAGCCGCCCTGCTGGCAATCGCGCTGATGCTCGCCGCCGCAGGGCTCGCAGCTCGCGTGATCCTGCGCGAGGTCGACCGGAGCGAGATGTGAGCACGAGCTCTGCCACGGGCACGGCCGCCGCCGCTCGGGCGACACCTGCACCGAGGGCGCCTGACCGGCACAGGCGACGCCTGCGCACGAGCATCGCGTCGCGCGCTCGCAGCATTCCGGCCGCAGCCTGGGCTTGCGGGCTGACCGCGTTCCTCAGCGCAGCCTGCTGGTCGCTCGTCACACCACCCTTCCAGGCGCCGGACGAGCCCGCTCACTTCGCCTATGTGGAGCACCTGGCAGAGACCGGCGAACTGCCGACGCGCGAATTCTCATATCCCGCGGCGGAGACCTCGGTCCTGCTCAGCCTCGATCAGGGCAACCTGGCATTGCATCCCGAAGTCAAGGCGTCATTGCCGAGCTCGGCTCGCCGACAGCTGCGGAGCAGCCTGGAAACGAAGTCGCTCTCGCGATCGGCCCCGGCCGGCGCCGGCGTCGCGGGGACCGAGCCGCCGCTCTACTACGCACTGGCCGCGGTCCCCTATCGCGTGGGAATGACTCTCACAGGCAACCTCCTCGACAGCCTCGAGCTGATGCAGCTGCTGAGCGCCGTGTTTGCCGGTGTGACTGCGCTGTTCTCCTACATGTTCGTGCGCGAGACGCTACCGGCCGTGCGTTGGGCATGGGCCGTCGGTGGCCTCGGAGCCGCGCTCACCCCAGTGCTGGGCTTCACGTCTGGTGCGGTGACGCCGGATGCGCTGCTGTGCGCAGTGGCAGCGGCGATCTTCTACTGCCTGGCGCGCGCCTTCAGGCGCGGCCTCACGCTGAGGCTGGCGCTCGTAATCGGCGTCCTCGTGGCTGCGGGAACGCTGACCAAGCTCAACTTCCTCGGCCTGGTGCCGGGAGTGGTACTCGGCATGGTGGCGCTCGGGCTCCGGGGGAGAGCTCGCCCCGATCGGGCAGGCGCCTCGCGATCGCTAGCCGCAGCAGGCGCCGGAGTGGCGATCGGCCTAAGCCCCGGTGCAGCCTATGCCGCCTACAAGCTGCTCGGCGCCCATGACCTGCTGGGACCGTTCAGCAACAGTGCGAGCTCGCTGGCCGAACACGGATCGCTGTGGTCGAAGCTCGTCTACATCTGGGAGTACTACCTGCCTCGCCTGCCCGGGATGGCACACGGGTTCATAGGCATCTCGACCCCCAGGCTGTGGTTCGACAGGACGGTGGGGCTCTACGGCTGGCTCGACACCTCCTTCCCGGGGTGGGCGATGGACGCTGCCATCCTCCCCGCGGCCCTGATAGTGGCGCTTGCGCTCAGAGCGCTGCTCGCCCGACGGTCGTGCCTGCGCCCGCGCCTGGCCGAGGCGATCACCTATGCGACGATGGGAGCCGGACTGCTCGCGCTGATCGCCACGACGGCCAATATGAGCGTGGAAACCGAACAGATCGGCTACGTGCAGCCTCGGTATCTGCTGCCGCTGTTGCCGCTCGGGGCGCTCGGCCTGGCACTGGCGGCCCGCGGCGCCGGAAGACGCTGGGGTGCGGCGGTTGGCGTGCTCATCGTCCTGGGAATCCTCGCTCACGACGTCTTTAGCCAGCTGCTGGTCGTCTCGCGCTTCTACGGGTGAGACCCCCCGTGGGAGACAAAGCGCCGGCGCAGCGAGAGCTCATCGCAGCGGACCGCAGCCAGTTTCTCCGGCTGGGGAAGAATCTTGCCCGCGCTCCAGACGCGGCCAATTGAGCACTCGCCAGCTCCAGCGCCCCGGGCGCGCAGTGGCGCGTGGCGTTGGCAGCGCCCTTGTGAGCAGGCCATAGTGCATGAGCCCATGGCCAGCAGACGCGTGATCCGATGAGCACACCAGGTGAAGCGCTCGCTCACAGCGCAGCTACGCGGACCGGGTCCCCGGAGACGCTGTCAGTCGTGATCCCCTGCCTCAACGAGGCCGAGAACATCGAGCTGTGCGTGGCAGCTGCATTGGAGGCAATCGCGCGCACACAGCTCTCTGGCGAGGTCATCGTTACCGATAACGGCTCGATCGACGGCAGCGCGGAGCTGGCGGCGAACTCCGGAGCGCACGTCATCCACGAACCCCAACGCGGCTACGGCAACGCCTACAGAGCGGGGTTCGCTGCTGCGCGCGGAGATTACATCGTGATGGCTGACGCCGATCTGACCTACGACTTCGAGGAGATCCCAAGGCTCCTGGCCGGTCTGCGCGAAGGCGCAGATATGATCGTGGGCAACAGGATGGACAACATCCACCCGGGAGCGATGCCCTGGCTGCATCGCTACATCGGCAACCCGCTGCTCTCACGGCTGCTCAACGTCCTCTTCCACTCGGGTGTCGATGACGCGCACTGCGGCATGCGGGCCTTCAGGCGAGATCGGCTGAAGCAGCTGGCGCTACGCACGTCGGGCATGGAGTTCGCCTCGGAGATGGTGGTGCGCGCCGCCAAGGAGGGTATGGACATACGCCAGATCGCGATCGAGTACCACCCTCGGGGCGGAGAATCGAAGCTGTCGAGCTTCCGCGATGGATGGCGTCATGTTCGCTTCCTGCTGCTGCACGCGCCCAAACACTTGTTCATCCTGCCCGGGGCGGTGCTGGCAGTGCTGGGCGCGCTGATCTCGCTGGCGGTGACGGCGCACATCGACGTGCTCGGCCGCCAGTGGGACCTGCATGCCCTGATCGGTGGCGCGCTGCTGTTGATCGTGGGCGTGCAGCTGGTATGCCTCGGTGTCTGCGCGCAGACCTTTGCCTGCTACTTCATGGGCGAGCGCGCGCCGTGGTTCGACCGCATCCGCGAGCGGCTGCGGCTCGAGCATGGCCTGATGCTCGGCTGCTCGGTGGCCCTGGTGGGGCTGGCGAGCCTCGCAGCACTGGTCTCGGACTGGATCATCCACGGCTTCGGGAGCCTCTCCCAGGAGCGCCTGGCGATCCTCGCAGCCACGCTGGTGGTGCTCGGCGTGCAGATCGTCTTCTCGTCGTTCCTGATCAGCATGCTCGGCCTGCGTCGCAGCTGACCGAGCTCCCCCTACTTGCTGTTGGCGAAGTACTCGGCGTTGATCTGGGTGTACTTGCCCCACTCCTCCGGGAGCTGGTCCTCGGCGAAGCAGGCGTCCACCGGGCAGGCCTCCACGCAGGCGTCGCAGTCGATGCACTCCTCGGGGTCGATGTAGAGCATCTCAGCAGCGTCGTATCCGGGCTCGTCGGGCGTCGGGTGGATGCAGTCCACGGGGCACACCTCCACGCAGGAGTTGTCCTTGGTGCCAATGCACGGCTCGGCGATCACGTAGGCCATTTGCTTCTTTCTTTGGGTCGGTTTGCGGGGTCTCCGCGCGGGAGACGCATATTGTACGAATCATGCTCCTGCTAACGGGCGCCACCGGCCTGGTCGGCTCGACGCTCCTGCGCCGGCTGGTCGCCGAAGGTCGGGAAGTTCGCTGCCTGGTGCGCGATCCGCGGCGCCTGGGGCCCATGCGCGTACGCGTGCAGATCGCCCTCGGCGACCTCGCCGACCCGCCGTCGTTTCGCAACGCTCTGCGAGGTGTGCAGACCGTGGTGCACCTGGCGGCCGCGATCCGCGACCAGCCGCGAGGCTCGATCGAGGAGCTCGACGGCATCGCCACCTGGCGCATGGTCGAGGCGGCCGAGCGCCAGGGCGTGGAGCGCTTCGTGTTCTTCTCCGCGCTGGGAGCCACCCCCCACCATCGCACCCGCTGCCTGCGTGCCAAGGCCCTGGCCGAGCAGGCCGTGCGCGAGGCCGACCTGCACTCGACGGTGTTCGCGCCGTCGATCGTCTACGCCCCGGGCGACCCCTGGCTGAGGCTGCTCGAACGCCTCGCCCTGCTCCCGATCATGCCCGTCTCGGGACGAGGCCTCGCGCTCTTCCAGCCGATCTGGGCCGAGGACGTGGCGGGGTGCGTAATCGCAAGCCTCCAAGGGGTCCCAGCCGAGAGCCCCGAGCGCTACGAGCTGGGCGGACCGGAGACGCTCAGCCACAACGAGATCGTGCGCCTGCTGCTGCGCTCGCTGGGGCACAGGCGTCCCCTGCTGCACGTGCCGACTCCGCTCGTCTCGCGTTCACTGCGGTTGCTCGAGCGGATCGCAGGACCGAGCGCCTTCGCCACGTGGGACGAGGCTGAGCTGATGGAGGTCTCGATGGCCTCCCCCCGCGGCGCCGCCGATACCGAAGCGCTGGGCGTCGTGCCGCAACGTATGGCCGCGGTACTCGGGGCCCGGTAGCAGCCTCCGTTGCCTCGGCGCTGTGATGACGTCAGCTCCGTGGTGTGCATAGTGGCCCCACGGGGGACAAGCCATCACTCGACGAGAGGAACGCGATGCACGCAAGGAATGCTGTATTGGTCGCATTTGCCGCCATGCTCACGCTTTCATGGGCAACATCGGCATCGGCAGCTGAATGTAAAAAGTCGGCAGGATCGGGGAAATTTGCCCTGTGTATCGGCGAACCATTAGTGTTAACCGAAGGGCATTTCGCCACAACCACGACGAATGTCGGCGCGACGGTCTTCTCCACCGCGGGCATTAGAACCACCTGCAGCAAAGCGACCGGCGCGGGTGAACTCGTGGCCGAAAAAGGTGTTGTGAAGTTCGTCAAAGGGTCGAGCAAATTCTCCGAATGCACGGTGACGACCCCGATGCATTGTCACGTCACCGAACCTATCGACTCGACGGAACTGGCAGGACGAATCATCAAAAAAGAAGAAGGAGAGGGCTTCCCGGCCAGTGGGACGATCTATGCGACCGTCAAACTCGAAGGCAGCGGGGGCACTTGCGTCGTGGCGGGAATCCTCAAAGTCACCTCCGAACACGGGAATACAGAAGAAGGTCCGTTATGCACGGATCCCGACATCGAAACGACCAAGGAAGTGCACCTCGGCGTATGCGAAGGCTCCAAGAGCATGCTGAAGATCGGCGAAGAAGCCCTCTCGTTCAGCGGTGAAGGTGACACCAAGCTCTTCAAAGAAGGAACAGCGCAGAAATGGGCTGTCATCGAAGGGACGTGACGCGGATGCGTCGGCGGTGGCGCACGATGTCCCCCGTCGCCGCTGGCGCCCAACCGCCGAGAGTCCTATTGACACGAGAGGAGCGGGCGCCGCCCCGCCCACGGCCGCGCCCCTTCCAGCTGCGTCGCCAGCGCCAGCAGCTGCCCCTCCCCAACGGGACGCCCGACGAGCTGCACCCCCAGCGGCAGCCCGTCCTCGCCCTCGAACAGCGGCACGGATATCGCCGGCTGCCCAGCCGCGTTGAAGACGGGTGTGAAGGGGGTGAACACGCCGGAGCGGGTGAACGTGGCCATCGGTTCGGGGGCCGCCGTGTTGAGCGTCCCCAGCGGCAGCGGGCGCTCGGCGAGTGCGGGCGTGAGCAGCACGTCATAGGGTGCCAGGAACGAGATGAGCCGCCGTGCGAAGGCCTGCAGCTGCACCGCAGCCCCCATGCCCTCGATGGCGTCCATCCGCTTGACCATGGAGAAGATCGCCCAGCTCATGGGCTCCATGTCCTCGGCTGAGATCCCATCCGCGCCGCGACCCGCGACCATCCCCGAGTAGGCGATCGACAGCGCTATCTGATTGGAGAAGACAGCGCCGAACAGCGCCTGCAGGCCATCCACCTGCCATGGCGGCTCCACCTCCTCGACCTGGTGGCCAAGCGAGCGCAGCAGATCGGCCGCGTCCCAGACCGCGGCTACGCACATGGGATCCACCGGCGCGTCGGGCACGGGCGCCAGCGTCGTGGCTGCGATCCGGAGTGGCCCGGGCTCCCTTGCCGCGCTGTGGGCAAAGGACTCGGAGGGCGCGGGCGCCCACGTGGCATCCCCTGGCTCATAGCCGGCGAGCACGTCGAGGATGGCGGCGGTGTCGGCGACCGTACGCGTGAGCATGCCGTCGATCCCCAGCGAGGAGTCGCCCAGTTCGGGGGCCGCGGAGATGCGCCCGCGGCTCGGCTTCAGGCCCACGAGGCCACAGCAGGCAGCCGGGATGCGGACCGAGCCGCCGCCGTCGTTGCCGTGGGCGACGGGGAGCATGCCGCTGGCCACCGCCGCGGCGGCACCGCCGGAGGAGCCTCCGGGAGTGCGCCCGAGATCCCACGGGTTGCGTGTCGGGCCGAAGATCCGCGCCTCGCTGGTGGGGAGGATCCCGTACTCGGGCAGCGTCGTGGTCCCCACGACCACGAAGCCCGCCTCCTTGAGCCGGCGCGTGACGTTGTGGTCGTAGTCGCACATGTTCTGCTCCATCAGCTGACAGCCGTAGGTCAGGCGCAGCCCCTGCACAGGCCGGTTGTTCTTGATCGCCGTCGGCACTCCGGCGAATGGCCGCTCGTCCCCAGCCTTCACAGCGTCGGCGCCCGCAAGCGCACGCTCGGCGTCGATGTCGACGAAGGCGTTCAAGGCAGGGTTGAGCTCCTCGATGCGCTCGAGCGAGACCTGGACGAGCTCGCGTGAGGAGATCTCTCCGGAGCGAACCATCGCGGCGAGCGCGATCGCAGAACGGAACATCAGATCGCCGTCGGGCATGACTCCTCCTCGAAAGATCGCCGCGGATGCTCGCCGGCCGGATGGGCTCCCCTGCGCGTGCAGCGTACCCGCACGCCCATTCCTGCGACGATATGTACCTGCCCACAAGGCAGCTCCCCGTCAAGCATCAAGCTCAGAAAGCGAGTGCCATGAGCGCGGTCCAGTCAGCAGCACCGGAGGTCCAGTCGGGCCTCGAAGGAGTCGTCGCCTTCGCCACCGAGATCGCGGAGCCCGACAAAGAGGGTGGCGCGCTGCGCTACCGCGGCGTCGACATCGAAGACCTGGTGGGCAGCGTTCCCTATGAGCAGGTCTGGGGCCTACTCGTAGATGGGCATCTGAAGCCCGGCCTGCCGCCGGCCGAACCGCACGCGCTCACCGTACGCTCGGGCGACCACCGCGTGGACGTGCAGTCGGCGCTGGCGATGCTCGCGCCCGAGTGGGGCTTCAGTCAGCTGATTGACATCACCGACGAGGAGGCCCGCGACAACCTCGCCCGTGCCTCGGTCATGGCGCTGTCCTTCGTGGCCCAGTCGGCGCGCGAAACCGGCCAGCCTCCCGTGCCCCAGAGCGAGATCGACAAGGGACGCACGATCCCCGAGCGCTTCCTGATCCGCTGGCGCGGCGAGGCCAACCCCGACCACGTCAAGGCGATCGACGCCTATTGGGTCTCAGCGGCCGAGCACGGCATGAACGCCTCCACTTTCACAGCGCGCGTGGTCGCCTCGACCGGCGCCGACGTCGCAGCAGCGCTCTCGGCTGCCGTGGGCGCCCTCTCGGGCCCACTGCACGGAGGAGCCCCCTCGCGCGTCCTGAAGATGCTCGAGGAAGTCGAGCAGATGGGCGACGCGGAGAAGTGGGTCTCAGCCGCCCTCGACCGCGGCGAGCGGCTGATGGGCTTCGGCCACCGCATCTACCGCGCCGAAGACCCGCGTGCGCGTGTTCTGCGTCGGACCGCCGGCGAGCTGGGCTCGCCCCGCTTCGAGGCAGCCGAGGCTCTTGAGAAGGCGGCCCTCGCCGAGCTGCACGCACGCAGGCCCGATCGCGTCCTGGCCACCAACGTGGAGTTCTGGTCGGCGGTGATCCTCGACCTTGCCGAAGTTCCACCGGACCTGTTCACACCGATGTTCACCTGTGCGCGCGTGGCCGGCTGGTCGGCCCACATCCTCGAGCAGAAGCGCGAGGCCAAGCTGATCCGCCCGACGGCCAAGTACGTCGGAGCGCGGCCGCGCTCAGTGGCAGAGGTGGGCTGAGAGCCGGCCGGGAGCACCTGCTGGCCGGAGATCGCCGGCCAGCAGGTCAGAGACAATTGCACGATTTGCTTGCCTCAGGGTGGGTCGATATGGCAGGGTCGCGTTCCACATGTCGACATCAGCCCACACCCACCGCGGACCCCACCGCCTGTTCGGCGCGCTCGTCCTAGCGCTCGCTCTGGCAGGCTGCGGCAGCTCCGCCTCAACGCAGTCCCAATCCAGCTCCCACCCGGGCGCCACGCAGGCCGCCGCGACGAGCGCACAGGCCGGCAGCTCCACCAGCGCCAATGGCAGCAAGACCGCCAGCAGCAGCAGCAGCTCTGCAAGCAGCAGCACCCCCACCGCTGGCGAACCCGTGCCGCAAATCGACATGGTGCTCAAATCGAGCGTCGCCTTGCAGCCCATCGCCTCGCGCTACACCTGCGACGGCGCCGATACGCCGCTTCCCCTGAGCTGGACCAAAGTGCCAGCGCACACAGCGCAGATCGACCTCTTTGTAGCTGCTGTGAACGGCGCCGGAGCTAAGCTCTTCCTCGACTGGGGCGTGGCTGGCCTGAAGCCGACCCTGCGCAAGCTCTCCGGCCACCTGCCCGCCGGCGCGATCGTCGGACGTAACAGCTTCGGCACGACCGGCTACTCCGTGTGCCCTCCAAAGGGCTCTGAAGAAAACTACGTGGTCATCGTCGACGCGCTGAAGAAGCGCGAACCTGTAAAGCCTGGGTTCAACGCTACGAGCCTGCTCGAACACCTGCTCCACACTGAAGTGTCCGAGGGCCGGATCGCCTTCTTCTACAAGCGGGCCTGAGGCTCGCCTCCAAATCGCTCGAGGGCCCGGCGAGAGATGCCGGGCCCTCGGTGCGTCCTATACCGGCGAAGACTGCTCGCCGCTCACAGCTTCAGCCCGTTCGGCTGACTACATCATCCCCGACATGTCGGGCATGCCACCGCCGCCACCGGCGCCGCCGGACTCCTCGGGCACCTCGGCGACGATTGCCTCGGTGGTGAGGATGTTCTTGGCGATCGAAGCGGCGTTCTGCAGGGCAGAGCGCGTGACCATCGCCGGGTCGATCACGCCGGCCGCCACGAGATCGACGATCTCGTTGGTGGAGGCGTTCAGGCCGTGGCCTTTCTTGGCCTTGCGGACGTCGTTTACGACGACCGAGCCCTCCAGGCCCGCGTTCTCGGCGAGCTGGCGAAGCGGCTCCTCCAGAGCGCGCAGCACGATCCGCGCACCCGTGCGCTCGTCGTCCGATCCGTCGGCCGAGGCGCCGTTCTCACCGATGCTGACAGCCGCGGCCGCCTGCAGCAGCGCGACGCCACCACCGGGCACGATGCCCTCCTCGAGCGCCGCCCGGGTCGCCTGCAGGGCGTCCTCGACGCGGTGCTTCTTCTCCTTCATCTCCGTCTCGGTCGCCGCACCGACCTTGACCACGGCCACGCCACCGGAGAGCTTTGCCAGGCGCTCCTGCAGCTTCTCGCGGTCGAAGTCCGAGTCGGTGTTCTCGATTTCGGCTTTGATCTGGTTGATGCGGCCCTTGATCGCCTCGGCCTCACCGGCGCCGTCGACGATCGTGGTGGTGTCCTTC
>DATARM010000115.1:0-6810 GCA_036264155.1 Solirubrobacteraceae bacterium
CACCCCAAGCATCCGCTGGGCCTCGGCGTAGTGAGGCGCCAGGGCGCTCTCCCAGTCCTGCATCTCGCCCCACTGGCGGTCCTCGAAGAAGGCCTTGGGGGGGACGTAGAGGGTGCAGGCGTAGCCGAGGCTTCCCCCGCCAACCCCACAGCCTGAGACCACCGAGACGTCCTTGAACGTCGTCAGGCGGAAGATCCCCTTCATACCCAGGCGGGGGTTCCAGAAGTAGCGCTTCAGATCGGCGGTCGAGCTCGCGAACTCGTGATCGGCAAAGCGTCTACCGCACTCCAGCACGCCGACCGAGTAGCCCTTCTCGGCCAGGCGCAGAGCCGAGACGCTGCCGCCGAAGCCAGACCCGATGACGAGCCAGTCGAAGTCGAAACGATCCTGTTCGCCAGCCATGCGCCTTCCCTCTGTAGTGGGCTCCTTGAAGGAGAATGTTAGTGCTTGACTGGCCGGCTGGCCAGGTGCCCTTGGCACGGCCAGCGTGGCCGCCGATCGAGCGTTGGGGCGCCCAAACAGAGACAGCCGCAAGGAATTGCCGCCCGCTCACGGCGCTGGCGGCGGTCGGTCCAGCCGATCTGTGGCCTTCGGGTCAGTCCTCAACTGCGCTCCCAAGCGGAGACGACGGGACCCCCTGTCGAGGGTTCTTCCGATCGTGCGCGCAAGCATCGCTATATTCCGTGAAGTAATGGCGGCGGAGCGGCTCAGGAACCGGCCTTGCGGAGGTCGCTATGGGGATATCGTGCAGTCGATCGGCAACACGCCGCTGGTCGAGCTCCCGAACCTCTCGCCGAAGCCTGGGGTGCGCATCTGGGCCAAGCTCGAGTCGCACAACCCGACCGGATCGGTCAAGGACCGTGTGGCTCGTGCCCTGATCGAGGACGCCGAGGAGAAAGGCGCGATCGCACCGGGACAGACGATCCTCGAACCCACCTCTGGCAACACCGGCATCTCGCTGGCGCTGATCTGCAAACGCAAGGGCTACCGCCTGAAGGTGGTCATGCCCGAGAACGTGACCCCCGAGCGCACCCAGCTGCTGAAGATGTACGGCGCTGAGATCGTCTACTCACCTGGCGACCAGGGCTCCAACGGCGCGGTGGCCAAGGCCCTGGAGATGGCCTCTGAAGACTCCACCGTGTACATGCCCTATCAGTACGGAAACCAGGCCAACCCCAACGCCCACTACAACGGCACTGCCTTGGAGATCCTCGAAGAGCTCGACGAGGTCACCGCCTTCGTGGCCGGGCTGGGAACCGGCGGGACGCTGATGGGCAACGGGCGGCGCCTGAAGGAGACGCTGGGGGATGCTGTGAAGATCGTGGCCGCCGAGCCGATGCAGGGCGAGCCCGTGCAGGGCCTGCGCTCGCTCGACGACGGGTTCATCCCGCCGATCATCGACATCTCGCTGCTCGACCGCAAGATCTTCGTGACCAACCACGACGCGATCGTGTGGACCCGTCGGCTGCTCGACGAGGAGGGCGTCTTCGCGGGAGTCTCCAGTGGAGCGATCGCAAGCATCGCCGTGCGGATCGCGGGCGAGCTCGATGAGGGCAATGTCGTGTTCGTGGTCGCCGACGACGGCTGGAAGTACCTGTCGAGCGGCATCTACACCCTGCCGGTTGACGAGGTCGAGAACCTCGAGTCGACCGTCTGGTGGTGACAGAGCAGTGGCTGTGAGCGCCCGGCGATGATCATCGCCGCTGCCCTCATGGAGGACGTTCTCGCCCACGCTCGCGAGGAGTACGACGCGGAGTGCTGCGGCATGATCGCCTACAGCTCGCTCGAGCACGACGGCAGCGGCGAGGCGCAGGCAGTGCACCGCGCCACCAACGTCTTCGCCTCTCGCAAGCGCTTCGAGATCGACGGTAAAGAGGTTCTGCGGACGATGGACGAGTTCGATGACGGCGGCTGGGAGCTGGGGGCGATCTACCACTCCCACACCCACACCGCGCCCTATCCATCCCAGACCGATATCAACTTCGCCGCCAACTGGCCCGGCCTGGAGTGGGTGATCGTGGGCCTCGCCGGCGAGGAGCCTAAGATCCGCTGTTACATGATCGAGGGGGGCGAGGTACGGGAGGTTCCCCTCGAGGTTCGCTGATGGGCGAGCACCCGCTCGTCTGTCCCAGCTGTGCGCGCACGCACAGCGCGAGCGAGCGCTTCTGCAGTGAGTGCGGGATGCCGCTCGTCCAGCGTGAGGGCGAGTCCCTGCCCGAGGGCGAGCTGCGCGCCAAGGCGCGCAAGATCAAGCCCGAGTACGCCGACGGCGAGCTCGTTCGAGTCACCCGCGCCAAGAATCGTCTACAGGGCGAGTTCGTGGCCGGGATGCTGCTGGAGGAGGGGATCCCGAGCCTGCTGCGTGGATCGATCGGTGGGTACTCGCCGATGATCGGCGGCTACGACGTGCTCGTCCCCGAATCCGGTGCGCAGGCAGCGCGCGAAGCGCTCACGTGGGATCACACAAGCGACTGAGGACGCCGCCTCGCGCCGTGCCTAGGACCACGCCATTTAGACGGTCGTAGGCCAAGCGAGGCAAGGACGCAGGGAGCGAGATGTGCTCGGCACATGAGCGACTGAGGACGCCGCCTCGCGCCGTGCCTAGGACCGTCTAAACCAATACGGGCTGGCCGACTTCGGTAGTTATCGAGCGGATCTCTTCCGAGGCACGCTCGAACTCGGCGTCGGAGAGCACGGGGGTGCCCTCGAATGGGAGTTCGCGCTGCAGCTCGATCCAGGCGTTGGGCCCGGTGTACTCGTCCTTGACCTTCACGGTGACTGGACGGGGGATGCGGTAGGTGCGCAGCAGCAGCACGTGCAGGGGCTGGCGTCCACGCCAGCCGAGGCGCTTTTCTGCGTAGTCGGGCGTCCACACGTAGAAGGGGGAGAGGGCGTCCACGCAGCGAGGATCGACGATCGTGAAGTGGTCTGTGACTTCTGCCCAGGCGCGGATGCGAACGCGGTCGGGCTGCTGTAGCGGGGCACCGGATACGAATGTGTGCAGCGGCGGCTCGCCGTCGCTCCAGACGCCCTCCTCGAGCGCGCGACGCAGCTCGGGCTGGTGGGACTCGCGGACGAGGTCGCCGGGCTGGTGGTCGAAGGTGGGGTAGAGGAAGAAGCGCTCGTGTGCGAGTCGGAATGGCTTCTCACCCTGGGGGAGGAGACCCTTGCGGAGTGTTAGGAGCTGCTCCCCTTCCGCTAGCGCGCGAACGGTGACAGCCCATTCTTTGAAAGCAATTGGCATGAAAGAAGACAAACGGAACGACGAGGGGACGTCTTGGCTACTCAGCCAGCGCCACCTGCATGGAGACGCTACCGACCCCATACAGAATACGAAACATCAGCCAAAATCCCAAATCGCCTGCAAATTGCGGGGTTTTAAGGGGACTTGTGCTTTTATAGACGCCAAGCGCAGTCAGTTCAGGACCGCTCCAATCTGGCGCTTTCGGGACCCCGACATGGGCCCCCCGCCGAGCTACAGGCGTCGACCGGCCAGTCCCTCCGCGGCCTCGATCATGGACGCATAGTCGTCATCGCCATGGCCTCGCCCAATGGTGGCTGTGAGCAGGTCACGGGCGTGTGCGGCTGAGGCGAACGGAACGCCGGCGGTCTGTGCCTCCTCGAGACAGAGGCGCACGTCCTTGAGCATGTGGGCGGTCTTGAACAAGGTCGTGTAGTCGTGCTCTCGCATCGCTCCCGACTTCAGCGTCAGCTGGGCCGATGCCCCCGAGCCCGCCGCGACGATCTCGACCAGCGCATCGAGGTCGATGCCACTCGCCCGTGCAAGCAGCAGCGCCTCCGCCAACGCCGCCGCGTTGGCGGCGCCGAGGGAGTTGTTGATCAGCTTCAGTGCCTCACCTTGGCCCAGCGGGCCCACGTGGCGGATCAACTGGCCCATCGTCTGCAGCAACGGCTCCGCTCGCGCGAAGTCCGCTTGCTCGCCACCGACCATGATCGTCAGCGAGCCCTCCTCGGCGCGCGGTGAGGAGCCCGTGACGGGCGCGTCGAGCATGCCCACACCGCGCTCGCGCAGGGCAGCGCCGATTCGTCGCGTGTCCGGCGGGGCGATCGTGGACATGTCGATACACAGCAGGCCCTCACGGGCAGCCTCGATCACGCCGCCCTCGCCGAGCAGCACCGAGGCGACCTGCTCACCGTCCACGACCATGCTCACAACCATGTCGCTGATACGCGCGACATCTGCCGGAGACTCGTGGGCCGTGGCGCCATGCTCGGCTGCCCAGCGCTCGGCCTTGCCGGGGGTGTGGGTCCAGACCGCGAGCGGAAAGCCGGCCTTGGCCACGTTCGCCGCCATTCGCAAGCCCATGATGCCCAGGCCCAGGAATCCGATCCGCTCAGTTGTGGTGCTCTCGCTCATCCCCGAATCCTCCTCCACCGGGCGTTTCGATGCGCAGCCGCTGTCCCGCCCGCAGGGTGCCGGTGAGCTTCCCAGCCACAAGAGCGCCGTCGATCAGGTCGCGACCAGGCGCACCTCCCTCGCCGCCGGCCGCCCCGCGTGGCCCGTGGCGGCGGCGCTCGCCGATCAGCGAGAAGGTCATCTCGCTCAGCGCTTCCAGCTCCCGCACGACGCCGTCACCCCCGCGGTGGCGTCCGGCTCCTCCCGAGCCGCGCCGCAGCGCGTACTCGATGACCCGCAGGGGGAATTCCCGCTCGAGCGCCTCGATCGGCGTGTTGAGCGTGTTGCTCATCGCCACGTGCACCGCGCTCGTGCCGTCGCCGTCGTTGCACGCTCCCTGCCCGCCGCCCAGGGTCTCGTAGTAGGAGAAGCTCTCGTTTCCGAGCGTCAGGTTGTTCATCGTTCCCTGGCCCTGGGCGCGTCCGAAGGCGCTGAGCACCATGTCGGCCACGCGTGAGGAGGTCTCTACGTTGCCGCCCGCCACGGCGGCGCCCGGCAGCGCGTTGAGGATGCAGCCGCGGGGCGCGCGGATGTAGATCGGGCGGTAGGCACCGGCCGTCGGCGGGATGTCCGGGTCGGTGAGCACGCGCACGGCGAACAGGCACGCCGAGCGGGTCACCGCGAGCGGGCAGTTGAGGTTCCCCGAGTGCTGCTCGGCGCTGCCGGTGAAGTCGAGCGTCAGCGGCTCGCCAGCTACCTCCGCGCGCAGGCTCAGATCGAGGTCTCCAGTGGGCGCCTCGAGCACGTCGGTCGCGTGCAGGACGCCGTCGGGGAGGGCCGCCAGACACGCTCGTGTGCGCCGCTCGGAGTAGTCGAGCACGGCGTCGCTCGCCTCGCGCAGGCGCTCGGCGCCAAGCTGCGCCGCGATCTCGGCCAGGCGCCTCGCCCCGTTGCGGTTGGCCGCGAGCTGGGCACGTAGGTCGGCACGACGCTCATCCGGCTGGCGCATGCGCGCTACCAGCCGCTCGAGCTCGGGCTCGTCCAGGGGCCGTGGCGAGATCACGACGCCCTCCTCCTCCAGGGTGTGACTGTCGGCGGGCATCGAGCCGGGCAGCCTGGCGCCCACGTCGGCGTGGTGTGCGCGGCTGGCCGCGAAGCCGATCAGCCCGGGCTCCGGAGCGAAGACCGGAGTGATGACTGTGATGTCGGGGAGATGGGTCCCACCGGCGAAGGGGTCGTTGAGGATCCACGAGACGCGCGCCCGATGTTCCTCCTCGACGACAGCGGCCACCGCCGCGGGCATCGCTCCGAGGTGCACCGGAATGTGCTCGGCCTGCATGACCATCTGCCCATCGGCGTCGAACAGGGCCGTGGAGGCGTCGCGTCGCTCCTTGATGTTGGACGAGTACGCGGAGCGGATCAGCACGACGCCCATCTCTTCGCAGGCCGCGCGCAGGGCTCCCGTCACGAGGTGCAGCTCGATCGGGTCCAGCACAGCCTCAGCCCTCGCTCTCACGATCGAGGTGGATCGTGCCGTGCGCGTCGACCGTGCCCGACCAGCCCGGCGCTATCAACAGGGTCGAGTCCGGCAGCGCGCACAGCATCGGCCCCTCCAGGTTGCTCCCCGGTGCCGGCTCGCCCCGCAGGACGGTGCACCGCAACCGCTCGCCGGCGAACACGACCTCCCCGGTCTCAGCGCTCGCGTTGGCTGCGCGGCCGGCGAGTAGAGCGAGTGTCGGCGCCGCATCCCAGACGGAGACGCGGATGTTCACCAGCTCGATGTCAGCGCTCTCGTCGCGGTAGCCGTAGCGCTGCTCGTGGATGTGAACGAAGGCCTCGCGCAGCCCGTCAGGGTCCAGTAGCCCGGTCTGCTCGCCATCGTCGATCGCCTCCTCCACCGGGAGCTCAAACGCCTGGCCGCTGTAGCGCAGCTCATGACGTATGCGCACTCGTGCGGGAGGGCCGGCGAGCATCGCGTTGGCCTGTGCGACGAGCGTCGAGCGCTCGCGATCGAGGCGCTCGGGGGAAAGCGAGCGTCCGCTGAGGATCACGGTCTTTGCAGCATCGCGGCGCGCTGGCGCTGCCGCGAGACCGAGCGCGCAGAGGACCCCGGACGCCCGGGGGCAGAGCACCCGTGAGATGCCCAGCTCGCTCGCCAGCGCAGATGCATGCAGCGGGCCGGCGCCGCCGAACGGCATTAGGGCAAAGCCGCGCGGGTCGATCCCGCGCTCGAGCGTCATCACGCGCATCGCCCCCAGCATCTCCGCCTCGGCCACTCGCACGATCCCCTCCGCGCAGGCCAGCAGATCGAGATCGAGCTCCTCGGCGAGACGCGCCACAGCCTCCTCACTGGCCGCTCGATCGAGCTGCAGCCCACCCGCCAGCGGGGAGTTCTCGAGCAGGCGACCGAGCACGAGGTTGGCATCTGTGACCGTCGGCTCGACCCCGCCACG
>DATARM010000140.1:0-15114 GCA_036264155.1 Solirubrobacteraceae bacterium
CAGCGATCTGCAACAGCGTCGACTTCCCGCCCAGCCGCCGGCCGATCACCGCGACCACTTCGCCGCCCTCCACCTCCAGCGAAACATCCCTCAGAACCTCAACAAACGAACCCCGCAAATAGCCCATGCTGATGCCAGCAATCGAGAGCAGGCCACTCATCCATCACCCCGTCTGCGCTGAACCTTCGTAGTGCTTCCTGAAGGTCTCTTGGATCGCCTTCAGCTCCCCCACTAGCGCGTTCAGGCGATCCTTCATCGCGTTCCCCAGCTTCGCCAGATCCTTCGCTTTCGTGATGTTGAGTTCAAGGCGCCAGTCGGGCGGTTGCTGGCGCCGCCTTCGCTCGCGTCTGCGGCGCTTTTCTTCCTGGAGTTCTTCGTGCGCAATGTCCGCCCCGGCGCCGTAGGCGATCGCATGCTCTTCGACCATTACGATCACGTCTGGGAGTTCCTCATACTCGAAGAACTCAAGCTTGCACTGCAGGACGTCGCGCACTGTCGGGGGAAGTTCGCTCTGGCGCAGCCACGCGAGGAAGTACGCCTCGCCAGCGGCCGTGATCCGGAAGAGATCAAGCGTCGACTTCTCCCCCTTTTCAACCAGTTCGACGAGCCCTTGCCTGGCGAGTCCGGGGATGCTTTTGCTCGCCGAGCCGCGCGTGAAGCTTGCCGCAGCGAACTTGTTTTTCAGGCGTCTGTCGAGTCCTTGGATCGTGTCCGGCTTCTGGCGTAGAAGCCCGATGCAGATGACGGGCGTGCTGGCGTCTCCGAGGGCTAGGGCAGGCATGCGTGGATCGTAGGCGAACAGCTCACTAGCCGGAATGCTCCTGGCATGTTGGACAGCTATAGACACTGCGCCGGGAGTCTGCCAAAGAGGGGCTGCGGTCCTGATGTTTGTCTGGGTTTAGGCAGAAGGCCTAAATGCTGCTGGAAATCACGTTCGACGCAGCGTTTCTGACCCAGAGCCTTGACTATCCCGCTGGTTTGTGGAGTTGGACGACGGGGGCGGTGGGGGCATCTGGCCGGGGGCCGGAGACATGCACGAGTTCGGCGCGCTCGTTGATCGAGCAGACACGGTGAGCGAGCACGACGGCCGTCTCGTAGTAGCCGGCGCTGAGCAGCACCCCGCAACCGCGATCGGACTCCTCGAGCAGCGTGTGCAGAATGTCCGACAGCGTTTCGGTGTCCCGCGAATCGTGCGCGTCGAGCAAGTCATCGAAGATGACGAGTTGCGGGCTGCCGGCGAACGCTCGCGCGAGCCCGACAAGTGCCCGCTGATAATGCGAGAGCTCGCCCCAACAGCGGCCGAGACAGTCGCTCGCTCCGACCCGCTCAAGCGCAGCGCCCGCGATCCTCTGCACGTCGCGCCTGCGGCTGCCACGAACAGCGAGCGGCCCGCCAACATATTTGCCGACCTCGAGCTCCTGGTGCGGGCCATCGCGAGTAACCAACACCATGTCGTGCCCGAGCACCGGACCGGTCGATCCTGTTCGCCGCACCCCCCACCACTCCCTAAAACTCCGCCTGCTCTGCGCCCGAACCGGACGGCCCGCGAGCGTGACGGTGCCCTCGTCCGGCTCCTCAAGCCCAGCAGCGATCTGCAACAGCGTCGACTTCCCGCCCAGCCGCCGGCCGATCACCGCGACCACTTCGCCGCCCTCCACCTCCAGCGAAACATCCCTCAGAACCTCAACAAACGAACCCCGCAAATAGCCCATGGAGACCTTTTGCACCTGCAGTGTGGGCTCGCTTGACACCGACCCTCCGGAGGTCGCTTTCTGCCTAGCGTACTCTGAGCAGATCCCGCTGAAGTGAGCTGCCGCGCCTGGGGCTATGTGCTCCTGCGCGGTCCGACTCATGCGAGGTGCTTCCGCGCATCGGTCTCTGCTCCGAGTTCGGCGTTGTGTGGCGCCGTGATCCCCGCAAGCGAATCATGCCCGTCAGGGATCGGCACTCAACGTCACGCGCAGTCTTCGTCCGCGCCGTCCGGCGATTACGCGTCACGCACCTTCCTCTGGTTTCAGCCGGGTCGTCACAGACGAAGCTCCGGCGAGCCCTGCGCCCACCGTACGCCCGGCCGCTCCCGCGGAAGCCGCGTCGGATCTTCCTTCGTGAGGACGGCGGACGGCCTCGAAAGCGGCGCACAGGTTTGCAGGACCTTGTCCCTGGGCTTGTCCCGAGCCTTCTCGAGCGACTTTCGGGATGACTGATGGGATAAAAAAGCCCCGCTTTGCGGGGCTTTTGTTCTATAGCGGGGGCGGGATTCGAACCCGCGACCTTCGGGTTATGAGCCCGACGAGCTACCAGACTGCTCCACCCCGCGTCGCTGCTTATGTTCTAGCAAAGAACGGGAGCTTCGTCATGCCTCGGTCTACTCCGTCCGTCTAGGATCGGACCGGTGCGCGTGGCGGTCGTTGACATTGGGACGAACTCCACGCGGCTGTTGATCGCCGAGGTGGACCCGAACACGGGCTCGATCGAGGAGCTTGTGCGCCGCTCACAGGTCACGCGGCTGGGGGACGGGGTCGACGCCTCGGGCTCGCTCTCCGAGCAGGCCGCCGCCCGCGTGTTCTCCACCCTCGACCTCTACCATGCCGAGATCCAGGAGTACGGGTGTGAGGCCAACCTGGCCGTCTTGACCTCAGCCGTGCGCGATGCCGCCAATGGCGCCGACCTCGCTGCCAGCGTGCGCGAGGACTACGGCCTGGACGCCCGCGTGCTCAAGGGCGAGGAGGAGGCCCAGCTCACGTTCCTCGGCGCAATGGCCGGACGCGAGGCCGCCGCCGAGCCAACCGTCGTCATCGACATCGGCGGCGGCTCCACCGAGTTCGTCGTCGGCACGGGGCGCACTGCCGGCTTTCACGTCTCGCTGCATGCCGGCGTGGTGCGCATGAGCGAGCGCCACATCCACACCGACCCGCCTAAGCCCGACGAGCTGCAGGAGCTCGCCCACGACGTGCGCTCCACGCTGCTCGAGGGGCTTCCCGCCGAGGAGCGCGCGCCCGTCAAGCACGGGATCGCTGTCGCCGGCACGGCCACCTCGGCCGCATCCATCGACCAGGAGCTCGACCCCTATGACCCCGAGCGCGTGCACGGCTATCGGCTGGAGCTGGCCACCGTGGAACTGCTGATCGCCCGCCTCGCCGACATGAACGAAGCGGAGCGGCGCAGCGTGGTGGGGCTCAACCCCGACAGGGCTCCCACCATCGTCGCCGGCATGATCCTGCTCGAGGAGGCCATGCGCGCCTTCGAGCTCGAGCAGGTGGAGGTCTCAGAGCACGACATCCTCTACGGCGGTGCCCTGCGCCTCGCCGGCGTCGGCTGACTCAGGCCAGGTTCGAGCGGCGGGGGTAGACCACCGTCGGGTCTGTCAGCACGTTCACCAGGGCCGGCTTGCCCGCCGCGAAGGCACGCTCAAGCGCCGGGCCCACATCGGCCGGACGTGAGACCAGCTCGCCGTGGCCGCCCAGCGCTTCCACCACCTGGTCGTAGCGGGTTTCAGGACGCAGCTCAGCCGCCACCGAGTAGCCATACAAGAACTCCATCGGATGCTTCTCCAGCGCCCAGATGCCGTTGTTGCCCATCAGCCCCACCACATTCACACCGTGGCGGGCCAGCGTGTCGAACTCCATCCCCGAGAAGCCAAACGCGCCGTCCCCCAGCAGCAGCACCACCTGACGCTCGGGGTGCGCGAGCTTGGCCGCCAGCGCATATCCAGGACCCGAGCCCAGGCACCCGAACGGCCCCGGGTCGAGCCAGCAGCCCGGCTGGTGGCTGTCCACCACCCTGCCCGCATACGAGACGTAGTCGCCGCCGTCGCCGATCACAATCGCGTCTCGGTCCAGCACCTTGGCGAGCTCTGCATACAGGCGCATCGGGTGCAGCGGCTCCCGTCCATCCTCTAGTTCCGCTCGCTCGGCCTCGCGCTTCTCGCTCTCGCCCTTGCGCAGCTCGCTGATCCAAGCCTCGCTCGCCAGCGCCTTGCCGCCCGCCGCCTCCTGCAGGCCCTTCAGCGTGGGACCCATCGCGCCGTACAGCTCCACGGCCACCGGACGTGGGTGGCGGCGCTCCGGTTCTGCCGAGTCGATCACCACTATCTCCGTCTCCTCGCCAAACGAGGCGCCGAAGCCGAGGCGGAAGTCCATCGGCACGCCCAGCACCAGCGCCACGTCGGCGCCTTTCAGCGCCTGCGAGCGCGCGCGGGAGAAGAACAGCTCGTCGTCCGCCGCCACGCAACCCCGGGCAAGGCCGTTGAGGAACACAGGGATTCGCAGCGTCTGCGCGAGCTCCACCAGCGCCTGCTCGCCGTGGCCCCAGTAGAGGTCTGTGCCGGCCATGATCACCGGGCGCTCGGCCGTGCGCAGCAGCTCGCCCGCACGCTCGATGCGCGCCTCCTCCGCTCCTCGCTGCGATACGAGAGGACCGCTCAGCTCCTCCTGCTCCGGCTCCTCGGCCTCCTGGAAGACATAGTCCATGGGGAAGTCAACGAACGTGGGTCCGCCGTGCGGCGCAAGCGCCACAGCAAACGCCTCCTCCACCAGGCCTGGGATCTCGCCGGTGCTTTCAGGCGTGGCAGCCAGCTTCGTCAGTGGGCGTACGAACGGCACGTGGTCGATCTCCTGCAGCGAGCCCTGCCCCCAGCGCATTGCCGGCGCGCGACCGCCCAGGACGAGCATCGGTGAGTGGTTGGCCTGGGCCGAGGCCATTGCGCTCATGCCGTTGGTCACGCCCGGACCGGCCGTCAGCGCGCACACTCCCACCTCGCGTGTGACCTTTGCCCAGCCCTCCGCCGCAAACGCCGCTGTGGACTCGTGGCGCACGTCAACGATGTCTATGCCCTCCTCGCGGCATCCGTCGTAGATCGAGAACAGGTGCCCGCCTGAGAGCGTGAACAGCTTGCTCACGCCGTGGGCCTTCAGGCGCCGCGCCACCAGGCGCCCGCCGTGGAAGGTCCTCGTGTCCTGCGCGCTCTCCGTCGCCATCGTCCGCGACTCTATCCGTTCGGTCCCTCGCAGGGGCGCTTTCGCGGCCTGTGGCGCAACTTTTGCGCTGCTAGCGTGTCATTGAGATCGAAGGCAGCATCAGAGGAAATATGGAGGTCTCCGCTCTCACACATCCCAGCGCCATGCCGGGCCTGCGTGGCCCGTCAGCTCTGCTGCGCCTTCAGTCCGACGAGCGTCTGATCGCGCTGACCCGCAAGGGCCAGCCGGCCGCCTTCGAGACGCTCTGCACGCGCTACCAGTCGCGCCTGCTGTCCTTCTGCCGCCACATGCTCGCTTCGCGCGAGGACGCCGAGGATGTCCTGCAGGAGGTCTTCGCCGCCGCCTTCAACGCCGTCCTCGCAGACGAGCGCGAGATCAACGTGCGGCCCTGGCTCTACCGGATTGCGCGCAACCGCTCGCTCAACCACCTGCGCCGCACGGCCGCCATTGGCGTGGACTCGATGGACGTGCACTACGCCGAGCACGGCATCTCCACCGGCGAGAAGGTCCTGCGCCGCGAGAGCTTCCGTGAGCTGATCGGCGATGTGCACGAGCTGCCTGAGACGCAGCGCACGGCGCTGCTGCTGCGCGAGATCGATGCGCTCTCCTACGACCAGATCGCACAGGCCATGGAGACCACCGTGCCGTCTGTCAAGTCGCTGCTCGTGCGCGCCCGCATCTCGCTCGCCGAGGCCGCCGAGGCACGCAAGCTCAGCTGCGAGGAGGTCCGCCTGGAGCTCGGCGAAGTCGCCGAGGGCCTGACCAAGCTGAGCACATCTGCTCGCCGCCACGTGCGCAGCTGCGAGCGCTGCCTGTCCTTCAAGAAGCATCTGCGCGAGAACAACCGCGCGCTGGCCGCCATCATGCCCGTAGCGCCTCTGTTCCTGCTCAAGAAGGTCCTGCTGGCAAAGCTCGGCTCCACCGCCTCGGCCGGCGGTGCCCACGCAGCCGGGGCCGGCGCCACCGTCGGTGCCACCGCCACCGCCACTGCCACTGTCGGCGCCGGAGCCGCCGCCGGCGGGGGTGGGCTCGCCAGCGGCCTCGTGACGGCAGGCGCGGGTGCGCTTGCCACCAAAGCCGTGGCAGGGCTCGCCGCCGCCGCAATCGTCACCGCCGGCGCCGTCGCCGCCGACCACGCCGTGGTCGTGCATCACCACCATCGCCTCCCTGTGGCCAGCGCCTCGAGTGTCCCCGCCGACCACTATGCGAGCGCCCCCACGGTGGTTCGCGAGCTCGCCCAGCCGAGCAGCCCCGGAGCCTCAACTGGACGCCACACTGCAACTGCCGCTCTGCGTACACGCCGCACGCACCACCCCATCAAGCCCGCCACGCCGTCGGCTGGCGCCGCTGTCGTGCCCGCCGTTGCCACCTCGCCCGTTACGACCGCTCCCGCTCCGGCCGCTGCGCCGGCCAAGCCGAGCGACCCCCAGAGCACAACCCAGGTGACTGAGGTCACCACGGAGACCACCGAACTTCCCGCCACGGCCACCACCGGTACAGGCGTTCCCGCGACGCCGCCACCGACACCGAGCCCCACGGCGAGCGAACCTACGAGCACCACCCCACCTCCCACCACCACGCCCACGCCCACGCCGCCCGTGAGCAACCCCGTCGAAGCAACAGGTTCGGTCCCAGCCACACAGGAACCCAG
Source organism: Solirubrobacteraceae bacterium (assembly GCA_036264155.1). GTDB lineage: Bacteria > Actinomycetota > Thermoleophilia > Solirubrobacterales > Solirubrobacteraceae > Palsa-744. The sequence goes on from DATARM010000140.1 coordinate 6,628, forward strand.
CACCCAGCCCCAGCCGCCCGTGGAAGACGTCGTCACCGTTCCCAAGACGCCCGTCGTACGCCACGTGCCCGACACCGGCGGCACCCCGGCGCCCGCCACACAGCGCCTACCCCTGGGCGCCTGGAACGGCCGCCGCGCTAACCGAAGGTAAAGGTCTTCAGCGGACGCAGCAGCACGCCGGTGGAGGCCACTTCGCTGGGTGACTTGATCTGTGCGCTGGCCCCCTCGGCGGTCAGCATCGCCACCACCACGCCTTCTCGCACCCCCGCGCGTTCATCCGGGAAGAGCATCACGTTGCGCCCATACATCTCCCTGCCGTTCACCTCGGTGGTGTACAGGACGTCATAGCCCGTCGTCGTGTTGGTGATTTTCGTCTTGCCCTCGCCGATCAGAACGAACTCGGGGAGCGTGCGGGCGAGCGTTGCCATGTAGCTCGCCGAGTACAACGGCAGCTCCCCCCACAGGCCTGTGCCGTAGGGGGGAAGCGTCAGCGGATAGACCTCATAGGAGTAGTTCAGCGCCCCCTCCGAGTCGCGGCTGTCGATCTTCACGAACGCCCCGGGGTCCGGCGCCACGCGGTAGAGACCCCTGTATTCAAAGCCAAACGGCACCCTGCCACCACGGGAGTAGCGGGCGTTCTCGAGCGTCAGCGCGAGCCCTGCGGCGAGCAATACCGCGAGCAAGGCCGCCCCGATCACCGCCATGCGTATGCAGCGCGAGGCGGCTCGCCAGCGGGGCGCCAGCAGTTGCCCGAGCGTCGGCCCGTACTCGGACTTCATGGGAACTGTGGCCATCGTCCTCAGGCGGTCATTCGCCGATCGAGAACATCGCCTCGAGGTCGTGGCGGGAGTATGCGGCGAAGGCGACCATCGTCTGCGTCCGCACCACTCCCGGCAGCGCCCCAATCTGGCCTGTGACCACGTCGGCCAGCTGCTCGTGATCGGGCACACGCACGATCGCCACGAAGTCCCACTCCCCCGTCACCGAATAGGCCTCGGCCACGCCCTCCGTGTCCGCCAGCGCGCCTCCCAGGGTGGAGAGCGCATCGCGCTCAGCCTCGATCAGCACCACCGCATGAGTCATCGACATGTGCCGTCCATGATAGGCCGCTCAGCCCCGCGCCTGTGAGCCCCGGTCGATGCCCAGACCCACGATCAGGCCGAGGACCGCGCCCACAACCCCCGCCACCCAGCTCGCTTCCGTGGTCACGGCAGCAATCGCAGATTCGGTGGTGATGACCCCAGTGGAGGCGCCGGAGATGAGGATCGAGACCAGCGGCAGCCCAAACGGCATCGCCAGCAGCAGCGCCGCGAGGGCGCCCGCGCCGAGGAGGTCGCCCTCGTAGTACTCACCCGCTCGGGCCGCGCGCAGATCTGGTGCCGCCCACGCCGCCAGCAGCGCGAGCGCAGGCGCATTCGGTCCGCCCACGACGGGCACGCGATAGACCGCCAGCTCGACCAGCGCCCCCGCCACACCCGCGCCGAAGAACAGCGCCAACACGGCAGCCGGGCCGTGACGGCGCTCGAACAGCCACCCGAACAACGCCAGCACGACCAGCGCCACAAAGCCGTAGATGCCCTTGAGATAGGCGAACTCGCTGGTGAACAGCTTCCACCAATCGCCGTGGAGAGAGCCCACGATGGCCACCTTGTCGAACCATGCCGGTTCGGCGTGGAACACGATCCAGGCCAGCGCCCCTATGGCCACCAGCCCGATCGTTGCGTAAGGGCGGGTGTCCTCCCAGCGCGAGCTGCTCCCCACCCGGCGCCGCGAGGTCCCTGCTGGTGCGCCTTCGCGCGGGCTGCGACGCAGCAGCGAGGAGATCCCCGGACGCGACGAGCCGGAGCGGCTCGGAGCATGCGCGCGAGGCAGCTTGGGCGCGCGCCTGCGCAGCCTGTGGCCGCAGTAGGGGCACTCGGTGATGTAGGGGCTCACCTCCGATCCACACTGCTTGCATACGACGAAGAGATCAGCACCAGAAGGCATTGTCAGCCCATTCTAAGGACCTCCAGACCACGGCCTGCGCACCTCTGGAATACTGGGTGTCATGAACCTCGGATACGACCAGAAGCTCTACATCCTCGCCTTCGACCACCGCGGCTCCTTCCAGAAGAAGTTCTTTGGGATCGAGGGTGAGCCCGACTCAGAGCAAACGGCGATCATCGCCGACGCCAAGCACCTCATCTACGAGGGTCTGCTCCAGGCCGTGAGCGCAGGCGCCGACGCAGACGCCACGGGCGTGCTCGTCGACGAGCAGTTCGGCTCCACCGTTCCCCACGAGGCTCGCGAGAAGGGGCTGAAGCTGGCCATGCCTGCGGAGCGCTCCGGGCAGAACATGTTCGACTTCCAGTACGGCGAGGACTTCGGCGCTCACATCGAGTCCTTCGACCCCGACTTCACCAAGGTCCTCGTCCGCTACAACCCCGACGGTCCCAAGGACGAGAACGTCGAGCAGCTGAAGAAGCTGAAGCGCCTCAGCGACTGGCTGCACGCCAACGATCGCAAGTTCCTGTTCGAGTTGCTCGTCCCTGCCGAGGACGCCCAGCTGGAGTCCGTGGGCGGCGACGGCGAGCGCTACGACGCCGAGCTGCGCCCCGAGCTGATGCGCCGCGCCATCGCCGAGATCCAAGATGGGGGCATCGAGGTCGACATCTGGAAGATCGAGGGTGTGGACGAGCGCTCCGACTGCGAGATGCTCGTCGCCCAGGCCCGCTCGGGCAAGGGTCGCGAGGGCGTCACCTGCGTGGTCCTCGGTCGCGGCGCCAACGACGAGAAGGTCGACCAGTGGCTCACAGCAGCCGCCCCCGTGGACGGCTTCATCGGCTTTGCCATCGGCCGCTCCATCTGGTGGGACCCGCTCAAGGCCTACGTGGACGGCAAGATCGAGCGCTCCGCCGGAGCCCGCAAGATCGCCGAGAACTACCTCCGCTTCGTGGCCGTCTACGAGCGCGCCAAAGCCCCCGTCCGCTCGTAGGAGGATGTGACGATGACGTGGATGCATCGTTGGTCCTGGCAAGGACGTACCCCTGCGGGGCACAGGCAGTTCGGTGGCGTGCTTGGCACGCGTGCTGGACGATCGGTGATCGCTTCATCACCGATCGGTGAGGACGCCGCCAGGGGCAAGGAGGCATCCACGTGAAGATGCGGCAGAGCCTGGCTGACTGGGAGCAGGCGTTCGTCAAAGAGATCACGCTCGACCGTCATCGCCGCGACTCGCTGCGGCGTACGGCTGAGCAGCGGACGCTGAAGCGCACGATCGACAAGCGCCACAAGCGTGGCTCGCTGCGCTACGCGATGCTCGTGCTCACCCTGATCGCCACCGCCGTGGTGGTCACAGTGGTCATGTTCCGCACGCTGTACCTGCTGCTCGGCTGAGGCTGGGCGCCACCACACCGGCCCGCGGGTGCCGCAGAACAACGACCAATCGGGGCTGCGCCGTGACCGCGGCTCAGGAGCTCTCGCCGAGCCCGCGCAGCGAGTCGTCGACGTCGGCTGCATGCTCGGGGACGCCGTCGCTCTCGTGCGCTGTCACCACGCCGGTTTCGCGGTGGATCTCGAGGTAGATCTCCTTGCGGAACACGGGGACCTTCTGGGGCGCCTGGATGCCGATCCGGACCTTCTCGCCCATGACCGACAGTACCGAGACCTCAATCTCGTCCCCGATCATGATGCTCTGGTTGGACTTGCGCGTCAGAACCAGCATTGGGTGAACCTTCCTCTTCGCCTGGCGACCCCGGCCAGCCCCAACCGCCGGTGGGCCAAGCATAGTCTCAGCATCGGGGGAACGCGATCTTGAACTCGCGCCAACTCGCCTCAATATAGGCGGCGGGCGGGCACCCGGCGGCGCAGGTGCCCCCTTTGCGCTAGTCTCCCGGACCGTCCATGCCCCGTAAATCTTTGCGCCCGCACCTCAACCAGATCCGCGCATGGGTGCGCCAAGGCCGTACCGACGCCTGGGTCGCCCATCAGCTCGAGGTCACAGTCCGCGACATCGAGCAGTTCAAGCGCCAGAACGAGCTCGTCTCCGACGACGAGCTGCCCGAGGGCTCGAGCGGAGCTGACTACCCCGAGGAGATCGACCTTCGTGCCGAGGACGACGCGCTGATCGCCGCCGAGCTCGAAGCTGCCGAAGCCGAGGCCGAGCGCGCTCGTGCAGAGGCTGGCGAGCAAGAGGGCGATGAGGAGGAGCCCAGCTCCCCGCGCACGCGCACTCGCAGCCGCCGTGGTGGACGTGGACGGCGCTCCTCCGCCCGGGGCGCACCGCTGGAGGGCACCTTCGACCACGGCGAGGAGGGCTACGGGCTATGGCTCGACCCTGCCGTCCAGGACAACCCCATCTACGCTGAGCACTGGGCCGGGCACCGCCCCGTCGAGGTCGTCGTGGAGGAGGACCGCATCGTCATCCGCCGTGTGGGCGAGGACGACTAGCACCTCCCGCCGTCCCACCGCCGCAGCTCTGCGCGACGGTGTTTCTCTCAGGTAACGATCTCGCGCCGTCCGCCTGCATAGTCGCTGGCCTCCCGCAGGTAGCGCCCGAAGGCCGCATCCACCACGATCCCCGCCTCCCACGCCCACGGGTCCGCCGGCGCCACCTTCATCGCCACCTGCAGGCACCAACCCGTCCCGGCCCCATACAGCTCCACCAGCTCGTCCACAGAGAAGCGCCCGCCGAGGCGGCGGCGCAGGTCAGCCACGAGCGCGTCGATCACCCGCTCGAGCAGCGCCAGGCGCTCGCCCGGAGCTCCCCGCAGGCGGCGCTCGCCCTGCTGCCACTGGTAGATCGCGTTCTCATACGACACGCGGCCGAGGCTAGCAGCGGCCGTGGGGAGCAGGATCTTGTGTTGGCCGGGCCGCACATGTGCGGCCCGGCCACCCGGCGCATGCGCCGGGTGGAAATGCAGCTCGGTTGTTGCTCAGTTGGGGGGCAGCCCGCTGATCACGTAGGTCTGCTCGTTCTTCTTCATCATTCCCAGCTGGCGCGCGGCCGCTTCGAGGGTGCCGGGCTGGCTGAGCTGTTCGTGCTGGCGGCGCAGCTGTGCGTGTTCGTGCTTGAGCGCCACCACGGCGGCGCTGTCACGGTGCGATTGGCGCCACGTGGAGAACATGTGGATGCCCGCGCTCAGGTACAGGTACACGAGGGCGCCCATTACGCACAGCATCGCTGCCCGCCCCAGCCGGTCCCAGCGCACACGCGCCGCGGCCCCACCAGTCCCTGCCAACAGGCCGCCACGGCTACCGCTGGCCCTACGCGCCCTGGAGCGAGCCCTGGAGGGCGTGTGCGTGGCGGAGGAGCTGGGCATCTCCACACGCATTCGCGCTCCGCAGCCGGGCTCCTGCCGCTGAGAGCGGAGTTGGCTAGGAGCGAGCGCGGAAGGCGCTGCGCCCAGGGAACTCTGCCGCGTCTCCCAGCTGCTCCTCGATACGTAGCAGCTGGTTGTACTTGGCCACCCTGTCTGAGCGCGAGGGCGCGCCCGTCTTGATCTGCCCACAGCCTGTGGCCACAGCCAGGTCGGCGATCGTCACGTCCTCCGTCTCGCCCGAGCGGTGGCTCATCACGGACGTGTAGCCGGCCGCGCGTGCCATTGCAATCGCCTCCAGCGTCTCTGTGAGCGTCCCAATCTGGTTGACCTTGATCAGGATCGAGTTGGCCACGCCCAGCTCGATGCCGCGGCGCAGGCGCTCTGTGTTCGTCACGAACAGATCGTCGCCCACCAGCTGCAAAGACGAGCCCAAGCGCTCCGTGAGCGTCTTCCAGCCGTCCCAGTCCTCCTCGTCCATGCCGTCCTCGATCGACACTATCGGGTAGCGGGCGGCAAGATCGGCCCAGTAGTCGGTGAGCTCGGCTGCGCTCAGCGTGCGGTTCTCGTGCTCGAGCACATAGGCGCCGCCCTCATACAGCTCGCTTGTGGCCGGGTCGAGCGCAATCGCCACGTCCTCGCCTGGGGTGTAGCCCGCCGCCTCGATGCCCTCTACGAGGATCTGCAGCGCTTCCTCGTTGGAGCCCAGGTCGGGAGCGAAGCCGCCCTCGTCGCCTACCGTCGTGCCGAGCCCGCGCCCCCGCAGAGTGCCTTTGAGCGTGTGGAAGACCTCTGTGCCCATCCGCAGGCACTCTGAGAAGCTCTCAGCGCCGCACGGCACCACCATGAACTCCTGGAAGTCCACCTTGTTGTCCGCATGGGCACCGCCGTTGAGCACGTTCATCATCGGCACGGGCAGCGTGCGCATGCTCTCGCCGCCCAGGTAGCGCCACAGCGGCAGGTTCCCCTCGGCCGCCTGCGCCTGGGCCGCCGCCAGCGACACGCCGAGGATCGCATTGGCCCCGAGGCGGGACTTGTTGGGCGTGCCGTCGAGCGCGATCAGGGCCCGGTCGAGGGTCTCCTGCTCGGCCGCGTCGACCCCCGTGAGGCTCTCGGCGATCTCGCCGTTGACGTTGGCCACGGCCTGCGTCACGCCCTTGCCCTGCCAGTGCTTGGCGCCGTCGCGAAGCTCTGTCGCCTCGAACTCGCCCGTGGAGGCGCCCGAGGGAACAGCCGCCCGTCCGAGCGCGCCCGAGCGGAGGGTAACTTCCACCTCAACCGTAGGATTGCCCCGGCTGTCGAGGATCTGACGGCCGTGGATGCGCTCGATCTGGCTCAAGAACCGCTACCCGGTGGGGGTGGCGGCGGTGGAGCTGCCCGCGGTGGAGCTGCCCGTCTTCGGGGCTTTGTACTGCTTGCAGTCTTCCACCACGAATTCAGCGCGGCATTCCGTTTTGGCCTTCCACTTGGCCTTGAATTCTTTGACGAACTTGGTGAAGGCCGTCTGCTGAGCAGTGGAGGCGAGCTGCTGTTTGATCGCGCTCTTGGCCTTGGCGAAGCTCTGCTGGCTGCCGGCCGTGCTGCCCAGTACCTCGAAGACGTAGTAGCCGAAGGGAGTCTTCACCGGGCCGCTGAGGGCGTTGGCCTTGGCCGAGAAGACGGCCGAGTCGAGCGCAGCCTCCTCCTGGCCTTTGATCACTTCCGGCAGCAGGCCACCTTTGGCCTTGCTCGTCGGGTCGATCGACACGGCTTTGGCCACGCTGGCGAAGCTCTTGCCCGATTCCACTTCCTTCTTGGCGCTCTTGGCCGCCGCTTCGGTCTTGGTCAAGATGATCTCGACCTTGCGCTTTTCCGGCGTGCCGTACTTGGACTTGTTGTTGTTGTAGTACTTCTGGACTTCAGCTTCGGTGACTTTGCCGTGTTCCTTGAGGATCTTCGCCTGGATTTTCTGCGAGACGATGTTCTGCTTGACGCGCAGCAGCAGATCCGACACGGTCTGGCCCGAGCTGGAAAGGAACTTCTCGAATTCTCCCGTGGCGGGGAACTGCGAGGTGCGGATTTTGATGAACTGCTTCCGGACTTCCGCATCGCTCACTTTGACGCCCAGCGAGTTCGCTTCGCCGAACACCCAGTTCAACGAGATCAAGAAGCCGAGCACCTCGGTCTTGAGCGTCTTGTACTGGGTTTCGCACTGGGTCTTCAGCTGGGCGCTCGTGGGCGCTTTCTGACCCTTGGCCGGTTTGGCCGTAGTCGCTGCCAGGTTCGAGATGCAAGCCGTGTAGTTCGGCGGTTCCGGCACAACCGTCTTGGCAGTGGCGCTCGTTTTGCCCGAAGCGGCCGCCACGGACATCCAGTGTCCGAACGTCGCCTTGGTGATCGGCGAGCTGCCGACCTGCACGACAGCATTGCCCGGAATACCCCCGCCGCAGGCGGAGAGACCCATCAGGGCAAACAAAACGGCGCCTAGCGCCGAGGTGGTACGCAGAGTCTTGGACACGACGGCGGGCACTCTAGCGGAAAGCCCCTGAAGTGTGGTTAATGAGTTTCTAAGCGCCGCCTATGCGGCCTCGCCAAGCACCGGCTATGCGGCCTCGCGCATCAGCGCCAGCAACACATCCGCGGCACGCACCACGCTGGGGAAACGCCCCGGCCCGTCCTTTGGAACGCGCACCGAAACCTGCGAGCGGCTCGATTCGTAGAGGGCGTCCGGCAGCTCCTCGCGCAGCCGCTTGGCCCGGCTGGAGTCGAGCTCGATCGGCACCACCGCCAGGCGATCGCCCTTGAAGCTGACCGTCCTCGCCCCCGCCTGTCCGAACTTGATGCGCGCGCGCTGCAGCGCCAGCATGTTCTCCACGGGCTCAGGCGGCGGCCCAAAGCGGTCCTCGAGCTCCTCCCGCAGGCGTTCCACGTCGGCCACCTCCAGCGCCCCGGCCACACGACGGTGGATCTCGATCTTGGCCTGCTCGTAGGGAACGTAGTCGGCGGGGACGTAGGCGTCGACGGAGACATCAAGGCGCACGGGCTCGGGCAGCTCCTCGCCCTCCTGCTCCGGCTCGGCCGCCCGCACGGCCTCGTCGAGCATCTGCATGTACAGCTCGAACCCGAGCGCAGCCACGTGCCCCGACTGCTCGTCCCCCAGCAGGTTGCCCGCGCCGCGGATCTCCAGGTCGCGCATCGCGATCTTGAAGCC
>DATARM010000007.1:0-18959 GCA_036264155.1 Solirubrobacteraceae bacterium
ACGACGATGTTCACTAGCTTGCCTGGCACCACGATCTCCTTGACGATCTCCTTGCCGTCCATGTGGGCGCGGACGTTGGGTGCGGCGCGGCAGAGGTCCTTGAGCGTCTCCTGGTCGGAGTCGGCGCTCGCTTGCACGCGATCGCGGACCTTGCCGTTGACCTGGCAGACGAGCTCGTAGACCTCGCGCTCGAGCAGGGCCTCGTCGGCTTGCGGCCAGGGCTGCTCCCACACGCGCTCGCCCGTGAGCAGCTCGTAGATGTCGGAGCAGACGTGCGGCGCGAACGGGAACAGCAGCGAGGCGGCCGTCGAGAGAGCGAAGCTGAGCGTGCTCGCTTCGACCTGATCGCGCAGCTTGGAGCATTCGTTCAGCAGCTCCATCACCGCGGCTATCGCAGTGTTGAAGGCGAAGCGCCGCAGGTCGCCGCTGATCTTGTCGATCGCCCAGTGAGTCTTGCGCAGCAGATCGAGATCGGGCCCCTCAGCGCCGGCATGCGAAGCCTGATCGGTCGTCGTGCTCGTTGGCCCTGTCTTCTCCGCCGTCTCCGCCGCGAGGCGCCACAGGCGTCCGAGGAAGCGGTGGACGCCGTCCACGCCGTCATCGGACCAGTCCGCATCCTGGTCCGGAGGCCCGACGAACAGGATGTAGCAGCGTGCAGTGTCAGCCCCCACCCGTTCCACGATCGACGCGGGCGAGACGACGTTGCCCTTGGACTTGCTCATCTTGGAGCCGTCCTTGGTGACCATCCCCTGGGTGAACAGGGCCTGGAAGGGCTCCTGGAAGTCGAGGTGGCCGAGGTCTGCGAGCGCCTTGGTGAAGAAGCGCGCATACATCAGGTGCAGGATCGCGTGCTCCACCCCGCCGATGTACTGATCCACGGGCATCCACTCGCGCAGCGCGGCCGGGTCCCACGCGGCCCGCTCGTTGGAGGCGTCGCAGTAGCGCAGGAAGTACCAGGAGGAGTCGACGAATGTGTCCATCGTGTCGGTCTCGCGTCGTGCCTTGCCACCGCAGCTCGGACACGTGGTGTTCACCCAATCCTCGGCGGCGGCGAGCGGCGAGCGGCCCTTGGGGGTGTAGTCCTCGATGTCCGGGAGCTCAACCGGCAACTGCTCGTCGGGCACCGGCACCATCCCGCAGCTCTCGCAGTAGATGATGGGGATCGGGCAGCCCCAGTAGCGCTGGCGGGAGATCAGCCAGTCGCGCAGGCGGTAGTTGACCGAGGCGTGGCCTTTGCCCTCGCGGTCGAGCCACGCCACGATCGCCGCGAGCGCCTCGCGGTTGTTCATCCCGTCGAAGTCCCGGTGGGAGCCCGCGATCACACCGTCGGAGGTGTAGGGCAGCCCCTCCTCGTCCGCTCCCGGCTGCTGCTTGGCGTCGGGGTCCGCGGGGGCGATCACGCGGCGGATCGGCAGCTGGAAGGCGCGCGCGAAGGAGTAGTCGCGCTCGTCGTGCGCGGGCACGGCCATGATCGCGCCCGTTCCGTACTCCATCAGCACGTAGTCCGCCACATACATCGGGATCTGCTCGCCGTTGACAGGGTTGGTCACAGTGCGCCCGAGCGGCACGCCCGTCTTCGGCTTCTCAGCGTTGCCGCGCTCCTCGTTGGTCTCGTTGAGCGCGTGGTTGACGTAGTCGTGCACCGCCTGCTCGTTGGACGTCCCCTGCGCCAGGCGCATCACGTCGGGGTGCTCGGGCGCCATCACGAAGAACGTCGCCCCGAACAGCGTGTCCGGGCGGGTGGTGAAGACCGGATAGTCAACCCCCAGCTCCTCGCAGCGGAAGGTCACCTCGGCGCCAACGCTTCGCCCGATCCAGTTGCGCTGCATCGTCTTCACGTGCTCCGGCCACTCGATCGTGTCGAGGTCGCCCAGGAGGCGCTCGGCGTAGTCGGTGATGCGGAAGAACCACTGCACGAGCTGCTTGACTTCGACTACGGCGCCGCAGCGCTCGCAGTGCCCCTCGGCGTCGACCTGCTCGTTGGCCAGGACGGTCTGGTCTTTGGGGCACCACTTGACCGCTGCCTCTTTGCGGTAGGCGAGACCGGCGCGGTAGAGCTCGAGGAAGATCCACTGCGTCCAGCGGTAGTAGGAGGGTTCGTTCGTGGCAAGCTCCCGGGACCAGTCGATCGAGATGCCCCACGAGCGGAACTGGCGCTGGAAGGAGGCGATCGAGGCAGCCGTCGAGTCGCGGGGGTGAACTCCCGTTTTGATCGCCTGGTTCTCCGCCGGCAGGCCGAAGGCGTCATATCCCATCGGGTGCAGCACGCGCGCACCGAGGCGGCGGCGGAAGTGGGCCATGGCATCGCCCACCGAGTAGGTCTTCAGATGCCCGATGTGGGGCTCGCCGCTCGGGTAGGGCAGCATCTCCAGCACGTAGGAGCTAGGGATCTCAGACCTGGCTCGACGGGAATCGCCCCTTCCCTCCGAGCTGCGCTCGTTGGCCACCTCCCACGTGCGCTCGTCGGCCCATACCTTCTGCCAGCGGGGCTCGATCTCCTGGGGGTCGTATCGGTGCTCGGCCATCGGGAATCGGAGGTTAGCGGGCGAGTTACGACGGAACGCTCGCGGCCCCGACCCGGAGACGGCCTACGGACTCAGAGGAAGCGCGAGCCGCCGCGGAGCGCTTCGACGATCGGCTGCGGGGCCGTGTCGGGCGAGCCCGTGTCGAAGGGCGGCTGTGGGTCGTACTCGATGCCGAGCTGGATCGCCTGGGCAACCTCGGGGCCGGCGACTTTCGCCGCCAGCGCAAGCGCCATGTCGATCCCCGCCGATACACCGGCGCCGGTGACGAACTTGCCGTCGAAGACCACGCGCTCGTGCACTGGGATCGCGCCGAGGCGCTCGAGCTCATCGAAGGCCAGCCAGTGGCTGGTCGCGCGGCGGCCCTCGAGCAGACCCGCTGCTGCCAGCACCAGCGAGCCGGTGCACACAGAACTCGTCCACGTGCTCGTCTCATCGGCCGCACGCAGCCAGTCGAGCGTCGTGGCGCCCGCGCGGGCGGCCACCTCGCCGGGACCGCCGGGAACGAGCACGATGTCAGCGCCACGCGTCTCAGACAGGGAGCGCTCGACGAGGATCGTAAGCATGCCGTTGTCGCTCGCCACGGATCCCTGCTGCTCGGCGACGAACGTGAGCTTTGCGCCGGGCAGACGGCTGAGCACCTCATAGGGACCGATCGCGTCGAGCGCAGTGAAGCGCGGATAGAGGACGACGGCTATCTCCATCTCAGGCTGCCACCGTCGAGGGCGTGTGAAAGCGTCGGCGATACTCGGCCGGACCAACCTTCAGCGTGCGCAGGAACACGCGACGCATCGTCTCGGCCGTGCCGAAGCCACAGCTCATGGCGACCGTAGCGACCGGCTCTGTCCCTTCCTCCAGCGAGCGCCTGGCCGCCTCGAGGCGCACGCGCTCCACGTAGCGGGCGGGCGTCACGCCAGTCTCCGAGCGAAACGCGCGGGCGAAGTGGCGCGGGCTCATGTGCGCGCGTTCGGCCATCGCCTCCACCGTGTGGTCAGCGGCGAGGTCCTCGATCACAGCGCGCTGTATTTCGCGGAGCGGCTCGCGCTGGGGCTCCTGGGCGACGAGCGTGGCGCTGAATTGCGACTGGTTGCCGGGGCGACGGAGGAACAGCACGAGGTGGCGCGCGATCTCAAGCGCGGCCTCGCGATCCAGGTCTTCCTCCACGAGCGCCAGCGCGAGGTCCATCCCCGCGGTGACCCCAGCCGAGGTCCAGATGTCACCGTCACGGATGAAGATCGGGTCGGGGTCGACCTCGACCTGGGGGTACTCGCGCCCCAGCCGCTCGGCATGAGCCCAGTGGGTGGTGGCGCGGCGGCCGTCGAGCAACCCCGCGCGGGCGAGCAGGAAGGCTCCCGTGCAGACCGAGACCGTGCGCGTGGCCTTGGCGGACGCCCTCACGATCCAGTCGAGCAGCGCCTGGTCCTCACCGGCGCGACGTTGCCCCGATCCACCTGGAACGAGCAGCGTGTCGATGCTCGGCTCCTCGGCGAGGGTGCCGTGTGGTGTGATGAGCATCCCACTGGAGGTGAGAAGCGGCGCACCATCGCTACTGACGATTTGCACCTCGTAACCCCTGTCGGGGAGGTCGCGCGCCTCGATCAGGCTATGGGCGCCGGCGAACACCTCGAGCGGCCCAGTGATGTCGAGGCCCTGCACGCCCGGGAAGGCGAGGATCGTGATTTGTCTAGGTGCGCGTGCTCTCTGCATGTGCGAATCATGGCTCTTCTCGGGCCTGTCCACAAGGACAGATTTCCAACGATCTCTGCCATCGTCTCTCATCGTCGAGCGCAGTAGGGCAGCGCGGTTTACGATGGCCCAGTGGAGGAGTCGCACTACGAGGAGCAGCAGTACGTATACGAGGAGGACCCGAACGCCCTGAGCGCAGCCCCGGGGCGGGTGGCGCACATCGTGGGTGCGGCCGAACAGGCCGCCGTTGAGCTCCGCCACCAGGCCGAGACCCGCGCCCGCGAGCGAATCGCAGAGGCCGACCGCGCGGCCGACATCCGTGTCCAGGCGGCCGAGGACGAGGCGGAGGAGATCCTCGGCTCAGCACGCGCCCAGGTCGAGGCGATGACAGCGGAGGCGACAGAGACCGCAACCAGGATGCACGCCGATGCCGAGCAGGCGCGTACGGAGGCCACGCAGACACTGGCCCACGCGCGCTCCAGCTCAGATCAGCTGCTCACCGAGGCGCGCGAGGAGGCGGCCGAGTGGCGCGCAGCGGCCAGCGAGGAGGCGGAGGGACTGCGCGCAGCGGCCCATCGCGAGGCCGAGCAGGTCCGCTCGGCGGCAAAGCGCGAGAGCGATCAGATGCGCACCGAGGCCGAGCAGGAGTCCGAGCAGCTGCTCGCCAAGGCCCGCCAGGAGGCCGAGCAGATTGCCCAGGAGACGCGCGATCAGACCGAGCGCCTGCTGCTCGCCCGACGCGAAGAGCTGACTCGGCTGCACACCGAGGCCGAGGAGCAGGCCAGGGAGGTCAAGGCGCGAGCCCGAACCGAAGCGCGTGAGATCACAAGCGAGGCGCACGTGGTGGCAAACGACGTGCTGGCTGACGGGACCGAGGTCTCGCGCAACCTCAACGATCTGTCGATGTCACTGCGCAACAACGCCGAGCGCCTGCTGCGCGACGTCCGCCTCGCCCACGGCGGCATGACCGCCCGCCTCGATCAGGTGGCCCCCGGCACCGAGCGGGAGCGCGAGGCCGGTGCGCCGGCACCGGCAGGGCGGCGACGTGCTCAGCGCGGCGCAGGGCCAGGCGACGACCTCGACGTGCCGGAGTTCATCCCGCGGGGGTAGTTGTCACCTCCGTGCCACAGGTTGGCCCCACAATTGGCACGGGGTCCACACGCGGGACACCTCGCGGCACGTAGCTTTGCGATGTGGATGGCCTCACACCCAGCCAGAAGGGAGCCGTCGCCGGGTCAGCGCTAAGCGCTGCCATCGATCGCAGCCAAGACCAACCGCTACACACCAGCCGGCTACGTATCCACCTCCTACTCGGCATCTGAGATAGACGCCGCGGGCATCTACTCGCCCGATCTGCGCAGCTGCTATCTGATTCCCGTCGCCGAGGTTGCCGGGCGACGAGCGCTTCATCTTCGGCTAAGCCGTACGCGGAACAACCAGGCCACAGGCATCAGATGGGCTCGCGACTACGCGCTGTCGACGATGGCTGAGCTGATGCGCCACGATGACCGCCGGGAGCGCCGCGCCCAGGATGGCTAAACTTCTCGCCGAAGCATCCCGGGGCTATAGCTCAGCTGGGAGAGCGTCTGGCTGGCAGCCAGAAGGTCGTCGGTTCGAGCCCGACTAGCTCCATTTCCGACGAAGCTGGTCGGCGTTCGCAGGAAATAGCGGAGTCAGTCCCAGATCACCGTCACGTCGTAGTCGGCGAAGGCGGGGTCGCCCGTGACGATCGGCAGGGAGTGCGCTTGTGCCTGGGCGATCAGGAGACGATCGAAGGGGTCACCGTGATGGTGCGGCAGCATCCTCACCCGCCAGGCGTCCGCTGCCGTGACATCTAGCAACTGGAAGCCGAGGGGCTCGATGCGTTCCGGCAGATCATCAGGAGCCTTCAGCTTGCCGAGACCAACCTTGATCGCGATCTCCCACAGGCTCCCCGCACTGACCACCACCTCAGCATTCGGCGCCTCGATCGCTGAGGTTGCCTTCGGTCCGAGCCGAGAGTCGTCGCTCAGATGCCACAGCAGCGCGTGGCTGTCGACGAGCAGCCTCACGTCTCAGCGCGGGGAGCGGTCTCCACGGGAACGTGCGCCTGTTCCGGTTGGGAACACCTCACTGCTCTTGAACAGTCGCTCGATCTCCCCGTCCGCTTGCTCGATATCTCCGACTATCACGATTTCGTCGCGCATCGAGCCGCGTCCAGTCACGCCGCTGTGTTTGCGCTCGAGCGGCGCGATTCGTGCTACGGGGGCACTGCCACGGCGCACCACGATCTCCTCGCCTGCCTCTGCGCGGCGCACGAGCTTGGAGAAGTGCGTCTTCGCCTCATGGATCGTCACGCTCTCAGCCACAGGAACCAGCCTAACACAAGTTAGTCCACTTAGTCCATGCCCACCACGGCTGGCGCGAGCGCGGGCGCGTCCGCTGCCATCTTGGGATTGCTCGTTGTCGCCGTTTGGGTCGTCAACGCAGACGACGCGGACCCCACCACTCGGGAGCTGCGAACGGTGTTGGCCGGGAGCGCGTTCGTCGTCCTGGTAGGCATCTTCTTCGTCTCGATCCTGGCCCTGACTGGAGGCGCAGTCGTCTTCGGGCTATCGAGCATCGCAATGGCAACCGTCGGCCTACTGGCCACGCGACAGCTGATACCGAGGGCAAAACGGGCTGGGAACTTCTCCTCCAGCTCTCGAAACAGAAGGCTGAATCTCGTCCCCGCATCAATTTCTGTCGTGGGCTACTCAGCGCAGCTCGGCCTCGCGGTAGCGCTCTTGGTGAGCACCCAGAGTCCCGCGTTGCAACGCGCGTTGGTTCTCGTCGTTGTGGCCTTCTATGGCAGTGCCCTGGGTCGGGCCTGTGAGGTCACTGGGATAACCCGCCGGGGATAGAAGGACATTGGTACTGCGAGAACCGTCCGCCAGGCCCGCCACTTCGCGACCAGCCTGAACGCTCATGGATCGCGCTACCGCTGAATCGGTGCTCCGAGCACAACCGCAGTCCGCGCGCGGCTGAGCGAGGATGTCGAACGGAGCGTTCCCGGCAAGAACGCCATCGCTGGGAACTATCGCGGCCTCGATGAGGTCACCGGCTACTTCCACAAGCGCCGCGCGCTGGCTTCGGACACTCTGAGGCGCTGACCTACACAGCGTTGTAGTCAGGGGGCGATATGTCCACGCTCACGAGCGCCATCTCCATCTTCCCAATTCGTTCGTTTCTCTAGACTTCCGGCGCGACAGATCACGAGGGCCCTCGTAAGCGGCGCTCGCGTCAATCACACAAGGAGGAGGCACCGAATGCAGCTCTCACAAGCACTAGGACGCGCCAGTATGCTCGGCATAGCTGTCGCAGTACTCATGGCAGCGAGCGCGGAGATCAGCGTAGCCGGAGCGGCAACCTGGATATGCGTGCCCGAAACCGCAGGCAATGCGGTCACTTCTGGTGGCAGCAGCGGAGAATGCAAAGCTGCTTACACCAAGGTCGAACTCCCACCAACCGCCGAGATGACGGTCCTGAACGACATCCTGCCGCACATCAAATACGTCACCGAAGGAATCGACGCAAAGCCAACCATCCAGTTCTCTGGCGTCAACATGCAGATCATCAACGGCGAAGGCAAAACAACCACGACCAACGGCGAGGGCAACCTGATTCTCGGCTATGACGAAGAACCAGGCAGCCAGACCGGCTCGCACGATCTCGTACTTGGAACCAAGCAGAGCTATACGAGCTTTGGCGGCCTCGTCGCCGGCTTCAACAACATCATTAGCGGGCGATACGCGACCGTTAGCGGCGGCTGGGGTAACACTGCCAGCGGTGAAGAGGCCCCGTCGGTCAGCGGCGGCGTGGATAACACCGCCAGCGGCTTCTACACGTCGGTTCTCGGCGGCTTCGACAACGTAGCTAGCCGGGAAGACGCGACCGTCAGCGGCGGCCACGGTAACACCGCCAGCAATAAATATGCGTCGGTCAGCGGCGGCGCGAGCAACAAAGCCACTGGTGAATATGCCGCGGTTCTGGGCGGTTTCAAAAACCTCGCCGAAGGTGAGTGGTCCGTTGTATACGGCGGCAAAGAACAGACAGCTAGCAAAGAATACGAAGTGATCGGGTAACCCCAGGCCAACCCCTGAGCAAGGAGTTCGCGGCCCCGGGCCAATGGGGGCCGCGAACCCTTGGTCGTTGTGAGGCCGTCTCAGCCCGAGCCGCTGCGCTACAGCCTGCTGCCTCTGCGATAGCCGAACCCGCCACCTGTGAGAAACACCACGAGGGCAACCAGCAGCAACAGCCAAAGCAGTGGGCTCACACCGATTCCCCCCGCAATAGCAGCGATCACCAGTACGACCAAAAGCAGCTCTATGAGCCCCATTAGACCCTCCTTCTCGTTGACTGAGATGCACCTTGCACCCGAGTCGGATAATTACCCGTAATGTTGCCCCGCAAACGTCGCGGCTGCGCCACTTTGATCAGCCGGCGCTCCGAGCGAGGCTCGTGAGCCCTTTCAGGAGCCCTCGTTCACATATGCTTGATAGGTCCGGCAGGGCTCGTTGCGCAGGCTCGGGCAGGCCGGCAGGCTCGTCGGGACGCTCACCCCCGCCACGATCGGGAGGGTGACGCTCGACGGCGTGCTCGGCGAGAACGCGATCGAGTCGCTCGCCGTGCCTTCTTCCGGCTGTGTGTGTGCGAACGACCACACCGGCTGTGTCCCGTTGGGCGCCGAGATCGTCACCCTGATGCGCGAGCCTTTGCGGTAGGCATGGCCCTCGAAGTACAGCGGGATCGTCACCGCTACGTACTGACTCGCGGGCATCGGTTCCTCGTCGGAAGCGAGGAACGTGGGGATCGGCTGCAGCTGTGTCGGCGTCTGCTTGAACATGTTGCTCGAGGTCGTGGCCAGCTTGCGCTCGCTTCCTCTTATCCAGCCGTTCTGCACGAACGTCTCGTTGCCGTCCGGGCGGACCTCGCTGACCGTCGCCTGGAAATCAACGTCGGGCGTCGAGGACTTCACCCACAACTGCACTGCTCCGCCACCGATAGCCGTCGTGTCGCTCGCGAGCGGCGCTGACACGTACGACACGGCGGTGCCCGCCGGCGGCTGCTGCCAGTTCCATTCCCACTGCGACGCGTTGCCCCACAGGCCACCGCTACCTGTCTTGCTCGAGTAGTCGGTGAGAGGCGTGGCGCTCGCATTCGAGGTGTATGAGTCGACGCCTTCGCTCGTCGGCTGCTGTTCGCTCAGCTTGCCTTCCGGACCCAGGTACCACGTGCGCGCCTTCGTGCCGGGAATCGGGAACTTCGCGAACGACTGTTCAAAGCCTGGGTAAGGATCGCCGGGAGTGGTGGTACCGACCGGTGACTTGCCCGCGCCGCTGTCGAACAGCACACGGATCTGCGGCAGCGCTTCAAACGCGCTCAGCGCCGATTCATATGTCAGCTGCAACTGGATCGGGTCCACCGGAAGCGTCACGAGGTCGGTCTTTGGCAGCCCCATCGCTTCCTGGTAGATGATCGGCGCTGCCGCGTGTACGACCGCCGAGTTGACGATTGGCGCTTGATGGGCGACGTACAACTCCAGGAAGTCGTACAGCCGATCGTAGGTATATGGATCGAGCGAGTCGATGTGGGCACCATTGGTGAACGTGAACCACTTTCGTTTCGTGCCTGTGAAGTGCTGAGCCAGATCGGCGCAGTGGCCCCCCGTCTGCTCGTCCTCCCATTGGCAGGCCATGAACGTCGGGACTTCGATCTTGTGCACGAACGTGACCGGGTCCAGTTCGTCGGCGACCGATGGGTTGTACGTCGAGTTCTCTTTGATCTTTTCCATCAGGTTGTTCGCCTCGCCGTGAAGGTCCTGGTTGGCCGCGCACGTCCGATCGCCTTCTTCGATCCGCGTGCTGGCCCATGCCTGCCCGTGGCCCGGACTGGCAGGTTCGGCGTTCTGCTGACGTTGTTCGGCCCACGCCACCGCAAAGCCGGTGTTGAGGATGCCGCCCGGGTAGAGCGTCGAGGCCGTCGCATCGATCGTCGACAGCGGCGCGATCGCCTCGAGGTCTGGCGGGCGCAGCTGCGCCGTGAACAGCTGGCTGATCGCCCCGTAGGAGATGCCAAGCATGCCCACCTTGTTGCCGAGCACCCACGGCTGGTGAGCGATCGTCTCGATCACGTCATAGCCGTCGAGGTTCTGCATGTGTTCAAAGAAGTCATAGGCGCCGCCAGAGCATCCGGTTCCGCGCATGTTCACGTCGACCACCGCAAAGCCCATCAGGTTGGCGAGCACGGCAATGCCGTTTTCTGGGCCGGCCGGGTCCGCATACCCGTAGCCCGAGTACTCGATCAGCGTCGGGTATGGGGCCGTGTAGCTCGGCGTCGGCACGCCCGGCTTCGGGAACGTGGGGAAATGGAAGCTCGACGGCACGCCCGGCTCACCCGCAGGGCTGGTCGGCGGGTGGACGTCGATCGACAGCTGGGTGCCGTCGCGCGTCGTCAGATACGTGTAGCCGTTGTCGGGGATCGACTGGCCGTAGATTTCCGGGTCCCACGGTTGCGCGTTGTCGTTGTGCACGGTGATCGGAGCTGACGTTTCACCCGTTGAGGCGACGCTGACCCGGTAGCCGTTGCCCGGCTTCACGTTCTTGAACAGCACACCCCCAAGCGCGTCCGCGCTCTGGGTACTCACGGTCGCACCCTTCGAGCTGAGCAGCGACACCTGCGCGTTCGCCGCCAAACCCGTCGCGTAAACTTGTTCTGCGCTCCCCTGCGCGTTGAACGCGGACGCGCTCGCGACGAGCACCAGCCAGAGACAGAACGCCACGAACGTGGAGGTCACACCCATTCGACGGCTGAGCACGAAGCTTCCACCTGCCCGCGCCTCGCACACGCCCCGACCGTCGCCGCTCATTCCCTTGGCAGACAGCATCTTCTCCCCTTCCCGCGCGCACGCGCAGATTCTCAGCCCTCACTTCGGTCCGGTCCCCGATCCGCACCACCTGGAATGCACGTCTATGTACCCAGCTAAACGTGCCCTAAACAAAACCGACCCCAGATCCGCGCGCCACGCGCAGGGTTTCAAGGATGCGTTGGGGTCCTCAGCAGTCGAGCTGAAGCGCGGGGAGCCGCTCGGGGCTGATCCCCTTCTCGATGCACGCCAGGTAGGCGATGCCGCGATGGATTCCGTCAACCGCCAGCATCGTGCCGTCGAACACGCCGACGCGCATCACCACGTCCTCACTCCATCTGCTGCTGGCCATGTCCTCGATGAAGCGATCCACACGCAGGTCGTCCCCCCGGTCCTCCGCCGCCCGCATGGCCCTGCTGCGCTCGCGATATATCGCTCGCAGCTGCCCAAACGTCTTGTAGCTCGTGTCCACGTGACCCATGAAGCTCGCGAACAGGGTCGGCGTGTCAGCCAGTTCCCGCGCCGATAGAGCCCTGAGAGCCATATCGGGATCCTCGCGCCGGATGAGATGCCGACCTATGGTCCCCAGGCCAACGATGCCCGCCCCCGTTACTACAGATGTCCAAGTACCTCCATTGGGCCGCCGCGCACGAGGCCAGCGGCTCCCTCAGGACATCGCGTCGAGATCGTCCAGTCGCGCGCTGGAGAGGAGCACGCGCTCCCCACTGAACGGCACCCCCTCGTCCTCCAGTAGGCGCCGCTGGCGAGCTCCCTTGGCCAGCGACCCATCGGCTCGCACCACTCGATGCCATGGCGCCTCGCCCGCGGCGATACGGCTCAGCACATGGCCGGCCAGCCGTGGCGCACCGGGCGACACGTCGCCGTAGGTACGAACGTACCCGGGCGGGATCGCCCGAACTCTCCGCAAGATCGCTACCTTGGCCTCAGCCCCCGTCTTGCCCGCCATCGCCAGATGCTCTCACAGCGCGCTCAGCGTCCGGCACGCACGTCGGCGCTCGGCCGGCTTGCGGGATCGGCGAACAGCTCGCGGGCCTCGCCACTGGACTCCACGGCGCGGATCAGCACCGACAGCACGCCCCCCAACAGCGGCGCAGGGATGCTCTCAGGATCGATCAGCTTCAGCATCGGCAGGCCCACACCTAGGGCGAGCATCACGTTGGCGAACTGGTCGCTCGCCTGCTCGGGCGGCGGAAGCCCCGCATCGAGAGCGCTCGCCGTGGCAAAGCGGGCGAACGTGGCCCGCAGCGTCTGCACGCCCTCGGCCAACCGTGCGCGCAGGCGCTCGTCGCGCTGGGCATATACCCACAGCTCCACAAACAGCCTGAACGGGTCCGGGTCGGCCTCGAGCTGCTCCATCCACCGATCGCTGCCCGCCAGCGGGCGCTCCCAGGTGATGCGCTCGCGGTCGAACAGGCCGATCTGTTCGACGACCTGCTGGGTGAGGTGCTCCTCCATCAGCGCCAGCAGCAGGTTCTCCTTGCTGCCGAAATGCCCATACACGGCCCCCTTGGTGAACCCCGCATCAGCGGCCACCTCTTCGAGCGTCGCCCCGTTGAACCCGCGGCGCGCATACACCCGCGCGGCCGCCTCCAGCAGGCGCGCGCGCGTCGCCGCCTTGCGGGCGCTGCGGTCGAACTCGCCGCGCGGCATCAGTCGCTCTCCGGCACTTGCACCCAACCTGTCTGGGCGGCCCTGCTTGACACATACCACTCAGTAGATATACTCACGAGTATACAGAGTATAGCGGATGAATGGAGGCGTTTATGACCGACAAGCTGCCACCCGGGCCGAAGATGCCAGTCCTGCTTCAGAGCCTTGGCACATGGAGTCGTCCCACCGCCTTCCTCGAGCGCTGTCGCAAGCGCTACGGCACTCCCTTCACCGTGCGCCTCGTCGGCCAGCCACCGCTCGTGATGATCGCCGACCCCGACCAGATTCGGGAAATCTTCCAGGCTCCTCCCGACGTGCTCCACCCCGGCCAGGGCGCCAAGATCCTCGAGCCGATCGTGGGCAGCAACTCCGTGATCCTGCTCGACGAGGGCCCGCACCTCAGCCAGCGCAAGCTGATGCTCCCCGCCTTCCACGGCGAGAAGATGCAGCGCCTGGCCGCTCTGATGAGCGAGCTTGCAGAGCGCGAGGTCGAAACTTGGCCCCGCGATCAGCCGGTGCCGCTACACGCCCGGCTGCAGGGACTGACGCTCGAGATCATCCTGCGCGCCGTGTTCGGGCTCGAGCGCGGCACTCAGCTCGATCAGCTGCGCGGCGATCTCACGCGGCTGCTGGCCTTCAGCGAGAGCCCCCTATCGCTGCTTCCGCCCCCGCCACGGATGCTCAGCCGCTTGACGCCCCTCGCCAGCTTCGAAGGCATCATGGCGAAAGTCGACAGGGTCATCTTCGACCTGATCGACGAGCGTCGGCGCGATGGCGCAGACGGCGATGACGTGCTCGCGATGCTCCTCGCCGCTGAGCACGAGGACGGCTCCCCCATGAGCCCTCAGGAGCTGCGCGACGAGCTGATGACCGCCCTCGTCGCCGGCCACGAGACGACCGCCTCCCAGCTTGCGTGGACCTTCGAGCGACTGACGCGCGAGCCCGACGTGCTTGCCCGCCTCTACGCCGAGCTCGATGCGGACGCCGGCGAGGATTACCTCACGGCGACGATCAACGAGATCCTGCGCCACCGGCCCGTGCTGCCGAACGCAGAGCCGCGACTGACGATGAAGCCGGTCACGATCGGCGGCGTGCACTACCCCGCCGGGGTGGCACTCCTGGCCAACGCCTATCTGGTCCACCACGACCCCGCCATCTACCCCGACCCCTACTCCTTCCGGCCCGAGCGCTTCCTCGACCAGACCCCCGGTACCTACACCTGGATCCCCTTCGGCGGAGGGCGCCGCCGCTGCCTCGGTGCGAGCTTCGCCCTGCTCGAGATGAAGATCGCGATCCGCTCCGTGCTCACCCGCTACGAGCTGCACGCCGTGGGCACTCGCGCCGAGGGAACACGTCGGCGCAGCATCACCGTTAGCCCTGACCGCGGTGGGACGGTGCTACTGCGCGATCGGACGCACACTCACCTCCAGCCGGCGGTGGGTGAAGCCGTCGCAGCCTGACCATGACGCGGCGGTCCCCGCGCCTGGGCAGACGTGGCGCCCGCTGAACGTGTACGTCATCATCCACGGGTGACCCTGCTAGCGATCAAGCTCCTGCTCGCCCCCAGCTTCGTCGTCGGCGCCTCGCTCGCAGCACGGCGCTTCGGGTCACGAGTCGGCGGGCTGATTGCCGGCCTGCCCGTGGTCGCCGGTCCGATCCTGCTCGCCTATGCGATCGCCCACGGACGCGACTTCGCCGCCGGCGCCGCCGCCGGCACGCTGCTGGGCCTCGTCTCCCTGATCGGCTTCGTCGTCGTCTACGCCCGTCTCGCCGGGCGCCTTTCGTGGGCCACGAGCATGCTCTCTGGCTGGCTGGCTTTCGCCGTGGGCACACTCGTGTTCAGCTCGTTCTCGATCTCGCCCGAGATGGCGCTCGCGATCGCCGCGATCGGTCTGCTCGTAGGACTCTCGGCGCTGCCCCGCCCGAGCCTCCAGGAGCGCGAGCACGCCGCACCACCGAGTTGGGACCTTCCGGTGCGGGCGGGGTGTGCGCTCGTGCTGGTGCTCACCCTGACCGCTGTCTCGGGCTGGCTTGGACCGCGCCTCAGCGGCCTGCTCGCGCCCTTCCCGATCATCGCCACCGTGATGTCCACCTTCACCCACGCCCAGCGGGGTACCGACGAGCTGCTGCGCATGCTGCGGGGGCTGATCAGCGGCTTCGTCGCCTTCGCCCTGTTCTGCTTCACGCTCGCCGTCACGCTGCGCCACATCGACACTGCCGCCGCCTTTGCGCTGGCCACCGTGCTCGCCCTGCTCGTGCAGACGGGCGCCCTGCTGATCGCCGGCGGGGCTCGCGCAAAGCCCGTGCTGAGCGAGTCCTAACTGGAGGCGCCCTCCTGCGTCAGCTGATGGCGCATTCGCTCCCGCAGCTCGGCAAAGCGCGTGACCTCGTAGAGGATCAGCGCGCTCAGCACCAACGCGAGCACGCCCAACGTCACCAGCGACGGCGGCTCTAGGAACGCCTCGACCAGCAGCAGCACGAGCAGCAGCGCCGCGCACACCAGCCGCTGGGAGCTGAAGCGATGGACGTTGCGCCAGCGAAACGCCACGTGCGCAAGCAGGTACAGCGCGCCACCTCCGAGCATCGCCGCCGCCGGGATGAACGCGAGCGGGTCAGATACGTGGGCGAGCGTCTTTTTGAGGCCGAGCGCCACCAGCGCGATCCCCGCCACCATCGGGAAGTGCAGATAGGAGTAAGAGTCGCGCGCCACCTCGTTGCGCTCCCTCCCCTCAGCTGCTTTGGTGAGCCGGCGTTCGGCCACGATCGCCACGACGTCGAAGTACAGCCACCACAGCGCACCCGCCACCACCGTGCCGAGCACCGCCGCGGCCACCACGCCACCGTCCACGCTCGCGCTCGATCCCGCGCCGATTGCCACGATCGACTCGCCCAGCGCGATGATGATGATCGCGCCGTGACGCTCCGCGAAGTGACCCGGCACGAGCCTCCAGCCCTCGGCTCCGAACAGGAACGGACCACCCGCATCCAGCAGCAGGGCGAGCGCCCACAGGCCGATCTGCAGTCCGTGGGATGTGAACGCAGCCGCCAGCAGCAGCCCCACCCCCACGGTCGTGCTGCCCGCGAGGCCGACCACCGAGCTGCGCAGCGCGGCGTCTCCACGACTTGCCAGCAGGAACAGGCCGATGTGCGCCGCGCGTACCACGCCGTAGGCGCAGGCGAACAGCAGGGCGTCGCCGCCGAACGCCCCCGGCACGCACATCGCGGCCACGAGCAGCGCTGCCATCGCAGCGAACATCACCAGGCGCACCGAGCCCTCCTCGGGGTCCACCACCGAGGTCAGCCAGGCGTAGCCCACCCACGACCACCACAACACGCCCAGCACGAGCAGTCCCTTGAGCACCCCCTCCCCCGTCGGCGTTCCCGCCATCAGCGCCGTGCACTGCGTCAGCGCCAGCACGAACACCAGGTCGAAGAACAGCTCGAGTGAGGTGACCCGCTCACCGTCTCGAAGCACCGCTGTCAGACGCGGCGTGTGACTCGAGACGCGGCTGCTCACGCGCCCATCTTCTCAGGGTCGCCAGGTTGCGGCGGCCCCGCGTACCCCGCGCTTCACGAGGTGGAGAGCCACTGGACACGGCCTGGAGCGCACGGGCGCGGCTTTCGCCGCGCCCGTGCGCTCTGCTGCCAACTACCTCGGATCAGTGCAGCGACATGTTCGGCTCGCCGGCCGAGTTGAGCCCCGATCCCGAGGTGGTGCAGGTTCCGCCCTTGGGCGTGCCGGCGTTGTAGGCCTGGGTGAGGCAGTTGCGCAGCCCCAGCTGGGCCCAGTAGTTCGGGTGGATGTCTTCCTGGAGTTCATACGGCCCGACCAGCGTTTCGATCGTGCGGATCTGGTTGAACCACTCGCTCTTGTTGACCGCTTCGGTCGCTTTCCAGTTGGACAGTCCCTCTTCCTCGAGCAGCCCCACGCCTTTGTCGCACAGGCGGTGGCTGTTGAAGGCTGAGGACAGCTCCATCGTCTTCACGTTCGACAGGCCCACTCCGGCCGCCGCATTGAAGACGGTGCTGTCGATCGTCGGCAGCATCGTCGCGTTGGCGTAGTTGGCGTCCGTGTTCCAGAAGCCGCAGCCGCCCGTGAACTGCCTGCTGTAGCCGCTCTGGGTGTAGCGGAATTCCGACCCGTTGGGGATCGGCGAGGGGTAGTCCTGCACCAGGAGCGCGTACTGCGTGCTCGAGTAGCCCGCGTTCGTCATCGCCGTGGCGACGTTTTTGATCGCCGTTTCGATTTCGCCCTTGACTTTGTTGACGTTGCTCGTCGTGAAGTTGTTCGTCACCGAGCTTTCTTTGCTGCAGTAGAAGTCGTCGAAGATCGTCGACTCCAGGAAGTCCTCCACGCACGTCGTCACGATGCTCGCGAAGTTGAAGTTGTTGCCGCCGATCGAGAGGGCCACGAGCTTTACGTTGTGGGTGGCGGCGTAGTGCTGGAGCATCAGCGCCTGGCCTTCGTTGCCGCCGGAGTTGTAGAAGTCGATACCCGGCTTGAACAAGCCTTCCTCGGTGAAACTCGACGTCTTGGCGCCCGAGCACGCAAGGTTCTCGCCGTTGACGCCACTGCCGATGTAGACCTCGGCCGACTTGGAGCGGTGGCAGCCTTTGATCAGCTCGGCCGTGCCGCCTGCGTTGTCGTAGTAGGCCGTCGAGCCGAGCGCGTCGGTCTTGGATGAGCTTTCGTCGGTGTTGCCGGCCCAGCGTCCCGCCTCCCCTGAGATGAACGAGTCGCCGATGCTGACCGTCGTCGGCGTGCCCGACCCGGGCCCTTCGGCGTGGGCGAGTGGCGCGAGCGCGCTCAGGCAGTAGGCGAGCGATGCCAGGAACAGCGCAGCGAAAAGCGGCACGAGCAGCGCCGATCTCGCGCGGTCTGCGATCGAGTGATGCATGGATTCCCCTCTATCTCCTTGCGCCACGCCCTACGCGGCGCTGTCCGCGCGACCCTAACGCGTGCGCTCCTCAGGGGTCAATTGACTTCGACTATCGATACACGCCGGGGGCGTTATTGGCGCCCATACACCCATCCGGGGGAGGCTGCGAGCGCGGCGAACGTCTCCGACTGGGCCCTCAGCCGCCCTCGGCCGCGGCCCGCGCGGGCGCCTCGCCCCACAGCCGCTCGAGCCTGTAGAACTCGCGCGTCTCGGGCGTGAAGATGTGCACGACCACGTCGAGGTAGTCCATCAGGATCCAGCCCGCGTCGGCCGAGCCCTCCACTCGCCGCGGCATCAGCTCGTGCTCGCGCTTGAGTCCCTCGTGGATCCCGTCGTGGATCGCTTTGGTCTGACGCGACGTGTTGCCCGAGCAGACCAGGAAGTAGTCGGTGTAGCTGAGCACGCCCCGCAAGTCCAGCTCGACCACGTCGAGGGCCTTCTTGTCGGCCGCATAGCGGGCGATCTCGCTCACGAGCTCCTCGGGCATCATCGGCCCGCCACCTCCACCGGGGCGCGGTAGAGGCCGTGCTCGGCGATGTAGTCCGCCACCGCCTCGCCCACCAAGTCCTCGATCGGCTCAGAGCGGCCAGCGCGTTCGCGTACCAGCGAGGAGGACACCTCCATCGGCTCCAACTCCAGGAAGCGGACATCCTCCCGTGAATTACTGCCGCCGGCAATCGAGGCGACCGTCGCGAGCACCTGCTCGCGCTCGGTGCCTGCGCGCATCGCCACCGCCAGCCCGGCCAGCTCCAGCAGGTGGGCGGGCTCACGCCATGAGTCCATCGTGCGGGCCGTGTCGGCTCCCACGATGAACGTCAGCGGGGCGTCGGGGCAGATGGTGTGTATGGCCTGCAAGGTATCCACCGTATAGGACGCCCCGCCGCGCTCCACCTCCAGGCCGCACGCTTCCACCCCCCGAGCCTCCGCCACGGCCAGCGTGCACATCCGCAGGCGGTGCTCCGCGCCTGGGTCCGCGCCGGGCGTCTTGTGGGGCGAGGTGTGCACGGGCATCAGCAACACGCGCTCGAGCCCCAGCTCCTCGCGGGCGTGGCGGGCGAGCGCCAGGTGACCGAGGTGAGGCGGGTTGAACGTGCCACCGAGGATGCCGAGCGTGTGCACATCGCCCAGCGCCGCGAGCTGCTCAGAGGCGGACGTGACCGTCGCCTTCGATCAAGTACTTGAACGTGCACAGCTCGCGCAGGCCGATCGGGCCGCGCGCGTGCAGCTTCTGCGTCGAGTTGCCGATCTCCGCGCCCA
>DATARM010000024.1:0-24634 GCA_036264155.1 Solirubrobacteraceae bacterium
CGCCGAAGGCACCGCCCAGGAAACAGACTTCATCCAGGCTGCCAACCAGCTGGGGTTCGTCGTGGCGTTCCTGCAGGGATATGAGAACACCTGGAACGAGGGCGCCGGCGGCACCCCCGCTCGCGTCGCACACGTCAACGACGTCGAATTCACCTCCCTGGCGCTGAGCCAGATCGAGCACGGCTACTCGATCGATCCCACGCGCATCGCCGCCTCGGGCTTCTCCAACGGGGCGCTCCTGGCTGAGCTGCTCGGCTGCCAGCTGGCCAACCGCATCACCCTGGTGGCTCCAGTCGCCGGTCCACTGCCTGCCTCCGTCTCGCCCAACTGCCGTCCCGCGCGGCCCGTCTCGGTGCTCGCGATGCACGGCACGACCGATCAGTCGATCCCCTACGCGGGCGGCCACTTCGAAGGGATCGGCGGCGGCACCACCGTGCTCTCTGCGCCCGCGAGCGCCGCGCGCTGGGCTGCGCTCGACGGTTGCAAGCGCAAAGCACAGAGCACCGACAGCGCCCAGGCCACCCTGCTGAGCACCTACTCGGCCTGTCGCAAGCAGGTCGTCGTGCAGCTGCGCTCGCTGCAGGGCCAAGGCCATGGCTGGCCGGCGAACGTGGGGGTTCTCGTCGGCGAATTCCTGCATCAGCACCCTCGCGCTGGAAGCACTGGATGAAACGCCCACAGCTGCCGATAGAGCAACCATGAACGAAGAGATCAGAAAGCTCGTAGCCCAGCACGCACGTCTCGCCGTCGACGTCAGCACCCTGGCTGACGATGCCAGCCTGTATGAGGCGGGCATGACCTCGCACGCCACCGTCAACCTGATGCTCGCGCTCGAGAGCGGCTTCGATGTCGAGTTCCCCGATTCGATGCTGAAGCGCAGCGTGTTTGAAAGCGTTGCCACCATCGCGGCTGCGCTGGGCGAGCTGCAGCAGGCCTGATGGCTCAGTTTCGACCCGGGACGCCCGAGCAGGAGGCGTTCCTAGCCGCGCTGCTCGAGCGGCGGCTGCTGCTTCAGACCAGCGTGCCCGGCGTGTATGGACGCGGCGGGGAGTTCGAGGACGTGCGTGTGGGCGTTGGCGAGATGGTCACACGCGCCGGCGCCGGCGAACGTCCTGAGCAGATGCGTTTTCCACCCGTGCTTCCCCGTCACGACCTCGAGACCGTGGGCTACCTCAAGAGCTTCCCCCACCTCGCCGGCAGCATCTTCGCCTTCGCGGGAAGCGAGGATCAGGCCGCCGAGCAGTATCAGCGCGCCTGTGAGCACGAGGACTGGAGCGAGTTCCAGTCGATGACCGAGCTCGTCCTCACGCCCGCCGCCTGCTACCCCGTCTACCCGACCATCGCCGCCCGCGGCAAGCTTCCCCCGGGAGGCGTCACCGTCGATGCCGGCGGTGGCTACGTCTTCCGCCACGAGCCCTCTGGCGACCCCGCGCGGATGCAGATGTTCCACCAGCGCGAGATCGTGCGCATCGGCGAGCCCCACGCTGTCGCCGCCTGGCGTGAGGTGTGGCGCGACCGTGCCGTCACGCTCCTACGCGAGCTCGAGCTGGATGCCCACTTCGCCGTTGCCTGCGACCCCTTCTTCGGACGGGCGGGACGGATGCTCGCTGCGAGCCAGCGCGAGCAGGAGCTCAAGTTCGAGGTCGTCGTGCAGATCGCGGGGCCCGAGCCCACCGCCGTGGCGTCCTTCAACTACCACCAGGATCACTTCGCCGAGGCCTACGGCATCGAGCTCGCGGACGGCGCCCGCGCGCACACCGCCTGCCTCGGCTTCGGCCTCGAGCGGATAGCGCTCGCTCTATTTCGCAGGCACGGCCTCGACGTCGCCGCGTGGCCGATCGACGTCCGCCACGCGCTCGAGCTCCCCGCGCAGTAGCTCGTCGACGAGTTGGTTCGCCTGCTGCTGCATCGGCAGCGGGCGCAGCGTGTGCATGTCGCCGGCCACCGCGATGTGGCGGACCGTGACGTTCGGCCACGCCGACAGGTCGGTGAGACGCCCCGAGCTGAACAGTTCGCTGTGCAGGCGCTCATCGCCCGCGAACAGCACGAGTGCCCGCTGGTCCTGGCCCCGCAGCACGTCGAAGGCCCGTGCCACCCTGCTGGCGCGATCGTCCCCGCCGCGCTTGAAGATGCGCACCGGCAGATGGAGCACGGCCCGCCCGAGCGCTGCGAGCAGCGTGCGCATGTTCGACAGATGCGCCGAGGGCGTCACCTGGCCGTGCAGGACCCGCCTCCAGGTCGAGCGCTGGAACAGACGTGATGCCAGCGACCGGGTCTGCCCGACGGCGTTGGAGAGCCCGCCGTCATAGACCAGGTACCCCGGGTTGAGCACCGCGGCGGCACACACCCGCGCGTCCTCCTGGGCGATGTGCAGCGCCCAATATCCCCCTGCGCACAACCCTCCCAGCAGAAAGCGCGGGGGCAGGCCGCGCGCCTGCAGCGTGTCGAGCACCAGGCGCACCTGCTCGAGGTAGGCGGGGGTGTAGTAGGAGGCGATCTCGACCAGCGCCCCCGAGTCGCCCTCGGCGTCGCCGATCCCCGCGAGGTCCACGCGGAACGTGGGCACTCCCTGTGCGGCCCAGCGGCGGGCCGTCTCCACCCACATGCGGTTGGGGCCGATCCGCCGCTGTGGGCCGGCGTTGAGCCACACCGCGCAGAGGTCCGACCGTGACCCAACAGGCTCGGTCAGGATCCCGATCGGGTCTCCCAACGGGTGCGACATGGCGATCGGGGTCTCGCGCACGTGCGTCCCGTTGGGCAGCGAGATCTCGACCGAGTCGTACACGGCCGGCTCGGGAGCCGACGTCGCGGCGCCGTTGACGGGCGTCGCGCCCAACGCCGGCGCGGAGTGCTCCTCGCCCGTGGGGCCCGACCCTGCCAGCCACTCGGACACCGAGGCAAAGACTGCATGTGCGCTGACGGCGTGGGGCAGCTCGCCCATCATCATCGCGGCGTAGCCCTCACCGTCGCCGAGCGTCACCTCGGCGCCGCAACGTTCCAGCGCGGCCTGCAGACGTGGATCGACGGCACGCCCGTCGCGGTCCAGCATCAGCACGCGAGCCGAGCCCAGGTGCGGACACTCGAGCTCTGACAGGTCGAGCTCGTCGAGCTCGCGCTGCGTCTCGCCGCTGAGCACATAGCCCGCCACCGCCAGCGAGTCGTCATCGGGAGCCTCCTGGGTGCTCGGAGTCGACTCGAGCTGCTCCTCGCTCGTGCTCTCCATGCGCGAGAACGCCCGCAGCTCGCGTACGTGCGAGCGCCCGCGCGCGGCCGCGCCCCACAGCACGAGGTCGTCGATCGGGGCGCCCTGCGAGACGGCGTGGCAGGCGAGCGTGCCCCCGAGGCCGATGCCGATCGCGACGATTCGCTCTGCGCCCGTGGCGCTCGCCAGCCACCGCGCAGCTGCTGCGATCGCCTCAGTCCACGCCCGCACACGATGCGGATCGCGGGGCCCGCCGCTGCTGTCGCCGCTGCCGGGGAAGTCGATGCGCAGCGTCGCAAAGCCTTCAGCCGCGAGGGCTGTTGCCCACTCGCGCTGGCTTCTGTAGGAGCACATGTCCTCCCAGCCGAACGGGGGGCACATGAGCACCGCGCTGTCGCGCCGCGGGACAGAGGCCTCGTGGAGGAAGGCGAAGATCGAATCTCCCCCAGCGGAGATATAGAGGGGTCGGGACGCGGGCGGGGGTTGACTCATGCGTTCGGCGCTACAGCTGTGCGAGCGGCGCGTCTTCGCCCTGCTTGGCGACGGCTGCCGCGGCACGCTCGATCACGCTGACGTCGCGGACGGCGCCCGTGTCCGCCGAAGTCGCCATCGCGGCGTAGGCGCGCAGCGCCGGGGAGACGTGGCGCTCGCGGGAGACGGGCGCGTAGCCGCCGGCGTCCTCGAGCTCGCGGCGGCGCTCGGCCAGCTCGTCCTCGTCGACCTCGAGCGCGATCGAGCGCGCGGGGATGTCGATCGCGATCGTGTCGCCGTCTCGCACCAGGGCGATCGCGCCCCCGGACGCCGCCTCGGGGGAGACGTGACCGATCGAGAGCCCCGACGTTCCGCCCGAGAAGCGCCCGTCGGTGATCAGCGCGCACAGCTTGCCGAGTCCGCGGCCCTTCAGGTAGGAGGTGGGGTAGAGCATCTCCTGCATGCCCGGCCCTCCGCGCGGCCCCTCGTAGCGGATCACCACCACATCGCCCGGCTTGACGTTGCCCTGGAGGATGACGTCGATCGCTTCCTCCTGGGACTCGACCACGACCGCTGAACCGCTGAACGTGAGAATCGACTCGTCCACGCCCGCCGTCTTCACCACGCATCCGCGCTCGGCGATGTTGCCGTAGAGGATCGCCAGGCCGCCGTCGCTCGAGTACGCGTGCTCGATGTCGTGGATGCACCCCTCCGCCGTGTCCAGGTCGAGCGACTCCCACCGCTCAGACTGCGAGAACGCGCTCGCCGAGCGTTTGCAGCCGGGCGCCGCATGGAACAGCTCGATCGCCTCCTGTGCCGGGCTCTCCGCGCGCACGTCCCAGTTTCCGAGCCACTCCTGCATCGTCGGTGTGTGCACGGTGGTCACGCCTTCGTGCAGGAGGCCGCCCCGGTGCAGCTCGCCGAGGATCGCGGGAATGCCGCCCGCGCGGTGGACGTCCTCCATCAGATACGAGCCGCTCGGGGCGACCTTGCAGATGCAGGGAACGCGACGCGAGAGCTCGTCGATGTCGCTCATCGTGAAGTCCACCCCGGCCTCCTGCGCGGCGGCGAGCAGGTGCAGAACCGTGTTCGTCGAGCCGCCCATCGCGATGTCGAGCGTCATCGCGTTCTCGAAGGCCTCGCGTGTGGCGATCGCGCGTGGCAGCACGCTCTCATCGTCGGCGTTGTAGTAACGGTTTGCGATCGCCACAACCGCCCGCCCTGCGTCCTCGTAGAGCTGCCTGCGGGCCGTGTGCGTGGCGAGCGTCGAGCCATTGCCCGGCAGCGCGAGGCCAAGCGCCTCGGTCAGGCAGTTCATCGAGTTGGCCGTGAACATCCCCGAGCACGAGCCGCACGTCGGGCAGGCCGCCTCCTCCACCAGCGCGATGTCCTCGTCGCTCACCTCATCCGCGACCGCTTCGGCGATCGCCGTGATCAGGTTCAGGCGCTTGCGCACGGTGCCGTCGCTCAGCACCGCTGTCCCGCCCTCCATCGGCCCCCCTGAGACGAACACGGTGGGGACGTTCAGCCGCAGGGCGGCGTTGAGCATGCCGGGTGTGATCTTGTCGCAGTTGGAGATGCAGATCAGCGCGTCGGCGCAGTGGGCGCTCACCATGTACTCCACGCTGTCGCTGATCAGGTCACGTGAGGGCAGCGAGTAGAGCATCCCCGAGTGGCCCATCGCGATCCCGTCGTCGACGGCGATCGTGTTGAACTCCAGAGGCACGCCGCCGGCCTCGTGGATCGCGGCCGAGACCACCTCGCCGACCGGCTTCAGGTGCGTATGGCCCGGTACGAACTGGGTGTAGGAGTTGGCGACCGCCACGATCGGCTTGCCGAAGTCCTCGCGCGCGACGCCCGCCGCGCGCAGCAGCGCGCGGGCGCCGGCCATGTTGCGACCGTGGGTAACTGTGCGGGACCTCAACGGTGTCATGTGACGCTCCGCACGTTAGCGAAACGGGGAGCATGGGATCGTGGCGTGGGCACTCGTGTGACTGCCGTCGAGCCCGGTGAACGTAGCGCCGAAGTCAAACCCCTCGCGCGGGCAGCGACTTGGCAGCAGGATCCCCCGCGGCTGATATGTGACGAGCTTGCCCCCGATGCGTTCGTGGTAGACGAGGCCACGGGGACCGAAGGTCGCGTGCAGTTGCGTTATGGCCACGTCGGGACCGCCGGGCAGCCCGTGGATGAGGGGGAGATCGATCCGAATCGTTTCCTCTCGGGCCGCCGGCCCGCGCAGTAGCAGCCCTGGAAGCAGGAGCTTGGCTGAGATCGGGTTTTCCGCTTCGGCGTAGAAGAGGAGCGCGAAATGCCCGTTCTGCTCGGGCGCGCGGAGGATGGTGATCGCGGCCGTCTCCTGGATGATTCGCGGACCGATCGCTATCTCCGCACGGGCGCTGCCCCGCCCCATCCTCGAGTTGGCGGGGCAGGCGGTGGGACCGGCGGCTTCGAGCCTGGCGGGGGAGCAGGTTTCAAGGCCCAGTTCGCTCACGGCAAGGCCGAGATTGCTCGGATAGTGAACTTCGATTGTGGTGAGAGGGGATGGGATATGGCCGGCAGAGGCCGTCACTTTCACATCCAGGGCCACGCTTGTGTCGTGGCCCAGTTGCATCGGTGTGAACGAGACATGGAGGCTGGCCGTCTGCATGGCCCAAGCGGTAATCGGCACGCACATACACAGCAGGAGCGTGGCCAGGATCGTTCGGGCTTGGCTCACGGGGCTCCCATCGACGCCTGTAGGACTAGTAGGTGAGCCGGCCGGTCGTCTGGATGACCACTGAGTCGTGGCGGCGGTCGAGCACCCCGTAGAGCCCGGAGTGGCCGCTGATGTGGACGTAGAGGCCGCTTCCGCTGGTGACCTTGAACGAGCCGCGAAAGCTCTGATAGCGCCCCGAGCCGCTTGGGATGGCACGTCCTTCGCCGCTGATCGATCCGCCGTGTGTGTGGATCGTGATCGCGCCTATGAAGATGGCGCCGGTGTGGAACGTGCCGTGTGCCGAGCCGGCGAGCGCTCCTGTGACCGATCCCTCCTCGAGCAGTTGCGAGCCTTCCGCCTTGACCAGGTGCAGCCGCGCCGTGGCTTCGCCGTTGAGCGTACGTGCTGCGTGCGCGCGCTCGCTTGCGTCTGTGGGCGTGGTCGTGAGGCTGACCAGCCCAGCTGCGATCAGGATCGCAGCCAGCGCTCGCCTGAAGTGCTTGTACCTGATCATCCGTGTACCCCTTCTCGAAGTGGGGGTGGGCCGAGCACCCGGGTCTTGGCTTTCAGCAGTTGCCTGCGCCAGTGGGGCACGACGGCACGGCCTGTCCCCCGCCCGAAGCCCTCGCGTTCGATCTGGCGCAGTATCTCCCGGTAGAGCGTCGCCGACAGGTACATCGCGCGTTGGCCGTTGCGGAGCAGCCCGATCGCGTCGAGGCCGATGTCGTAGAGGGCATCCGCGCGGCCGATCTGATCTCGCAGCAGCTCCTCGCGGGCGCCCGGTGTGGGAAAGCCGAAGCGCTCGATCGTCGTGCGTGCGATGTAGACGTGGCCGTGGGAGAAGTCCTCGTCGATGTCGCGCAGGATGTTCGTCCGCTGCATCGCGGCGCCGAGCGTCGCCATCCGATCGGCGGCCTCGGGTCTGTGCGAGCCGAGCAGGGCCGTGAGCATCACCCCCACCGAGCCACCTACATAGCGGCAGTAGCGATCGAGGTCGGCTTCGGTCTCGATCGCCCTCGCCGCGAGATCGTGGTGCATCCCCGTGCAGAACTCGAGCACCGCATCCCGTTCGAGCGGGTAGCGCCGCGCGAGGTCCGCGAAGACCTCGACCTCGGGGCTCTCAGCCTCGTGGCCGTGCACCCAGCGCTCGATCGCCTCAACGCGTTGCGGCGCCCGCCGATCGCCCTCGTCGACGAGATCGTCGAGCGTGCGTAGGACGCGATAGAGCCGGGAGACGTCCGTGCCGATCTCCCCTCTCATCAGCCGCAGTCCGGGAGCGAACGTGCTCGTGTCCGCCGCCACCGTCGCCCCGCTGCGCTCATGGCCGGCCACGCTCGGGCTCCTCATTCCGTCGCGAACGCCGGCCTGGCTTGGAATCCGCCTGTGCGCAGCACGGCCAACAGCGCCGCAATCAGCGAGATGCCGAGCGGGATTGCGATCGTACGCAAGCCGAGCTGCCACGCCGGCGAGAACGTCACCGGTGAGCCGGTCGTCTGGTGCAGCCATCCGTCGATCAGGTACTGACCCGTGAGCCCTGCTCCGACGCCGATCAGGCAACCAACGAGCAGAACCACCCCGGTCTCGTAGAGGATCAGCCTCGCGAACTGGGTCGAGCTCATGCCGATCGACATCAGCGAGTTCAGGCGCTCGCGTCGCTGGCAGACCGCGGCCATCATCAAGGCGATGACCGACGCCACGGTCGCAATCAGCACGACGATCGTCGTGTCGTTCAACCTCGAGAGGGTGCTGCCCAGTACGGCATTCACTTCCGAGCGCCGCTCGCCGCTGCTCTGCACCGTCAGCGCCGAGTCGGCGGGGAGTGCCTGCTCGACTTCCCGCTTGGCGGCTTCGACAGGTATTCCGGGCTTCAGTGAGACCGAGAGCTCGGTGGCGGTGGTGGGGGTCCACATCCGCGCGTGGTCGGAGCCGTTCATCACCACCGCACCCGACAACCAGCCGTAGTTGGCAATCGTGGCTGCGAGGCGCAGACGCAGGAGCCCCCTCGGGGTTGGCAGCTCGAACGGCTCGCCGATACGCAGATGGTCTTCGTGGGCGATCGTCTGGCTGAGTGCTGCCCAGCCGCCTTCGCGTATGTGTCTGTCGGCGTTGCTCAGCGAACCTTCGATCAACTGACTGGGAGCGATCTGGGCGGGGATCTGCGGGGGTACGCCCACGACCCACACCCGCCGGCCCCGCAGGTCGAGGAACGAATCGCGCCAGGGCAGCACAGAGCTCACCGACTTCAAGCCTTGGAGCTCGCCCTGTGTATGGGCGTAGGTGAACGGCTGGGTCGTGTAGACGTTCTCGGCGCCGCCCGGCTTGATCCAGATGCTGGCGCTCGAGAGCAGATCCGTCGCGCCCCTGCTCACAGCGCTCTGCACATCGGCCACCGACCCGCCGATCAGGACCATCAGGAACGCCGCCACCGTCCCTGTCGCCAGCAACGCGACCGTGCGCGTCGGCGAGCTGCGGAGCTCGGCCAGCGACAGGCGCGCCGAGGGGTCGCCCGAATGTCGCGAGGCGCTGTGCGCGAGCTTGAGCAGCTGGCGCGCAGTCAGCGGCAGACAGATGACCAAGCCGCTGGTCAGTCCGACGAGCGCCACGACCGTGGTCTGCGGGTGCAGCGCCGCCGCCGCTGTGGAGATGCAGGCGAGTGTCGCGCCGCCCGCGAAGATGGCCAGGTCGGAGAGGCGTAGTCGCCGCATGAACGAGAGCGTGCGACCCACCGCGTCGGGCTCAGTGGCTGCGCTCGTGCGCAGGATGACCAGCGCCGGGATCGCCGCCGCGGCAAGTGCCGCAGCCATGCCGCCGCCCAGCGCCACGAGGATCGTCTGGGCGCCGACGATGCGCTGTCCGCCTACCGCAAAGGCGGCCGTGATGTACCCGGGCACCACCCTGTAGGCCAACAGCGAGATGAAGTCGCCGGCCAGCAGTCCCAGCAGCGCCCCGGTCAGGCCGAGCACGAGGGCGTCGAAGGCCAGCGAGGAGAAGATCATCGAGTCGGGCGTGCCCGCCTCGATCAGGTACACGACGAAGCGCCGGCGCTCGTCGCTTGCCAGCAGCAGTGCGTTGTAGCTGAGGATGATGCCCGCGACGAGGCTGATGACGCCGAACAGCAGCGTCACCTGTCGTTCCGGTCCCGCGGCGTTGCCGAGCAGCTTTGCTTCGGCGCCGATCGTCCGTGCGTTCAGCTTTGCGCCATAGCGGGCTGCAAGCTCGTGCTGCAGGGCAGCCGTATGCCCACTGCGGGGCACAATCAGGACACGCGTGATGCGTTCGGGCAGCGCGGCGAGGGCTTGGGCGACCGGGAGCGGAGCCGCGGCGATCGGGCTGCCGGCGGCACTGCCGAGGCTCTTGCTGGAGACGATCGCATTGAGCGCCAGGTGTTCCGTGCGCCCACCGACCTGGATGGTCACGTCCCGTCCGGGGCTGGCGCCGATCGCACGCGCGGTCGCCTCGGTCAGGACCAACAGGCCGAGCCCAGAGGCTTCGCCGCTGCGCTGAAAGCGCAGCGACAGTGGGCCGCGCAGCGCCGTGATCTGTTCGTCGGCGCCCACCAGCGTGAGCGCTCGCCTGCCCGTGGGCCCCACCGCGACGATCGGCTGCTCGAAGATCGGTGCGACGGCCTTCACACCCCGTATGCGTTCGACTTCTTCAGAGATGTGTTCGTTGAAGCCTTCCGGTCCCCGTGCGGCCAGTTCGAGCGTGGCTTTCCCGGCAACGCCCCGCGAGATCGCTTCGAAGGAGCCGGTGATGCTGCGATGTGCGACCTGGACCGCGAACAGCAGCGAGACGCCCGCCGCCACCCCCACGATCGCCATCAGCTCGCGCAGTGGCTGCACGCGCAGGTGGCGCCGATAGAAGAGCAGCAGGATGCGCAGGTAGCCGATCATCGGCAGACCGCCACGCGCTGCTCCAGCTCCGGCTCGTGCAGTCGGCCGTCGCGCATTCCCAGCACCCGGTCGCTGTAACGCACCACGCGCGCGTCATGGGTTGCGATCACCGCCGCCGCGCCGCGCTCGCGCAGTAGGGCGCTGAACAGCTCGAGAACTCGCTCGCCCGTCTGTGCGTCGAGGTTGCCCGTCGGCTCATCGGCAAGGACGAGCTTGGGGCTGCCGATGAGGGCACGCGCGATCGCCACCCGCTGGCGCTCGCCTCCTGAGAGCTCGCTTGGGATGTGGCTCGAGCGCCGCAGCAGCCCCACGTCGTCCAGGGCGCCGAGCGCACGCCTGTGTGCGTCGCGGTGCTCCACCCCGCGCAGCAGCAGCGGTATCGCCACGTTCTCCTCGGCGGTCAGCCCGGCGGCGAGGTTGTAGCCCTGGAAGACGAACCCGAGCTTGGTACGTCGATACGCGAGCCGCTGCCGCTTCGAGAACGTGCAGAGGTCGCTCCCGTCGAAGCGGATCGTGCCGGAGTCAGCGCGTATCAGCCCGCCCGCCAGCAGGAGCAGCGTGGTCTTGCCCGACCCGCTCACTCCGAAGATCGCCAGCAGCTCGTGCGAGTGCACGCTCATGCTCACGCCGTCCACCGCCAGGATCGGCCCGTCGGCGCCGCCGAAGTGCTTGCGCGCGTGTTCCAGCTCAAGCATCGCGTGCCTCGCGTTGTGGCCACGCAGGGAGCGTGTAGAGCCTGCCGCGCTCGCTCGGCTCGGGATTGACGAGCTTGCCGTCGCATACGTAGAGGATCGGTTCCGCCCGCAGCAGCGCCTCGGCGTCGGTGTCTGCGATCAGCACGGCGACCTTGGCCTCGTGGGCGAGCGAGGAGAGGAGCGCCATGATCTCCTCCTGCTCTACGAGCGACAGGCTCGAGGCTGGACCATCGGCGAACAGCAGCCGCGGTTCTGTGACCAGCGCCCGCGCGATCGCCACACGTTGGCGCTCACCGTCGGAGAGCTCATGCAGTTCGAGGCCGATGCTCTGCTCGGCCTCGCAGACGAGCAGCGCCTCGCGCGCGCGGCGTGTGGAGGCACGCCGATCGCGGCGATCCACGAGCAGCGGCAGCGCTACGTGGTCGAGCACGCTCAGTCGTTGCTCCCACGACTGCCCCGCCCAGATGCAGGAGATCTCCTGCCGGCGAAAGCGCGTCCTCTCCGCCGCCGACATCAAATCGAGGCGCTCCCCGTTGTAGGTGACCGCCCCCTCGTCGGGCGCCTGAAAGCCGGCCGCGATTCGCAGCAGCGTCGTCTTGCCCGACCCGCTCGGGCCGAACACGCCGACGATCTGTCCCCGCTCGAGCTCGAGCGAGACCCGATCCAGTGCAACCTTGTGCCCGCCGCCCGGCCGCGGGTAGCGCTTGGACACCTGCTCGAGTTGGAGGATCATCTCACCACCTCAGCTCGCGTCGCGCTCGCCGAACGGCGAGGGCTCCAGGGCAGCTCGCTGCTTCGTGCCCACCGGGTGGCGCGCCGCCATCCGCCCAAACAGCGCCTCCTGAGCGTCGCGACGATCCTGCGACTCGTCGCGTGCTCCGCTCTCCCGCTCACGTGCCGAGGGCCAAACGGGGTCGCGGTCCAGCAGCCAGGAGACCACCTCGTGCGCGTGTCGGGCCCAGCGCAGCTCGGCGTCGAGCTGGAAGATGTCTGCACTCAGCCCGAGCCTCAGCATCACGTGGTCGGCCCGCACCGTCAACGCCTCCATCGGAAGTGTCTCGCGCCAGCGTGAGAGCTCCTTCAGCCGTTCGGCGCAGTCCAGCTCGTAGGCATGGATGTGTGCGAGCGTGTCCCGCAGGCGCTCGGGTCCGGCAAGGGTGATCTTCACCAGCAGCGGACGCCGAGACAGGCGCGCGCCGCTCGTGGCGCTCAAGAACCACCGTTCGAACTCCTGCACGCCGCGCTGGGTAATTGAGAAGACGTGACGGTCCTCGCGGACGGCAGTCGTGCCCTCGACCTGCTCGATCAGCCCGTCCTGCTCGAGGCGGCGCACCGTTTGGTAGACCTGGCCCGAGTTAATCTCCCACGCTGGACCGAGACGTGCCTGCAGGCGATCGGCCAGCTCATAGGGGTAGGCCGATCTCTGCAGCAGCAACCCGAGGAGCGCGTGCTTAGCCGACATCCATCCTCCCCAGGGTAGACATTTAACCTCTCTCGTCTCTTAAAATCAACCACATTCGAGCAACACGAACCCTATAGCCGAAACCACGAGATGCTCGAACAAATACCTACTTAAAGGGTGTTTGCACGACTTCTGTCATAAGGCCGTGCGCAGGACCATTCGAGTGCCGGTGTTTCCGACTGCGAGGTGCGGCCAAAAGCGTGAGTGACGGTGCGCGAATGCCTACTTAACGGTATTGACCTCGCCTGCAGCGACCGTGATGCTGCCGTGCATGACTTGCCCAGAACACTCACACCGGGAAATGCCGGTGAGTGAGATAACTGTCTCACGGCGCTGCAGGGACGCTGGCGCATCCTCCGAGGGACAGGGGCGCGACCGGCAAGATCTGCTCGCGCGACTACGCGCGCTGCGTCCCGGGCTCGAGGAGTCGCTGTTCACACATGTGCGCGAAGCGGTGCCCGTGCAATGCGGTGAGGAGGACGTCGAGTATGAGACGGGGGCGTACTGTGCGTTGGTCGACGCGGTCGACTACCTCCTCGCGGGGTTGGAACCGGGTGAGAGAGAGCATCGGCCGCTGCTCGGAGCCGTAACTGCACACGCTCGCCGTGCCGCCCGCGCAGGGGTGGAGCTCGAGAAGGTGCTCCGTCGGTATCACGCAGCCGAGCAGCGACTCGCGGCCCTCGTCCTCGAGGAGATCACGTATGACCCCTCGCGCCCGCCGCTCGCGGCCGCGCAGCTCATCATCGAGATCCACGCGCTCCTCAGCGAGCTCACAGCAGAGGTAGCCGCGACTCACCAAAGGGAGCTCGACCACGCGGCCAGCTCCCCGGAGGAACGCCGCAGCGAACGCGTCCAAGCGCTACTCGCCGGCTCCTCGTTCGACACATCCGGCTTGGGCTATGAGCTCGACTGTGCATGGCACGTCTGCGTGATCGCGCTCGGCAGTCACGCGCGGAGAGCCCTCAGCCAGCTTGCATCCGCGCTGGGACGGCAGCTGCTGGTCATGCCTCGCAGCGAGGAGGTCCTCTACGCGTGGCTGGGTGGCGAGCGGCTCGTCAGCGTCGCCGACATCGAAGCGGCGCCTCACGGTGCGGATGCGCTCGGAGTGAAGCTGGTGATAGGCGAGCCCGCCAGTGGGATGCAGGGCTGGCGCGTGAGCTACCGCCAGGCACAGGCGGCGTTTCGTGTTGCTATGCGCAGGCCACGGAAGATCACGAGGTATGCCGATGTCGCCCTGCTCGCCCATTGGGCCGCGGACGAGACACTTGCACGGGCGTTCATCCGGCTCCATCTTTCACCCCTGGACGAGCAGCGAGACAAAGGCGTCGCGGCGCGTGAAACGCTCCGCGCCTATTTCGACACCGGGCATCAGATCGAAGCCACCGCCTACGCTCTGGGTATCAACCGCGGGACGCTCAGGGCCCGCTTGGCCAACATCGAGGCGGCGCTGGGGTATCCCTTGCACGAGCGTAAGGCCGAGCTCGACGTCGCTCTTCGCGTCGAGGTGCTTTACGGCGCGGAGGCCGGGCCTGAGCGGCTTCGGATTGCGCATCGGCTGGCTGCCACAGCCGGCCCATCGCTGAGCCTGGCAGCCTCGCGATGAGGTCGATTAACACTCCTGTATTCACCAAATTGGTGTGTGCGGCGGTCTCACCCGGCATTAGTGTAAGTCGAGTCAGACTCAGTACTCCACACACCGACCGCACACGTCACCAAAAAGCCCAGACATGTCAACACTGACAACCAACTCGAAGTCACCGATCACGCGCTCTACCGGGAGCAACCTCGCTCGAGTCTCGTGGCACCACGCTGAGGACATGGACCACGCCGAGTGGGCCAGGGCGGGACGCCGGCTCGGTGAAATCGGGCGCGGTAGCCAGTGGTGGATCGGTGACTGGATGCTGTTCGGCACCGAGAAGTGGGGTGAGCGGTACCTCGAGGCGAGCAGGCTCACGGGCTATGACCCCAAGAGCCTGAGGAACATCCGCTACGTCGCCTCCCGCTTTCCCCCGTCCCTACGTAGGGACGAGCTCAACTGGAGCCACCACGCACTGCTCGCCGGGCTCGACCGGTCAAAGCAGCGTCACTGGCTCGATCGCGCGGTCGTGGACCGGATGTCGGTGGAGGACCTGCGCTGCGAGCTGCGCAGCGCCGAGCGTGGCCTGCATCCATCGGCGGGTGTCGCCGAGGACGCCGACGAGGTCTCTGAGGCGGCTGACACGGTCGTCTGTCCAAACTGCGGCTCGCAGATCCCGGTTGGCGAGCAGCGGCGCCTGGGGGGCGTGTGAACGTGCGCCCCCCAGGCCAAATGCCTGCCTCGCTGATGGCGTGGATCGTTTCGCTCCTCGCCGTGGCTTCGCTGCTGACGCCACTCGCCGCGGCGGCGCTACCCGACCACCGTGCCTATGAGCTCGTCACCCGCTACGAAGCGGGCGGACACGAAAGCGGGCTCAACGGGGTCGAGACGGGCCTCGGCGTGCCGTCAGTCGACGGCAACTCCGTCGACTGGGAGGGCATCGGGGCGTGCTGCGGTGCGAGCTCAGCCGCAGTGAACCTGTTCCAGTCCTTCAGGCAGGGCCACGGATGGCAGACGAAGGCGCTGACCCCCAGTCCTCCCGAACCCCTGTACGGGATCTTCGAAGAGCAGGGGCCGATGTTCTTCACCCCCGACCTGCGCCAGACGATCTTTGCGACTCCCGTCTCCTACGCGGCGGGCGATGACCGGCCGAAGAGGTCCAACTCATACGACCTCTACCTGCAAGGGCCTGATGGGTCGATGACATGGCTCTCCCAGGGACCGTTCGGAACGGGCTCGAGCCGCCACGCCGCGGAGTTCGACGGAGCCACCCCCGATGCCGGCAAGGTCGTTTTCAGCAGCGCCGAAGCCCTCACTGCCAACGCGAAAGGGCTCCCTGAAACAGAACGAGGGCCGCAGTACCTATATCTACGCGACGTCGAACATGGCACGACCACCCTCATCGATGTCAACAACGTCGGTGAAGTCATGGGCGACGAAGGCGCAATGCTGGGCAACGGCAGCTGGTTGAACGAAGAACTCGTTCCCGCCAACTACAACGGGACCACGACGAACGCCGTCTCCGCCGACGGCAGCAAGGTCTTCTTCGAGACGCCCGCCATACGCTACGGAAGTGGTGAACCGCACCTCTACATGCGCGACCTCGCCACCAGCACCACGACCCCACTCGATGACCCCTCGCTTCCCGGCTCGGCACGCTACGAAGGCGCCTCGGTCAACGGCGAGCTCGTGTTCTTCACCAGCGACGAGGGATTGAACGGCGCACCGAGCGCGACCGAGCTCTACGCGTTCAACACCACCGCTGGGCAGATCGGCTCGATCCCGCCGATGTCCGCTGCTCCGATCTCGCTGGGCAACGGCGCCACTGAGCCGACCACGACGCTCACCGCCGAAGCGCTGAGCGGGTCCAGTGCGCTCGTCGTGGCGAGCACGGCCGGCTTCAACACCGGGCGCACAGTCGAAGTCGAAGGTGAAGAACTGAAAGTCCACTCCGTGCTCAGCGCCACGGAACTGGAAGTGAGCGGATCGCTCGCAGCCACGCAC
The DNA here is from genome assembly GCA_036264155.1 of Solirubrobacteraceae bacterium. GTDB lineage: Bacteria > Actinomycetota > Thermoleophilia > Solirubrobacterales > Solirubrobacteraceae > Palsa-744. The sequence goes on from DATARM010000024.1 coordinate 15,999, forward strand.
CCAAGCGGCGCGTCGCTCACCCAACGGGTCGGCGCCATCGTTGGTGAGAGCGCGATCGCCAACGACGGATCGCTCGTGTACTTCGTGTCGAACGACGTGCTGGCAAACAACGCCAACCCGCTCGGCCGTACTGCGGTCTCCAGCCAGCCGAACATGTATCTATACGACACTCACTCCGGCCAGACGACCTTCGTCGCGACGCTCGCCTGGGCCGACGTCAACAGCTGTGGCCTGAACTGCGGCAGCGGGGGTCCCGCCGGCCTGGTGGCACAGCCCGACGTGGCACGACCCTCATACCCCTCCCGCGACGGGTCAGTGCTCGTCTTCGAGTCCTCGGGCAACCTCACCGAACAGGACCCGGCGCCGACAACGCACCTCACGAGCGCATTGCCATATGGCGAAAGCACGCTCCAAGTCGAAAGCACGGCGGGCTTCCTGCCCCACCACACGATCACGCTGGACACCGGGACGGCGGAGGAACTCGAGGTGATCGAATCCGTCAACGGGCCGACCGAGCTGACCCTGGTGAGCAATGACGGTCTCCACAGCGTGCGCGGCGAACATCCTGCCGCCACCACCATCACCCAACCGGACGTGGAGGACTACCGCTACGACACGAGCAACCACTCGCTCATCTGCATCTCCTGCACGGCGCCCGGCGTGACCCCCGAGGGGAGCGCCACCCTCGGGCCCAGCGGGGGCGGCAGCTATATCCCACCCGGGCAGGCAACGCCGATGAGCGAAGACGGCTCACAGATCTTCTTCGAATCGTCCAACGCTCTGCTGGCGGGAGTGCAGACCGTCCCGCCCGGCACTGAAAAGGAAGCGCGCAACATCTACGAGTGGGAGAACGGGCAGCTGAGCCTGATCTCCGACGGCTCGACCGCTGAATTCGCGCTGGACGGCACCACATCCAGTGGGGACGACGTCTTCTTCGCGACCTCCAAGCACATGACGGTCAACGAAACCAACGGATACCAGGAGATCTACGACGCACGTGTCGGAGGCGGATTCGCGCCGCCCCCAGCGGAACCCACTCCCTGCGTGGCCCAGGAATGCCGGCTCCCCTCGAGCGCCCCCGGCGTGTTCTTCTCAACGCCCGCCAGCGCGACCATCGGCGGCCCGAGTGTGCCCCAGCTGGGACTCGTCACCCCCACGTTCGCGGTCGCCAACATCACCGCCGCTCAGCGAGCGCGACTGGCTCGCTCCGGGGTGCTGACGCTGACCGTCACGGGGACCGCGCCCGGGAAGTTCAACGCGACTGCCATGGCGAAGCTGCGCGGCAAGAGTCACCGCGTCGCCAATGCCGCTGCGACCCTGAGCAAGCCCGGGGCGGTAACGGTGAAACTCCACCTCAGCAAGGGCGCCGTCGCGCAGCTGGCAGCCAAGAAGGCACTGACCGTGCACCTGGAAGTGAGTTACACGGCGAGCTCCACCGTCAAGCTCGCTGTCCTCACCCTGCACGCACCCACCGCACACACAAGCGCTGCGAGGAGGCATGGCTCCCATGCATGAGATGACAACCAGGCTACGGGCATCGCTCGCTGCGATTCTCGTGATGGGGGCACTGCTCGCGCTGCCCGGCATCGCCAGTGCGCAGTTCGGTATCTCATCCTTCTCGACGACCACCTCGAGTCCGCAGGCAGGTGGACACCCCGACCTCACGGCCAGCTTCGCGCTCAACACCGACTCGGTCGGCAACCCGATCGAACAGCTCAAGAACGCGACGGTCGTGCTGCCCCCGGGCGTGCTCGGCGACGCGCAGTCCTTCGAACGCTGCGCCACCAGAACCTTCGACCAGCTGAAATGTCGCCCCGCTTCGCAGATCGGCGTGTTCGAAGGCTCGTTCATCATCTGCCGCGGGGTCGACATCCCGCTCGAGGCCACAGCCGAAGCTGGGAGCAAGATCCTCACCCTCTCCAACACGGCGGGCATGTGCGCTGCCGCCCCGGACAACGCGATCACGATCGGCACGGGCGCCACCGCTGAGACGGCGCGGCTCGCCTACGTGCTCAGTCCCACGACAGTCGAACTGCAGCAGCCGCTGGAGTTCACCCACGCAGCCGGCGAACCGGTCACGCACATCGCCGAAACGCCGCGAGTCCCGCTCCCCCTGATGAACCTCCAGCCCTCTCCAGGACACATCGCTACGTTCGGAGCATCGCTGCTGCTGGCCAACATCTTCATCCAGGTCGACATGCGCCCGGACGGACGACTGACGGCGACGATCACCGAAGCCTCCACGCTGCTCGGGCTGCAGTCCGCGGCGCTCAACCTGTGGGGTGTGCCCGCCGACCCAAGCCACGACGCGCTGCACTGCAACATGTGGGGCATCGAATGCGGCACAGACGGCCTGCCGGCGACCTCCTTCACCACCTACCCGACCAAGTGCGACGGAGCCCCGCTTGAAAACGAACTGACCGTCGAATCGTGGCGCGGCGCGAGCTCGCGATCCACGTCCACCGAGGCTGCTCCAACCGGCTGCAACTCGCTGCAGATGAGCCCAAGCCTGAGCGTCGTGCCCGGGAGCACCCAGGAGGACTCACCGGCCGGCTACAACGTCGATGTAAACGTGCCACAGCAGGCCGAACCCTACGGTCTCGCCACGCCCGCACTCGAACACGTCTCGGTGGCGCTGCCCCCCGGCACCTCGCTCTCGCCCGGGCTGGCAAACGGCCTGCAAGCGTGTTCCGAGGACCAGTTCGCCGAAGGCAGCTGCCCCGACGCGTCAAAGGTCGGCACCGCGGAAATCGCGACCCCGGTGCTCGCGCAGCCACTGACCGGCGGGATCTACATCGGGGCGCCGACGGCGAGTGAAAAATACAGGCTGTTCGCACGGGTGAGCGGCGACGGTGTGACGCTCAACCTCGCCGGGCGCGTCGAAGCCAACGAACAGACGGGGCAGCTCACAGCGGTCTTCGACCACGCTCCGCAGCTGCCCTTCAGCGACTTCCGACTCAACTTGTTCGGCGGCCCCGGCGCCGCCCTCGCAAACCCCCAGAGCTGCGGAGTGGCCACGAGCACCGCCGAGCTCACCTCCTACGGCGGCCAGAGCGCCAGCCCGTCGTCGAGCTTCACGGTCGACGCCAACGACCAAGGCGGTGCGTGCCCTGCGAGCAAGCCCTTTGCACCGAACTTCACCGCTGGGTCCAGCTCCCCCGCGGCCGGGGCCTTCTCCCCGTTCACGCTGACGATCGCCCGTGCCGATGGGGAACGGAACCTGGAAACGTTCGACGCGCAGCTACCGGCCGGCCTGGTGGGCCTGCTGAAGTCGGCGGCCCCCTGCCTCGAACCCCAGGCGGCTCAGGGCAGCTGTCCCGCGAGCGCCCGGGTGGGCACCGCGACGATCGGCGCGGGCGCCGGCTCCCAGCCGCTCTACATCTCGGGTCCCGTGTACCTCACGGGACCCTATGGCGGCGCGCCGTTTGGGCTGGTCACGGTCATCAACGTCGTCGCCGGTCCGTTCAACCTCGGCACCGTCGTCGTCCGCTCGCGCATCACGGTCAACCCGAGGACGCTGGACCTGTCGATCGCCTCGGACCCGCTCCCTCAGATCGTGGGTGGCATCCCGCTGCGCCTTCGTGCCCTCAGCGTGAGCCTCGACCGCCCCAGGTTCATCCTCAATCCATCCAACTGCGCGGCGCAGAGCGTGACCGCGACGCTGAGCTCGATCCAGGGACCCAGCGTCGATGCCAGCGCCCCATTCGACGTCGTCGGGTGCAGCTCGCTGCCCTTCGCCCCGAAGCTGAGCGCATCGACGCCGGGACGTGCCAGCAGCCAGGGCAACGGCGCCGGCCTCGACATCGCCATTGCGACTGCTGGCGCCACAGCTGCGGCCATGAAGTCGGCCACCATCACGCTCCCGAGCGCGATGCACCCACGCTTGAGCACCATCCAGCACGCCTGCCCGCCAGGGGTCACCGATCTCCAGAGCGGCTGCCCGGCCGAATCGGTCGTCGGCTCCGCGGTCGTGAGCACGCCTGTGCTGCCGGCGCCCCTGACTGGAGCTGTCTATCTCGTAGCGCACGGCGGCACGCGCCTGCCCTCGCTGGTGATGGTCCTCCACGGCGATGGCATCAACGTCGAACTCGACGGCTCGCTCTCGATCGCGCACTCAGGGGCGGTCAGCGCGAGCTTCCTGACGCTGCCCGATGCGCCGATCGAAAGCCTCAAGCTCAACCTGCCCCGTGGCCGGCACTCGATCCTCGGGGCAGCCGGAGACCTCTGCGGAAAAAGCCTCGGGCTCCCCTACAGCCTGACGAGCCAGGGCGCCACGAAAGCCAAGGCCACGGCCCGGGTCGCGATCAGCGGCTGCACTTCAGCCGAGGGCAAGAGCTCGGCGCACAAGGCAGGACACAGCTCCAAGAAGCGAGCTCGCAGATGAGCTCGCGCTGGCTGTCACTTGCCATCTGCGCGGCGTGCGCGATCGCACCTGCGAGCGCAACCGCCGCTGAGCACTCGAGCCTCAACGCATCGTTCTCACCCGACAAGCTCGCAAAGGCGACCACCGTCGGCATCGGCTTCCAGCTGAAGAGCGGCGCTACGCCGCTCACCCGCCTGCAGCTGCGCCTGCCGACGGGGGTCACCGCCGGCTTCAACACGCTCGGACTGGAAACCTGCACGCTCGCCGGCCTCGAAGCGCGCGGCTCCTCAGCCTGTCCGTCCAATGCGCTCGTCGGGCTCGGGCACGCGGTCGTCGCCGTGCCGCTGGGCTCACAGCAACTGCTCGAGCCCGTGAGCATCAAGATGTTCATGGCGCCGGCGGCCAACGAACACACCGTGTTCCTGTTCTACGCCGACGGCAGTGCGCCCGTGATCGACCGGCTCGTGTTCCAGAGCGTGCTGTTTGGTGAAAGCGGCATATTCGGCGGGAGGCTCGACACCGCAATCCCACCCGTCGCCGGCCTGCCCGGATCGCCCGATGCCTCCGTGATCAGCATGCAGGCAGAAATCGGGCCCAAAAGCTTGAGGTACCACACTCACTCACACGGACGGACCGTAACCTTCACTCCCGAAGGCTTCGACGTCCCCGCACGGTGTCCACGTGGAGGATTTCCCTTCTCGGGCACGTTCACATTCGCCGACGGCAGTGAAGAAACGGCGACTACGAGGGTGTCGTGTCCACGTACCCCCTAGGTGAGCACGTGGCAGTCAGTGCGTGCGCGAGCTGAGCATTAACTAACAACAAGCAAGGAGGATCGATGAACAACAAGCATAAGTTGCCCCTGCTCGCTGGGCCGGCTGCTCTCGCCCTGGCGTGTGCGGGTCTCGCGGGAGGTTCAAGCTACGCCGCCGGCACGCACGTGCAGGGATTCGAGGCCAAGGTCGTCCCCGTCCAGGGCTCGGCGACCCTTCGCGTCACCCAGGAAACCGGGAGCATCCATCAGGCAGAAGGCATAGCGCATGGAACTCTCGGTGGCACGCTGCACCTGACGGTCGACATCGAAACCGCGTCGCGGATGAAGGCTTCGTTCACGGATCGCCTGCACGGCGGCACGCTGAGCGGGAGTGGGTCCGCCAAATACACGATCTCCGGCACCGTTCTCCACTTCGTGGGTACGACCGGCGTATCGGGAGGCACTGGCGCCTATGCACACGCCAGCGGCAGCGGGATTCGTATCGAAGGGTCGCTGGACCGCCTGAAGAAGACGCTCACGATGACGATCCACGGCAGCATGAAGGTGTGAGCAGGTAGCGAGGAGGGCTGCTCACCCGAGGTCTCGGGTGAGCAGGTAGGTCAGCCGCGACCCCTGAGTGGGCGTCGACGGCTTCACGTGAAGTTGCCCCCGGCGAGCTCTCGCCGGTTGGGCCCAGATCCGGGCGCGGTCTTCCGTGCCTGAAAGGAAGCACGCACTCATGGACACAACAGGCACCGCGACCACGCTGGGAGAGGTACTCGCCTCCCAGGCAAGAACCCGCCCCGACGACGTGGCCGCGCGCTTCGTCGAGCCGGGCGGGCGCACGCTCGGGGAATCAACCATCAGCGCCATCAGCTTCGATGAGCTGGCACACCGGGCCGCCTCGGTTGCGCAGACGCTCCTGGAGTGCAGCGAGCTCGGCGATCGTGCCCTGATCGTGTGCCCACCGGGGCTCGACTACGTCGTGGCGCTGTTCGCGAGCCTGTTCGCCGGTCTCGTGGCCGTGCCGGCCTATCCGCCGAGCGCCCTCGACGGGGACGAGCGCCTGCGGCGTCTGGTGAAGGACTGCAGCCCCCGTGCCTTTCTCTCGACGAGCGCGCTCGCGCCGATCTGCGAGGCCGCAAGCCACGGCGGCCTTGCCCCAAGCGCCGGAGTGAGCACGGTTGCCGTCGATCAGGTGGAAGCGGTGGACTCCCGCCTGCCCATCCGCGCGTCCTCGCCCGACTCACTCGCGCTGCTGCAGTACACCTCGGGCTCGACCGGCGACCCGCGGGGGGTGATGCTGACCCATGCCAACTTCCTCGCCAACATCCGCTCGATAGCCGCTCACCTGGACCTCACGAGCGACACGGCCAGAGGCGTGTACTGGCTGCCTCCCTATCACGACATGGGGTTGATCGGAGGCATCCTCTCGAGTGTCGTGCTCGGGGGGCAGACCACGCTGATGTCGCCGCTCTCATTCCTGTCCAACCCCCTGCTGTGGCTGGAAGCGGTCACGCGCTTTCAGGGAACCTACTCGGCGGCTCCCAACTTCGCCTTCGACATGTGCGTGCGCAAGGCGGACCCCGAGCGCATGGCCAACCTCGATCTCTCCTCCTGGAGGAACGTGGTCAACGGCGCGGAACCGGTGCAGTCCGCGACGATGGAGCGCTTCGCCGAGCACTTCGCCTGTGTCGGTCTCGAGCGCTCAGCGCTGATGCCCTGCTACGGGCTCGCCGAGGCGACGCTGCTCGTGAGCGCCTCGCGGTTGGACACGTCGAGCGCGCTGGACGACGGAGTCGTGTCAGTCGGCGTTCCCGCCGCAAACGAGACGATCCTCGTGGTCGATCGCGTGAGCTCGAGCCCCTGCGCCGAGGGCGAGGAGGGGGAAATCTGGTTGCAGAGCTCGAGTGTGGCCAAGGGGTACTGGAACAACCCCACCGCCTCCGAGGAGGTCTTCGCAGCGGTGTTGCGCGATGACCCCGGCGCCGGGCCCTTCCTGCGAACCGGGGACCTGGGGTTCCTGCGCGACGGCGAGCTGCATGTGACCGGGCGCGTGAAGGACGTGCTGATCGTGCGGGGGCGCAACTACTACCCGCACGACCTCGAGAACACGGCGATCCAAGCTGACCCACGCCTGCGTCCCGGGTGCATCGCCGCGTTCGAGGCGACCGTCGAGGAGCGCCAGGACCTGGTCATCGTCGCCGAGCTCAGCGGCGCGCTCGAGGACGGCGCCGGCGAGGAGATCTGGCAGTCCGTCCGACGCGCCGTGATGCGTGAGCACGGACTGGCGCTGAGCGCACTGGCATTGATCGATCGGGGCGCGAGCCTGAAGACGAGCAGCGGCAAGATCCGCCGCTCGGCCACACGCCAGGCCTACCTGGACGGCGAGGTGGCGCTCATCGCCATGCACCGGCTCCATCCCGCCCCCGGTGTGCCCGCCGAGCAGGACGCCCCCCGCCTCCAGGCACTCTCCCTCGCCGACGTCTGCGGTCACGTGGCATTCGTGTTGGAGGACCGCCCGCCGCACGAGATCGATCCCGACGCGTCGTTTCAAGACCTCGGCTTCGACTCGCTGCGGGCGATGGAGCTCACCGGACGCCTCAGCCAGGCGAGCGGTCTCGAGCTTCCCTCCACGCTCATATTCGACTACCCGACCCCAGCTGCGGTGGTGCAGTACATGCGCTCGAGGCGGGAGGGCTCAGAGCAGGGTCCCGTCGCCGGCGCGCCTGGTGCTCTCGACAGCGAGGAGCCGATCGCGATCGTGGGAATGAGCTGCCGCTATCCGGGCGGGGTGCGCTCCGCACGCGAGCTGTGGGAGCTCCTCGTCGCGGGCGGCGACGGTATCGCCCCCCTCCCCGCCGATAGGGACTGGGACCTGGAGCGCCTGTACAGCCCGGACCCCGACGACGCCGGCACCGCATACGTGCGCTGCGCCGGCTCGCTCGAGGACGCCCCCATGTTCGACTCTGATTTCTTCGGCTTCAGTCCCCGTGAGGCGCTCGCCATGGATCCCCAACAGCGGTTGCTGCTAGAAGGCGCCTGGGAGGCCTTCGAGCACGCGGGCATCGTGCCCGGGTCGCTGCGCGGGAGCGCCACAGGCGTGTTCGCCGGGGTGATCCCCTCGGACTATGGCCTCGGGGGCCCGCCCTCGACGGGGGCCGAGGGCTTTCGCCTGACCGGCAGCACGACGAGCGTCGTCTCGGGCAGGGTTGCGTATGCGTTTGGGTTTGAGGGTCCGGCGATCAGTGTGGATACGGCGTGCTCCTCCTCGCTGGTGGCGATCCACCTCGCGAGCCAGGCACTACGCGCAGGCGAATGCACCTTGGCACTGGCTGGGGGAGTGAGCGTGATGGCCAGCCCACTGCTGCTCGTCGAGTTTTCGCGTCAGCGTGGTTTGTCTGTGGATGGGCGGTGCCGGTCGTTTGGTGTGGGGGCTGATGGTGTGGGGTTCTCGGAGGGGATGGGGCTGGTGGTGTTGGAGCGGTTGGGTGATGCTCTCCGTAATGGTCACCGGGT
>DATARM010000132.1:0-27917 GCA_036264155.1 Solirubrobacteraceae bacterium
CGAACAGCTCGTCCTCGGCCGTGATGATCGAGCAGGAGAAGTCGCGCGCCATGTTCAAGATCGAGCTGCGCCCCGTGCGGAACAGGGTGTTGGTCATCTCGCGCACGATCGCTTCGAAGCGGTGCGCCAGCACCGCCATCAGCGTCGGGTCGAGCTCGCTGAGGCCGGGGGTGCCGTCGCGCCCTGCAGTCATGGCTGGAGCTCCAGTTTGTAGTTGCCGAGCGCTGTGACTTCAGCGCTCCAGCCGGGATACACGACGATTGTGGTCTCGGGCTCGATCACCAGCGCCGGGCCCGTGAGCCTCGAGCCGGCCTCCAGCTGCTCGCCGAGGTGCACGGGGATCTCGACGGCGCCCAGATCGGGGAAGTAGGCGGGCCGGACGCGATGCACGTGCGGCGGCTCTGCGCTCGTGCGTGTGACACCGAGCGGCGGCTTGGTCGTCGAGGCGATCACGCGGCCCTTCCACTGGCTCATCTCGATCTTCTGCCCAGGCTCGCGCACGGCGAAGATCCGCTCGTGGGCATCATGGAAGCTCTCGATCAAGCGTGCCAGCGTGCACTCGTCGGCGATCGCGTCGCCGGCCAGCGGGATCGACAGGTCCCACACCTGGTAGGCGTAGCGAGCCTCGACGTAGTAGCGGCGCTGCAGCTCTCCGGCCACTCCTTCGGGCAGCTCGGCCTCGAACGCCCCCAGGCGCTCGGCCAGCCGCGCGATCGTGTCGCGCACGCCGTCGAAGTCGAACTCGAGCGAGTTGGTCACGAACGGCGCGCTCACCTCGCGCACGATGTCCGAGTGCTGGCCACCGAACGCGGACAGCACGCCGGCGGCGCGCGGGATCAGGACTTCGCGGCAGCCGAGTTCGTGAGCGATGGGCAGGATCGTGAGGCCCGCCGCGCCGCCGCCGGCCACGAGCGTGCTCTCACGCGGGTCCACGCCCTCGTTGACCGTGAGCTCGTGGATCGCCGCGATCATCCGCTCGTTTGCCACCGATAGCACCGCGTGCGCAGCCTGCTCCACGGGGACGGCCAGCGCGCGAGCCAGTTCGTCGAGAACCCGCTCGGCGGCCGCCGAGTCGAGTGTCATCGTGCCACCGAGGAAGCGGTCGGGATCCACGTAACCGAGGACGAGCGCGGCGTCTGTGACGGTGGGCCGCGTGCCACCGCGCCCGTAACAGGCCGGTCCTGGGTCGGCCCGTGCGCTCTCCGGCCCGACGCGCAGCAGCCCCCCCGGGTCGACCCAGGCGATCGAGCCGCCGCCGGCGCCGATCGAGCGCACGTCGACCGAGGAGAGACCCGTGAGGTGTCCCGCGAAGGGCTCGCCGAGCCATGTCTCGCTCGTGAACACGAGATCTCCGTCGCGCACCAGGCTGACGTCGAAGCTGGTCCCGCCCGTGTCGCACACGATCACATCGCCGCTGCCTGTCTCCGCGCCGGCGATCGTGCGCGCTGCCACGGGCGCCAGCGATGGTCCTGAGCGAACCGACCACAGGGGGCTGTCGATCAGCTCCTGCATGGGCACCACCCCACCTGCCGAGCTCGCCGCCAGCAGCTCGCCGGCGAACCCGCCGGCGGCCAGACCGCTCGCGATCTCTGGTAGGTGCAGCTGCATCAGCGGCTTCAGCGAGGCGTCGATCGAGGTGCCCGAGGCGCGTCTGTACTCGCGCACGATTGGGTTGATCTGGTGCGAGAGCGAGTAGGGCACCCCGGGCAGCTCCTGCTCGATCAGCTCCCCCAAGGCCAGCTCGTGAGCGGGGTTGGCCGTCGACCACAGCAGGCACACGGACACCGCCTGCACATCGAGCTCGCGCGCCGCGGCGAGTTGTGCGCGGGCCGGGCCCTCCTCGAGCGCGCGCAGCACCATGCCGTCAGAGCCGATGCGCTCCGGCATCTCGAACGTCAGCCGACGGGGGACGTAGGGCTCGGGAAATGGTCGCGTGTAGTCGTAGGGGCGCAGCGATCCACCCTCGCGACGCACGAGGATGTCGGGGAAGCCCTCGGTGCACAGGAAGGCAGTCATCGCGGTCGTCCCCTCGAGGATCGCGTTGGTTGCCTGAGTGGTGCAGAAGATGAACAGCGATGCTCTGCCAAGCAGGCCCGAAAGGTCTTCCTCCAACTGCTCCGCGGCACGCTCCAGCGCGGCCTGCACCCCGCCGAAGAGCTGTCCCGGCTGGGTCAGCGCCTTGGCCATGGTGAGACGGCCGCTCGCGTCGCTCACAACGACGTCGGTGAACGTTCCACCGACGTCGCAGGTGATGCGCGCATTCCTGTTTGGCGCGGACGGTCGCATAGCCGGGATATTCCTCCAAGTTGGTAACGAACGCGTTGATCTTCACCACGCCTGACATCCCGGCACCGGCATCGGTGGGGCGCTCGATGCTCGCGTGCGCCTCCTTTCAGGTTGGAGGTCATCGCAAACCGATCGCCCGATATGCGACTAGGCTTGCCGGCCGCGGCACGCAAGCCGTCCGAATTCGAGAGCGGTATGTCATCCCAACCATTAGCATCATGACTTCGGTGGAGGAATGCTCCTCGGACTCGATCGGGAGGTGGCTCCGCCACTGCTCGACGACGACACGAGACAGGCAAGGATTCGACTGGAGGAACGCGGTGCCAAAGCTCGGGATGGGACCGATCAGAAAGGAGCAGATCTGCCGTGCCGCCGCTGCGGTGATCGCGCGGGAGGGGTTTGCCGGGTCGACGATGCGGATGGTGGCCGACGAGGCAGGTGTCAGCACGGGGATGCTCAACCACTACTTCGCCAATCGCCAGGATCTGCTCACCCAGGCGCTGGTGTTCGTCTCCGAGCGCACGCAGGAGAGCTACCGTCGCGCGATCGACGGGATCCCGCCGGGGATCGAGCGACTCACCGCCCTGCTCGACTTCGCCCTCGCCGAGGACGGAGAGATGACCGAGACCTGGCGCGTGTGGATCAACGCCTACGGCGAGGCCGTGCGTCTGCCCGAGCTGCGTCGCACGATCGAGGCGCGGCTGCAGAGTTGGTACGTGATCATCGACCTCGCGCTCGAGGACATCGCGCCGCCGGCCGCACCCGGGGCGATTCCGTGGAGCTGGCGTTTCGACGCCGTCCTCAACGGTCTGGCCATCCAGGCGCTCACCTCCGAGGCGAAGCTGGACGGGCGTCAGATTCGCGACGAGGTGATCAGCACGCTGTTCGGGGACGCGTCACTGGAGGGCGGTTCGGAAATACTCCGCTGAAGTGACTACGCGTGTGAGACTTCTGGCCGCGCTCACCACCGTGGCAGACGAACAGCGTCGGGGTGTCGGCCATTTGCGTCATCGCTCCTCCTGCTCCGGGTTGGGATCTGTCCGGATACTGGGCGAGTATGACCAGATGCTCGTCCCGGTGCTGGTCTTTCTCGCGTGCATGAGCGCCGGCGCGGTAGTCGGCTCGCGTTGGACTCCGGATCTCGCCGCCGGCCAGGTGGGTGGTCTGGCGTTCTTCATCGTGTGCGGCCTGCTTGGGGCCGCACTCGGCCTTGTCGGCTTGCATGTCTATCTCATGATCGAGCAGCTCGAAGGCTTCCGTGGAAGCGCCGTGTTACAGGGAGAAATCGTGGCCGCTGGGATCCGCGACATTCTGTTCGAGGCCGGTTCGGTGCTGGGGTTCGCGGTAGTCATCTACCTCCTGGCTCCCCCGCCGGAGGATGCCGACATCCCGGTTGAGGGCGTCGACTCCGAATAGTCCGTCGCAGCGCCCGCCATGCCAGTCGCGCGGAGACTGACGAAATGCTCCGATTGGCCCGTGCGGCGCCAGCGGGAGGAGCCGCTGTCGATGGCGCGGCCCAGCGCCTCGACGACGAGTGGATCGAACTGGGTCCCCGCGTTGCTCTCGAGCTCTGACCTGGCGTGGGTGCTCGACGTGGCCTGGCGGTAGGAGCGGGTGGTTGTCATGGCGTTGTATGCGTCGCAGCAGGCGATGATGCGCGCCTCGATCGGGATCTCCTCGCCGTGCCACCGGTCGGGACAGCCGCTGCCGTCCCAGCGCTCGTGGTGTGAGCGCACGATCCCGCCGAGCTCTCCCATCACACCGCCGACCTGCTGGAGCATGCGGTGTCCCTCGGTGGTGTGTGTCTTGATGATCTCCCACTCGCTGTCGGTGAGCTTGCTTGGCTTGTTGATGATCTCTTTGGGTAGCGCGATCTTGCCGATGTCGTGCAGCAGGGCGCCGAACTCGAGGTTGCGCCGGCTGGCGCTGGCCAAGCGCAGGGCATCGGCCACGGCGAGGGCGAGTTGGACGACGTCTTTGCAATGGGCGCCCGTGTAGCCGTCGTCCGCCTCGACTACATCACCCAGCAGCAGGGCCGTGCCGCGATAGGCGTTGTTGAGCTCCACCAGTTGCTCGAGCCGGGAGCGCCGCTCGGAAGCGAGCCACACCAACCCCCGTATGCACTAGGAAGCGCTCACCGCTGTCACCTCCCCTGGGAAGTGACAGGCCACCTGGTGGCCGGCGGCGGGTTCGGTTATCGGCGGGCGTTTGCTTCGGCAGACGTCACGCCCGTGGCCGACGGGACAGCGTGGCTCGAAGGGACAGCCGGGGGGGCGTGCGAGCACCGAGCCCACCTCGCCGATCGGGGCGGGGCGGCTCGCGCGCCGCGCGCGCCCACCAGCGAGGGGGATGGGGACGGCGCCGAGCAGCGAGACGGAGTACGGGTGCAGGGGTCTGTTGAAGAGGGTGGCACGGTCGGCCACCTCCATCACCTGCCCCAGATACAGGACGGCGACGCGATCGCAGAAGTACTCGGCCACGGCCAGGTCGTGGCTGATGAACACATACGTCAGACCCAGCTCCTGCTGCAGGGAGCGCAGCAGGTTGAGGACCTGGGCCTGCACGGAGACGTCGAGGGCGGACACGGGCTCGTCGAGGATCACGACCTCGGGGCGCAGCACGAAGGCGCGGGCGATGCCGATCCGCTGGCGCTGGCCACCAGAGAAGGCATGCGGTCGGCGCATGGCCTGCTCGGTTGTCAGCCCCACGTCGGCGAGCATCTCCAGCGCCGCCTCTTGGCGCTCGCCGGCCTCGCCGATCCGATGGATCTCCAGCGGCTCTTCCACGATCGAACCGGCGCTCATGCGCGGGTCGAGCGAGGCGAAGGGGTCCTGGAAGACGAACTGCATCCGCCGCCGCAGCGCGCGCAGCTCGTCACGGTCCAGGGTGGCCAAATCGACGCCGTCGAACAGCACCCGTCCGGCGCTCACCTCGAGTAGTCGCAGCAGGCAGCGTGCGAGCGTGGACTTCCCGCAGCCCGACTCCCCCACCAGACCGAAGCTCTCGCCGCGGTAGACGGTGAGCGAGATGTCGTCGAGCACCTTCACGGGATGCTTGCGGGCGAAGCGATCCCCGCCGCGTACCGCAAAGGACTTGGACAGCCCCTCCGCCTGCAGGACCGGCTGCGCTCCTCCGCTACGTGAGGCGGACGCGGCGTTCGAGCCGGGGATGCTCATGTCCTCACCTCCGCAATTCGCTGCTCGGCGAAGTGGCACTCGACCTCGGCCGGCCCGCCAGGGCCGCTGACGTGGTGGGGAACGGGAGCGTGCTCGTGGCACTGGGGGAGCTCGCGCCCCACGGGGCAGCGTGGTGCGAATGAGCAGCCACTCGGCAGCTGGGAGAGGTCGGGGGGAAAGCCGGTGATCGCCGGCAGCGGTCCTTCGGCCAGGCGCTCGGGGTTGGGCACGCACTTCAACAGCGCCTCGCTGTAGGGGTGGGTGGGGGCGTCGAAGATGTGATCTACGCCTGAGCTCTCGACGAAGCGCCCTGCGTACATCACGGCCACCGAGTCGCAGAAGTCGGAGACGATCCCGAGGTTGTGCGTGATCAGGATCACGGCCGTGCGGTGCTCCTCCACGAGCCTGTCGAGCAGGGCGAGCACCTGCGCCTGGGTGGTCACGTCGAGCGCCGTGGTGGGCTCGTCGGCGATCAGCACGCGGGGGTTGTTGGCGATGGCGATGGCGATGGCCACGCGCTGGCGCATGCCGCCGGAGTACTGGTGCGGGTAGTCGTCGAGGCGCTGCTCGGCCTGGGAGATGTCGACCTCGCGCAGCAGCTCGGCTGCGCGCTTGCGGGCGGCAGCCCGCCGCAGTCCCGGTTGGTGCACGGCGAGCGCCTCGACGATCTGTGCGCCGATCGTCTTGACGGGGTCCAGCGCGCTCGATGGGTCCTGCAGCACCAGCGCGATCTCCTTGCCACGGACTGCGCTCAGCTGGCGGTCGGAGAGCTTTGAGATGTCCCTTCCGGCGAGCACGATCTCGCCCGCGACCATGCGTCCTGGCGGCTCGATCAGCCCGAGAATGGAGAGCGCCAGGGCGGACTTGCCCGAGCCCGACTCGCCCACCACGCCGAGGCGTTCGGTGGCCTGCAGCTCGAAGCTGACGTCGCGCACCGCATGCACGACCGAGTCGTCGGTGTCGTAGACGGTGCTGAGGTTGCGCACCGACAGTGCGGGCCCATCGTTCATGCGGTTGCCGCCGCGGGGATGCGCACGCGCGGGTCGATCACCGCGTAGAGGAGATCGACGGCGAGGTTGACGAGCACGAACATCACGGCTGAGAGGAGGATGAAGGTCTGCACGATCGCGTAGTCCTGCTTGACGATCGCGTCGAACACCAGCGAGCCGACGCCGGGCCAGTTGAAGATGCGTTCGATCAGCACGCTGCCGGCGAGGAATTCGCCGAGCACGAGCCCACCGGCGGTGAGCGTGGGCAGGAAGGCGTTGGGCAGGGCATGACGGCGGAAGGCGCTCCATCGGCGCAGGCCCTTGCCACGCGCGACGGTGATGAAGGGCTCGCGCGAGACCTCCAGGAGGTTGGCCCGGAGCAGGCGCACGAGGAAGGAGAAGGAGGAGACGCCGAGCGCGAGGGCTGGCAGGATCAGGTGTAGGCAGGCCTGCCAGAAGGTTCCGAGTTCTCCCGCGAGTAGGGCGTCGATGGTGTACATGCGTGTGACGGCCGGCGGCGGTGAGGCCTGCAAGCCAAGGCGTCCCTCGGGGCCGGGAAGGATATGCAGGCTGGAGAAGAACACGACCAGCAGCAGCAGACCGAGGAAGAAGGGGGGAGTGCCGAAGCCCACGTAGGCGATGCCGCGGACGATGCGGTCGGCGATCGGGCGGTGGCGGTAGGTCGAGAGCAGGGCCAGGGAGACGGCGGCGACCATGGTGATCAGGAAGGAGAACAGCGCAAGCTCGATCGTGGCCGGCGCGCGTTCGCCGATCAGCTTCCTGACGGTCGCGCCGTCGCTGTAGGAGTATCCCCAGTTGCCTTGGAAGAAGTCTGAGACGTAGCGCCAGTACTCAACGTAGAGCGGCCTGTCGAGGCCGAGCTGATGGTTGAGCGCCGTGACGGTGTGCTGGGTGGCGAGCGGGCCGAGGATCAGGCGGGCGGGGTTGCCTGGAAGAACGCGCATGATCACGAAGGCGAGGATCGTGGCGCCGAACACAGCGCCGATCGAGCCGAGCACCCGCAGTGCGATCACGCGCGCCATCCGCTACAGCCTCGCGTAATGGCCGCGGGGGTCCAGCAGGTCGCGCATCCGGTCGGCGAGCATGCTCGCGGCGGTGACCGTGATCAGCAGTCCTACGCCGGGGAAGATCGCGATCCACCACTGTCCCGTCAGGGCGTAGGTGAGCCCTTCGGTCATCATCGCTCCCCACTCGGGCGTTGGGACCTGGGCGCCGAGGCCGACGAAGCTGAGGCCGGCGAGAGCCACCACCGCGTAGCCAAACGCCGCGGCCATCTGGATGAACAGCACGGGCAGCACGTGGGGGGCCACATGACGGGCGATGACGCGCCCGCGGGTGGCCCCCATGGCGTGGGCGGCTTCGATGAAGGGCAGCGAGCGGATGCGCAGGGCCTCGCTGCGCAGCAGGCGGGCGTACCAGGGCACCGACACAAGGGCCACGCCGATGGCGGCGGTGTCGAGGCCGATGCCGAGCCCGACGGTCACAGCCATGGCGAGGATCAGCGGAGGGAAGGCGAGGATGGAGTCCATCACGCGCATGGCCAGGCCGTCGCCGACCCCTCCGATGGCGCCGGCCAGCAGGCCGATCAGCCCGCCCACGATCGCGCCGGCGATGGTCACGAGCGTTGCCACGACCAGCGAGATGCGCGCGCCGCCGGCCACGCGCGCGAGCACGTCGCGGCCTAGCTGATCGGTGCCCAGGGGGTGCGAGAAGGAGGGCGCTTCCAGCGAGTTGAACAGGTCCTGCTTGTCCGGCCCGTTGCTCAGCAGGATCGGCGCGAAGATCGCAAACAGGACGATCATCGCGAGCACACCGAGCGGCAGAGCGAGCTTGCGGTCGGCGAGGATGGCACGCAGGGCACGCGCGCTGCTCGCCCGCAGGCCGTCACGGCGCGGGCCGTTCGGATCCTGGGGTCGCTCCTGGGGGTGGCGACTACGCTCGGCTGACACGACTTCCGATGATGGCGGTTACGCTCGCGCTCGGGGGTCACACCCGCACGTGTGAGATCCTCCGCAGCAGCTGGGCGGCGCGCCACGACAACTCGCACGGGCGGGCCGGCTGATCGATGCTCTAGCCTGATCCATCTCGCGGAACCACTCCGCTCAGTGAAAGAGACCCTCGCTGGGTTGCGGGGCCCGGAGAGAGTCCCGATCATTTGCCCTATCGATGGAGGCCCAATGAAGCGCGTCAGAAGTCAAGGCAGGCGAGGACCGCTGAGGGGTGTGTTCGCTCTGCTGGGTGTCGCGGCAATGCTCATCCTCGCGGCGTGCGGGAGCAGCTCGAGCTCGGGGAGCTCGGCCGGCTTGAGCAAGGCGACGAGCGATCCCAACGCGACCTTGATCGTCAACAACTCTGTGCCGGTGGCGACGCTCGACCCGGCCCTCGGGGACAACGATCAGGACCCGGGCTTCGACGGCTCGACGTACTCGACGCTCACCCAGGTCACGCACGTGCCCGGCAAGGTGGCGGGGACGACCGAGCAGAACCTGGCGATCACGGCGGTCAAGCCCTATGTGGCCCGCTCATATGAGTACTCCAACGGCAATCGCACGCTCACCTTCCAGATCCGTCCCGGTCTCAAGTTCCCCAGCGGCGATCCGATCGACGCCAAGGCGGTGGTGTGGTCGATCGAACGGGTCATCAAGCTGGAAGGGAGCGGCTACTCGGTGCTGGAGGAAACGGACTACACCCCGCCGCTGATCAAGTCCGTGAAGGCAACTGGGCCGTTGACTGTGGTCTTCCAGTACAAGCGCCCGGCGCCCAACCAGCTGCAGGTCCTCTCGACGCCGACGGCAGGCGCCATCTACGACCCAAAGCTGGTGGAAGAACACGGCGGTGTGAAGAAAGCCACGCCGAACCAATGGCTCGCAAGCCACGATGCGGGCTATGGCCCGTATCTGCTCAAGAGCTACAGCCCAAACCACCAGCTGGTGCTCGAAGCGAACCCCAACTTCTTCGAACCGCCGAAGACGAAGAAGATCATCCTCAACTTCATCCCCGACAACGAAACGCTGCTGCTCGACGCGCAGTCGGGCGCTGCAGACATCACGCTAGGCTTGACCAACCAGGCGGCGCACAGCCTGGTGGGCAATGGCTGCTGCACGGTGGCCTCGTTCAAGTCGCGCCAGGCGGAGACGCTCAACTTCCCCGAGAACGGCAAGAACCCGTTCTTCGAGAACCAGGACTTCCGCCAGGCGCTCAGCTACGCCTTCCCCTACGAAGCGGTCCTGCAGAAGGTGGCCTATGGGTACGGCAAGCTGTACTTCGGCGAGTGGATGCCCTCCTACTCGTGGTATGACGCCAAAGTCGGAGCACCACGACCGACCGACCTGACCAAGGCCAAAGAACTGCTGGCTCAGTCGGGGATCAAGACGCCGGTCAGCTTCACCATCTACGTGGGCCAGGGCGACAACGTGGGCAAGGAAATCGCCACCGCCGCCTCCGGCGCCTGGCAGGCGCTGGGAGTGAACGCCAAAGTCCAGGTCGTCTCACCGGCGGCCTTCCTGGAAGTGGTCTACACCAACCACGATGGGGCGACGGTGTTCCTCGACGGCCCACAGGTCGTGGCCCCCGATTACCACTGGGCGTATGACCTGCAGTGCCCGCCCAACAACCAGTTCAACGACACCGACGTCTGCATTCCCGCGGCCGACAAGCTGATGAGAGAAGTCGCCGTCACAACCAAGGAACCGGACCGTCAGGAGAAAGTCAACAAGGCCGACGAGTACTACATCGAAGCCACACCCCGAGTTTGGGTGTATGACAGTGAACTGGTGGCAGTGCTCGGCAAGAAGGTTACGAGCTACTACTCGAGCGACCTACCAGAGATGCGCTTCTGGGCGAAGGGGTAGCACTCGACGATCAGAGTGTGGATCTCAGTAAATGCCTAATGCCAGAGGTCTTTGACGGTGGCAGTGCTCCGCTGCGGAAGCTCTCGGTGCGGTGTCGTGCCTCTAGGGGAACGGGCCGTTGAAAGCCCACCGGATCAGTCGTCGAACACGCTGGCAGACGACAGTAGGCGCCCAAGCTCAGGAACGGATCGTGCGGGCCGATCGAGAACCTCCACGAATTCGTCCCAGGCGGCTTCGTCGAGGCGGAACACACGGCGATCGGCGAGTGTGTCCTCCGCAACTACTCGCGCGGCCTGGACGACGAAATCGGTCAATGGCTGATCGGTTTGCTCAGCGGCCAGTCGTACGTCCGAGTCGACATCCTCGGCCACGCGCATGTTCCAACGCTGTGTCTTGCTCGTGGTGGTCTTCACTACCCCGTCGTGCTCCCAGCGTGCGTACGCATCAAGGCCCATGACGGAGTCGATAGGCTGGCGCCAGCCATGAGAGCAGTCACCTTCCAGGCCCCCGGCGTGGTCAGCGTCGAGGACCGGCCCGAGCCGGAGATCGTCGACCCAGAAGACGCCATCGTGCGGGTCGAAGCCACGGGCGTGTGTGGCTCGGACCTGCACATCTTTCACGGGCGTGTGCAGATCGAGCCGGGCTTCACCATCGGCCACGAGTACGTCGGCACCGTCCTGGCGGTCGGCGATGGGGTCACGCGGGCGGCGGTGGGCGACCGCGTCCTCGGCTGCTTTCAGACCGCCTGCGGCAGCTGCTGGTTCTGTCGCCGCGGCCTCTTCCACAACTGCGAGCACTCGCGCACCTTCGGCCACGGGGCCACGCTCGGCTCGCTGCAGGGAACACAGGCGGAGATGGCGCTCGTGCCGCACGCCAACCTCGTCCTGCGCAAGGTGCCCGAGGGCATGAGCAGCGACACCGCCCTGTTCGCAGGGGACGTCATGGGCACCGGCTTCCATGCTGTGGATGACAGCGGGTTGCGCCCCGGTGACGTGGCGGCGGTCCTCGGACTGGGCCCCGTGGGCCTCTGCGCCGTGCAGGCCGCCCGGGCAGCCGGAGCGGCGCACGTGTTTGCCATCGACTCAGTGCCCGAGCGCCTGGCCGTGGCCGAGTCTTTCGGGGCGGAGGCGCTGGACCTGGGTGAGTCGGATGTGCGCGCCGCCGTGCGTGGCGCAACCGAAGGTCGGGGCGTGGACGTGGCCATCGACGCCGTCGACGATCCCAAGGTGCTCGAGAGCGCCATCCGCCTTACGCGGGCCTGCGGCTCGATCCAGTGCATCGGTGTCTACGCCGAGCGCGTCGAGGTGCACATGGGGCTCATGTGGCTGAAGTCGATCACGTTGCGGGGTGGGCAGGCCAACGTGATCGGCCACGTCGACCGCGTGCTGGCAATGCTCTCCGCCGGCGTGCTCGACCCGAGCGCTCTGGTCACGCGTCACATGAAGCTCGAGGAAGCGCCCGAGGCCTACGCGGCCTACGACCGCCGCGAAGCGCTCAAGATCGTGCTCACGCCCTGAGCGTGGCTCACTGCCAGTCGAAGGAGCGCGTGACCGCCTTCTTCCACTGCGCATACTCGCGTTCGCGGTGGGCCTCGTCCATCTGCGGCTCCCAGCGGCGCCCCACCGACCAGCGCTCGCGCAGCTCCTCCTGATCGGCCCAGAAGCCCACCGCCAGACCGGCCGCAAAGGCCGCGCCGAGGGCCGTCGTCTCGGCCACCTCCGGCCTGACGACCGGCACTCCCAGCACGTCGGCCTGGTACTGCATCAACAGCTCATCCGCCGTCATACCCCCGTCGACCTTCAGCTCTCGTAGCGGCGCACGGGCGACCTCGTTGGCCGCGTCGAGCACCTCCCGCGTCTGCCAGGCGGTCGCCTCCAGCACAGCACGCGCGATGTGCCCGGCTCGCGCATAGGCAGTGAGGCCCACGATCACCCCCCGCGCGTCGTCGCGCCAATAGGGGGCGAACAGCCCTGAGAACGCCGGCACGAAGTACACCCCGCCGTTGTCCTCGACAGTCAACGCCAGCTCCTCCACCTCGGCCGCGCTCTCGATCAGTCCGAGCTGGTCGCGCAGCCACTGCACCGCCGCGCCCGTCACCGCGATCGAGCCCTCGAGCACATACGTGGTGGGCTGCTCGCCCACCTTCGCCGCCACGCTCGTCAGCAGCTTCTGCGAGCGCACGATCTCCGTGCCCGTGTTGAGCAGCAGGAACGAGCCCGTGCCGTAGGTGTTCTTCGCCTCTCCCGGGCCGAAGCACGTCTGCCCGAACAGCGCCGCCTGCTGATCGCCGAGGATGCCCGCCACCGGGCGACCGCCCAGGGCGCTTCCCGCCGCCTCGCCGTAGACCTCGCTCGAGGAGCGGATCTCGGGCAGCATCGCGCGGGGGATGCCCATCAGCTCGAGGCTCGGCTCGTGCCAGTCGAGCGTGCGCAAGTCCATCAGCATCGTGCGGCTGGCATTGGTCACGTCGGTCGCGTGCACACCGCCGTGGACGCCGCCCGTCAAGTTCCACAGCACCCACGTATCCATGTTTCCGAACGCCAGCTCGCCGGCCTCCGCGCGCCGGCGCGCACCGGGGACGTGCTCGAGGATCCACGCGATCTTCGGCCCGCTGAAGTAGGTCGACAGCGGCAGGCCCACATGGCTGCGCAAGCGATCCACCCCCTCATCTCCCGCCAGCTCGTGCACGAGCCGATCGGTGCGCGTGTCCTGCCAGACGATCGCGTTGCACACCGGCTCGCCCGACTCCCGGTCCCACACCACCGTCGTCTCCCGTTGGTTGGTGATGCCGATCGCGGCGATCTCGCCCGCCTCCGTGTCCGAGCCCGCAAGCGCCCCGCCGATCACCTCGCGCGTGCGTCGCCAGACCTCGCGGGCGTCGTGCTCGACCCATCCCGCCCGTGGGTGGATCTGCTCATGCTCGCGCTGGTCCACAGCGGCGATCCTGCCGTCCCTGTCGAACAGGATCAGTCGCGTGCTCGTGGTGCCCTGGTCGATCGCCGCCACATACCCGCTCACGCCCCAACCCTACGCCCGCGATGCCTCACCATGTGCTCACTCGGAGCCCCGCCGCCGATGTTAGGCTCGAGCCACCGTGGCGCCATCCTCGCAACAGCCACTGCCCGACCGCCCCCTCTATGGTCGCGGGCGCTTTGGCGAGCAGCTGCGACGGGCCGTCCGGCGTGCTCCCGCCACCGGTCTGGCGCTGTCCGTGCTACTGCTGCTCGGCGCCGCACTCCCACTCGCCGGCATAGGCGCCGAACCTCGCCCCAAGCACCAGCCCGTGCCTGCCTCCACGCAGACGCCCGAGATGTTTCGCATCGTCGGCTGTCGCAGCAGCGGGAGTAACGCCTACCTCAGCGGTCCCAGCCGCAAGCAGGTGGCGATCGGCTTCGACGACGGCCCCGCCCCCGACACGCCCGCCTTCGTGACCATGCTCGAACGCAGCCACGCCCAGGCAACCTTCTTCATGATCGGCGAGCAGGTCAGCTCCACCTACCGCGCCACGCTGCTGCGCGAGCTGCGCAACGGCGACGTCCTCGGCGACCACACCTTCACCCACCCCGAGCTCACACGCAGCCGGGAAGTGCGCTCCCAGCTGCAGCGGACGATCGGCGTGATCGACGCCGTCTCCGGCTACAGCCCCTGCATCTTCCGGCCCCCCTACGGCGCCTACAACACCGAAGTCGTGCGCACCGCCCGATCGCTTGGCCTCGCCACCGTGCTGTGGAACGTCGACCCCAGCGACTACACCCAGCCGGGCGCCGCCACGATCGTCTCGCGTGTCCTCGCGCAGGTGCGGCCCGGCTCGATCGTCATCTCCCACGACGGCGGCGGTCCCCGCGGGCAGACCCTTGCCGCCTACCCCACGATCATCTCATCGCTGCGAGCACGCGGCTACCAGATCGTGACCATCCCCCAACTGCTCGGCTTCCGCCCCATCTACGTGCCCTGCATCCGTCTCTGCGACGGCGTCGGCGTGACGCGCCTCGAGCTTCCCCGCGGCGCGATCGTCGAACGCGCGCCATAGCCCCGCGTGCGAGCGACGTACGCAACTCGTCGGGCTGCCCCATGGTCCTGGCCCGTGGGAAACACACGGACCGATCGGTGCGTCTCCCGGCTGCACGCCGCCTGCGCGGGCCTCGACCTCTGTTCGACTTGGCCCAGCGGGCCACGGCCGCTTAGAATAGGCTGCGCAACAGCAGCTCAGACGTAAACAGCGCGCGCCCGTAGCTCAGTGGTCAACGGTTCTCTTCGGGGAGCCAAAGAGCAGCGGTCTTTCAAGCCGCAGGCCGCGGGTTCGATTCCCGCCGGGCGCACTTCTTCCCCCAGGTCGGCCGCTGACTTCGCCGATCTCGTCTCCCTCTCCGTATAGGCGGAAATCCAGAGACAACCTCTGTTCAATGTACGCCGCTCGCGGCCTCCTGCGCTCCGCGTGCGCTCCACAGAGTCAGAAATGGTCTCTTTGCAGGCCAATAGCGCCAAAATCGACGCCCGAAGGCCCAGGAGCCCAGGTTCCATGCGCTATCGCGTTTGCATGTCATCCAATCGGGTTAAGTTGACATTCTGCGTAAAACGTGATTTATATGTCCCCGCGGGAATCGCCCGCCACATCCGGGTAGTTCGTTGGATGGGTCACTCAGGGGAAGGGATCGAAGGATCGGGACCATGAACTCGAGGTCGAGCAAATGAGGGTCTTCGCCTGTCACGAGCAGCGCATGCTGCGTGCGCTCCACGGTCGTTGGCCCTACCGCCGCTCTCACTGCCGCCACGACCTGCACTGGCTGGTGCGTGTACGCCGGGAAACGTGCCTGTGCCCGAGCGCCCGCACGCACTCGGTGTCGGGCCTGCGCGCCTACAGCCGCCGCCCGCGGGGCGTCTAGCGCGGGTCAGCGCCCGCCGGTCTCAGGCCGGCGAGGAGGACGGCTCGGCAGCGACGGGGCGAGCGGCTGCAGCGCTGTCACCGGCGTGGGTGTGGCGCACGATCGCCTCGACGATCTGCGGCCATGCGGCACGGGGCAGGTCGTGCCCCATGCCCTGAACCTTCAGCAGCTGCGCACCCGGTATCGCCCTCGCAGTGGCGAGTCCGCCCGAGGGCGCGACCAGTGGGTCGGACGTCCCGTGAATCACCAGCGTTGGTGCTGTGATCCCGCGTAGCTCGGCGGTGCGGTCACCGGATGCGATGATCGCCGCGAGCTGGCGTCCGGCGCTCTCGGCGTCGTGGTCCCGGTCGAAGCTTGCACCGGCCAGAGCCCTGATGTCCTGCGAGTCGCGCGGCAGGCCCGTGGAGCCGATGACCGCGAACATGCCCTCCATGTGCTCGATGAACGCCTCTCGCTCGCGCGGCGCGCGACGGAGGAGCGATGAGTACACGCGCAGCGACGGCTGACCGCTGAAGCGGTTGCCCGTGTTGGACATGATCGAGACGAGCGAGCGCACCGCGTGCGGATGGCGCGCGGCCAGCGTCTGGGCGATCATGCCGCCCATCGAGGCCCCGATCACGTGCGCGGGAGCGAGCTTCAGCTCACGCAGCAGCCCATAGGCGTCGCCGGCCATGTCCGCCAGCGTGTAAATGGCCGCCCGCCGCGAGCGCAGCAGCAGCTGTGGGATCGTCGGCGGGCGCCCTTGCACGTGCGTCGAGCGCCCGATGTCGCGGTTGTCGAAGCGCACCACGTGCAGCCCGCGCGCGGCGAGCTCGCGACAGAAGTCCTCGTGCCAGGCGATCATCTGCGTGCCCAGGCCCATCACCAGCAGGGCAGTGGGATCGGCCGGATCGCCGAAGGTCTCGTAGCAGAGGGTGATGCCCCGGCCGACGTCGCAGAACTGCTCGGACACGATCAAGCGACTCTAGCGCCGGACGTCGCTAGGATCGACACGATGGCTGCCACGCACCAGGCCAGCGGCTCAGCCGCAGCAGCGAGCGACGCGGCCGAGGACGCGATCCGTGGCCTGTCCATCGACACCATCCGCGGGCTGTCGATGGACGCGGTCCAGAAGGCCAACGCCGGGCACCCGGGCACCGCGATGGCGCTCGCCCCGCTCGCATACGTTCTGTTCAAGCGCTTCCTGCGGGTGAACCCGCAGGACACCGAGTGGCCCGACCGCGATCGCTTCATCCTCAGCTCGGGTCACGCCTGCGTGCTCCAGTACTCGCTGCTGCACCTCTGCGGCTACGACCTCGCCCTCGAGGACCTGATGCAGTTTCGCCAGTGGGGCTCGCGCTGTCCCGGCCATCCCGAGCGCGGCCACACCCCCGGCGTGGAGGTCACGACGGGGCCACTCGGCCAGGGCGTCGCCAACGCTGTGGGGATGGCCATCGCCGAGCGCTTCCTCGCCGACCGCTTCAACCGGCCCGGGCGCGAGCTCGTCGACCACCACATCTACGCGATCTGCTCGGACGGGGACATGATGGAGGGGATCAGCCAAGAAGCGGCCTCGATCGCCGGCCATTTCGGGCTCGGCAAGCTCGTCGTCTGCTACGACGACAACCGCATCACCATCGATGGCACCACCTCGCTGTCCTTCGACGGCGAGAACCACTCCGCGCGGATGGCCGCCGACGGTTGGCACGTGCAGCGGGTGGAGGACTCCGAGGACGTCGAGGAGCTGACGGCGGCGATAGCGGCGGCGCGCGATGAAACCGAGCGCCCCTCGTTCATCTCGATCCGCTCCCACATCGCCTACCCGGCGCCCAATGCCGTCGATACGGCCAAGTCCCACGGCGCGGCGCTCGGCGAAGAGGAGGTCCAGGCCACCAAGCGGGTCATGGGCTTCGATCCCGAGAAGACCTTCTGGGTGGACGAGCAGGTCTACGAGCACATGTCCCTGCGCGAGCCTGGCGCCGAGGTGCAGGCCGCGTGGCGCGAGCGCCTGGACGCCTGGCGTGAGGACTTCCCGGACATGGCCGAGGACTGGGACCGCGCCTGGCGCGGGCAGTTGCGCGAGGGCTGGCGCGAGGCGCTGCCCGTGTTCGACACGGGTGAGAAGCTCGCCACCCGCGTCGCCGGGCAGAAGGCGATGGCCGGCTTCAGCCAATTCGCCCCGACGATGATCGGCGGCGCGGCCGATCTGGTCGAGTCGACCAAGACGATCTTCGAGGGCGCGGGCGAGTTCTCGCGCGTGCACGCCGGGCGCAACGTCCCCTTCGGCATTCGCGAGCACGCCATGGGCGCGATCGTCAACGGCGCCGCCGCCCACGGCGGCATCGTCAAGCCCTACGGCTCGACCTTCCTGATCTTCTCCGACTACATGCGCGGCTCGGTGCGCCTGTCGGCGCTCATGGGCCTGCCGGTGGTGTGGGTGTGGACGCACGACTCGGTGGCGCTGGGCGAGGACGGCCCCACGCACCAGCCGATCGAGCACTACGCCGCCCTGCGCGCGATCCCACACCTGTGGGTGATCCGTCCCGGCGACGCCAACGAGACCTCGCTCGCCTGGCAGGTGGCGCTCGAACGCGAGGACGGTCCCGTCGCGCTGCTGCTCTCACGCCAGAACGTCGAGACGCTCGACCGTAGCGTTACCGCCCCAGCCGACGGCCTCAAGCGCGGCGCATACGTGCTGTGGGACTCCGACAGCACGGGCGAGGCGCAGCTGATCCTGATCGCGACCGGAGCCGAGGTCGGGCCCACGCTCGCTGCCGGCAAGGAGCTGGCCGGCTCGGGAACACGCGTGCGTGTCGTTTCGATGCCCTGCATGGAGCTCTTCGAAGCGCAGCCGTGGGAGTACCGCGACGAGGTCCTCCCGCGGGCGAGCACGGCGCGCCTGGCGGTGGAGCCGGGCGCCACCATGAGCTGGTGGAAGTGGGTCGGTAGCGACGGTGACGTGCTCGGCCTCGATCGCTTCGGCGCCTCGGCTCCGGGTACTACCGTGCTGAAGGAGCTCGGCTTCACCACTGAGAACATCGCCGCGCGTGCGCGCGCGCTGCTCGACTCGAGAACCTAAGGAGAACACCATGGCCTCGGCTGCACTTTTGCCCCTGACACGTCTTTCGGCTCTCGGGCAGAGCGTGTGGGTGGACTTCCTCTCGCGCGAGTCGATCCGCGGCGGGCACCTGCAGGAGCTGATCGACGACTACTCCGTCGTCGGGGCCACGTCCAACCCGACGATCTTCCAGAAGGCCATGAGCGCGGGCGACGCCTATGACGAGCAGATGCACGAGCTCGCCGCACAGGGCAGGGACGTCGCTGAGACGTTCTGGGCGCTGGCCCAACAGGACATCGAGGACGCGTGCGACCTCTTCCGGGGAGTGTGGGATGTGGGCAACGGACGCGACGGCTATGTCTCGCTGGAGGTCGACCCGCGCCTGGCCTACGACACGCTCGAGACCTACCGCGAGGCCATGCGTCTGCACAAGACGGTCGACCGGCCCAACCTGATGGTCAAGATCCCCGCCACCAAGCCGGGACTCGCCGCGATCGAGGACGTGATCGCCAAGGGGCACTCGATCAACGTCACGCTGATCTTCTCGCTGCGCCGCTATGCCGAGGTGGCCGAGTCCTACATCCGTGGCCTCGAGCGCCTCGTGGCCGAGGGCGGCGACCCACGCAAGGTGGCGTCGGTGGCGAGCTTCTTCGTGTCGCGGATAGACACGGAGGGCGACAAACGCCTCGATGAGATCGGCGGCCACGACGAGCTCAAGGGCAAGCTCGCCGTGGCCAACGCCCGGCTCGCCTATGCCCACTACCTCGAGGCCTTCTCAGGCCCCCGCTGGGAGTACCTGCTCGGCAAGGGCGCTATCCCTCAGCGCGTGCTGTGGGCCTCGACCTCGGTCAAGAACCCCGACTACCCCGACACGATGTACGTGGCGGAGCTGATCGGGCCGGACACCGTGGACACGATGCCCGAGGAGACGATCATGGCCTTCCAGGACCACGGAAGCCCCGAGCCGCGCCTGCACAGTGGACTGGCCGAGGCGCGGGCGGTGCTGGCGGACCTCGAGCATGCGGGCGTCGACTACGACGATCTCACCGACACGCTAGAGCGCGAGGGCGTGGCCAAATTCGCCGACTCCTTCGACGAGCTGATGCAGTCGCTCGAGTCGAAGCGCGAGGCCCTGGCCCCGGCCTGAGCCCCGCTGGCTAGATATAGGGCGTGGGGATGAGCACGCGGATCGTGAGTGGCCCCGAGGGGAACGCCGCGCCGTGCAGCGTGAGCACGCGGAAGCTCTTTCCGCGGTAGGTGTAGGAGCCGCTGGCGGGCACGTTGCCCGGCGCCGGGCCGAGGCTGTTCTTGACGAGCTGCTGGCGTCCGCCGACGTTCATGTACATCAGCACGTCCAGACCGGCGAGCCTGCCGGCCAGGCGCTTGTAGCCCTCGTCGTCTTGGATCGAGAGCACGATGCTGCCGATCTTGCGCCCTTCCAGGCGCAGCGGCGCGGTGACCGGCGCGAGCACATAGGGGCCGCCGTCGTCGGCCAGCAGTTCACCCGCGGGCCCGAGCACCCGCAGACGCACTATGTGCTGGTGCAGCAGTATCCGCACGGCGGCGAGCGTCGCCACGGGGTTGCGCTGCGCCACGGCTTCGAGCAGCGGCACGTTGCGCTGCACCCGCCTGATCTGAGGAATCGTGCGGGGGCCGCCCTCGGCCGTGAAGATCAGCCGGGCCACCCGGCTGAGCGTGTTGAAGACGGTGTCCTCGCTGGTGTGCCCGCAGAAGGGCGTCGTCGAGCTGACCCGTTTGAGCAGGTACACGCGCAGCGCGCCTGATGGGAACGCTTCGCCGGCGAACGACGTGTACTGGTAGTCCACGCCACCCGAGCTCAGCGTGCCTTCGTTGGCCAGCGTTCCTCCCGGCAGCGCGAACGAGCCACCCACGCTCGCTCCCCCCGCGCGCAGGGCCACGAACCCCTCACCAACCCCCTGCGACTCGGCCACGAAGCCGACGTCCGACCACACGCTCGTGGTGTAGGTGGCAAGTGGGTGGCCGTGCTCGTCGCGCAGAGTGCCTTCCAGGGGCGTGAGCGCCGGGCCGCCGACGTTCGCCAGCGTGTGACCGCCGCGCACGATCAGGACGTTGGTCAGGTGGCCTGCCGATACGAGCGCCTGGGCTGATGCTGTCGCCGCCGTTGCGTTCCCGGCTTCCACTGCGCGGCGCAGCCGGACCGAGCCTTCGATCTCGCGTCTGGCCACGACCGTGCGTTCGCTGGAGATGCCCTCGTGGTAGACGCGGGCGACCACGCGGCCGAGCGTGTCGAGCACGGCGCCGGGGCAGCTCGTGGGCGCCGCCGATGGATAGGGGTCGAACCCGCTGCTCGCCCGCGCGGTCGAGCCGGCCTTGCTGCTCGACCCGCAGCCGGCCAGCACGGCCAGGAGCACGCCCACGATGGAGGCGCGGGAGACGAATCGGGGCGTGCTCACGCGCGAAACCATCTCCCGCCATCCTAAGCAAGTGCTGAACGCCGGGTGAGACTCCTCCCACGGGGCGACTAGGGTAACGTCGCACCTCGTGCCGCTCGCCCTCATCACCGGTGCCTCCACGGGCATCGGGCGCGCAACGGCGCTGCGCCTCGCACGTGGCGGCTGGACCGTGCTCGCAGGCGTGCGCGATCCGGCGGCGGGTGAGAGCCTCGCCCAGGAGGCCGCCGCCGGGCGAGTCGTCCCAGTCGAGCTCGACGTCACCGATCCGGCGCAGATCGCAGCGGCGGCCGAGCTGGTGCGTGAGCAGACCGCCGACGGGAGGCTCGACGCGCTGGTCAACAACGCTGGGATCGGCCTCGGAGGCCCGCTCGAGCTGATCTCGCCCGAGGATCTGCGTCGGCAGTTCGACGTCAACGTGTTCGCGCAGATCGCCGTCACCCAGGCGCTGCTGCCCTCGCTGCGCCAGGCGCAGGGACGCATCGTGTTCATCTCCTCAATCGGGGGCCGGGTGGCGATGGCCTTCACCGCCCCCTACGCCGCATCCAAGCACGCGCTCGAGGCCTTCGGCGACGCGCTGCGGGTCGAGCTGCACACCTCCCACGTCCAGGTCGCGCTGATCGAGCCCGGCTCCGTGGCAACCCCCATCTGGGACAAGAGTCGCGTGGAGGCCGACCGCGTCAGCGTCCCGCCCGAGCTACAGGCGCAGTACGGGCACGTGCCCGCGGCCATGGACAAGGTGCTCGAGGACACCGCGCGCCGTGGCGTGCCACCCGAGCAGGTCGCCGCCACGATCGAGCGCGCGCTCACCGCGCCGCGGATGCGCGCCCGCTACGTGGTGGGCAGGGACGCCAAGGCGATGCTGATCGCCAAGCGCCTGCTGCCCGACCTCGTTTTCGACCGGCTCGCGCGCCGCGTGCTCGGCGTCTGAGCGCCGGGCTGCCTCAGCTCGGCGGCGGGTAGACGGCCAGCCAGGCGAACAGGCTGGTGGTGGCTGACTGGGTCTGGATCATTCCCGGCGGTGCATAGCGCGCGGGCAGCGTTTCCCCGTTCCACGAGAGCAGGTAGAGGCCTTCCCCGTTGACCGCGCGCGTTTGCGCGTCCCGCGCGTTGTCAGCTGCCATCGAGTACAGGCTGCGGTCCCCGTCGAGGGCATACAGCGCGAGCATCCACTGGAGGTAGATGGCGTCGTACTGCGGCGAGAAGTCGAGCAGATATCCAAACCGTGTGAGGGCCGTCGACTTCAGCGTCTCGGCGCGTTCGCATTCGCTCGGTGTGGGCGTGATTCGGCAGAGCGTCGCCTGGGCGTAGATCAGTGGCCCCTCGATGTAGTCGATCGGGGTGGTGCTCACGTTGCTCGCCGCATACAGGCGATCGGCGCCGCTGAAGCCGCTCGAGTTGGCCCACGTCAGGAACTTGTGCGCCTGTCCGAGGGCGAAGCTCGAATGCGTCTGCTGGTAGAGGAGCGTCGCCAGCAGCGTGCCCGAGGCAAGCGCCTCGCCGGCCTTGTAGGGGTGGTGGGTGTTCCACCAGATGCCGCCGCCGTTCGGGTCCCACCCGGCCGCTGCGATGTAGCGCAGAGCCCGTTCGGCATCGGCTAGGTAGCGGCGCGTTCCCGTGGCGCGGTTGGCGTTGAGAAACGCCAGCCCCCACCACCCGTTGTCGTCGAACCACGTCTCGGTGTTCGCTTCGCGATCCCCCGGGTAGGGCGAGTACCCGGGCAGCGGGCGCAGGCCGCGGTTCAGGTAGCGCTCGGCGCCGCGGGCGAAGCGCGCCACGGCGCTCCTGTTGGCTGGGCTCGGCTGGGCGATGGCGATCGCGTCGATCGACTCGAACAGCGGAACGATGTCCCAGATAGTGGCCAGGGGATAGCGTTCGCGGTCGTTCAGCCGCTCGTCATACCAGCCGAGCCGCGGATCGCGCCAGCGGCGCTCGGCCCGCGCGACCCCCGCATTGGCGAGGACGAGATAGCGCTGCTGGGTGGCGCTGAGCGGCTGCGCCACGATCGGTGGGGCGGCGGTGCCCGACGGCGCGGCAGCACCGGCGGGGGATGCCATGACTGTCAGGAGGGCCAGTGTGGAGACGACTGTGGCGAGTATGCGCACGAGGTCTGTAACCCGAGCGTGCAGCGATCGTCGCGGCAGGGGAGTGGCATGCCGATTGAGTGGGCGGGCGAGCACAGCTACCTTTGTATCGTCCGATGATCGACTCCGAGCGAGGATCCCACGCGTCAACGGACGCTCAGAGTGGCGCCCCCGAACCGCCGGCGTTCGCCTATGCCGATGCACCGGTCCCGCCCTCCGAACGGCGGGCGTGGCTACTCGCGTGCGCCACAGCCCTGGTCGGCGTGCTCGTGCTCATCGCGGTGCTGAGCGGCTTCGTGGGCCAGACCTCCAGTCGCACCACAGCTCCCCCTCCGGTCGTCGTCTCGGTGGCAACGCCCACGCCAAGCGTGACGGGCAGCGTGGCCGGCAACCCCGCGGCGAAGATCCTCGCGCGTCCCACCAGCGCTCAGCAGAGCGCCGACGCCCAGCGCTTCGCAGATGCGACGCAGACGCACATCGCCGAGCGCTGGATGGAAGGCTTCTATCCGATCTACGCCGCCGCCCAGCGCACCTTCGGGGTCAACTGGCTGCTGATCGCCTCGATCCACATGCAGGAGTCGGCCTTCTCCACTGCGCCCAGCACCTACCACGGGCTGAACTTCGCCCACTGCTGCGGCGGCCCGATGCAGTTCAACGTCACAAACGGCGGGGCGCGCACCTCATCCACGTGGGACCTCGTCAGCGACTCCTACATCTACGCCCGCCGGCCGGCCTCCTATGACCACATGACCACGGTCCACCCGTCGATCTACGACGATTTCGACGCGATCATGGCCGCCGCGCACCTGCTCTCAGCCGACGGCGCCGGCTACGGGCTCGACAGCTCGGCCTGGGATGCCGCCTACGACTACTACGGCCATGACGCCACCGGCGTGACCTACGCCGACCAGGTGCTCTCCCGCGCGATCGGCTGGTCCCAGCACGGCTTCTGCATCAACTGCGGCGTCGAGCCGGCGCTGTCCGAAGCTGTGAACGCTGCCTACGGAGTACCGGTGGCAGCGGCGCTGCAAGCGGCAGAAGCAGCCACCGCTGCGCGCAAGCCGCATGCCAGCACCGCGCGCGCGAAACAGGGGCGCTAGTAGACGCGACCTTCGCGGCGTCGTCCTCGCGCTGCCACACGGTCGCAAAGATCCTGACGAACAGGATCACGGTGCCACCATGAACGTCCCCCCGGCGCGGAGGGAGGCCCCGGCCCAGGGTCCACATACGTTAGGTCGGCGCAGGCCGCGATGGGCAGGCGCAAAGGGCGGCGTACCCCCTCGTCGTCTTGGCCTAGTGGTGCTGGCCGTGGTGTTCGGCTCCTTGCTGTGGGTCGTCGTGGCTGGCGGTGTGCAGCCCTACCGTCACCGTGACCCTCTCACCTGAAGGCGGCACAACCTACCCCGTGACCGCACAAACCAATGTCGCGACGCTCAGCGATCAGGCCAGCGCCGCCAAGGGCCACAGCGTGCGCTACGGACTCTCAGACCCCAACCCCAGCACCTTCGCCGCTGAAACCGGCGGCAAACTATCCGACAATCTCGACATCCACCTCACCAGCGGACCCCTACACGTCGGCATCGCACGAGACGTCATCCCCTACAACTGGGCGCCCACCAACCCGAAGCTCATCGAATGGTTGGAGGCCGTCAAGACCGCCGGCCTCCAACCCTACCTTACGTTTACTGTGGAAGCAGCGCAGATTTGCCACCCCGGAAAACATTGCAACGAACCTAGTATCGCTTCCTACGAACAGCACGTCACCAAGCTCATCAGCGGACTCAAAAAACTCCACACCGAAAATCCCACGCTCATGCCAGCCGTCACAATATGGGGAGCCTGGAACGAGCCAGATTACCTAGATAGGCACGAAGAAAACCCGCTATATCACAATGCGAAACGGGCGGCCCTGTTCTGGAAAAAGGCACGCGCGATCATGCGCAAGGTCGGATGCAACTGCACGCTGGTCGCTGGCGAATTTGCTCACGACGACAGCTACATTGGCAAATATGCGGCAACAATCCAAAAGAACCACGCGTTCTGGTCCGGCAAGCCATCCGTCTGGGGAATGCACGACTACGAAGACCTCGATCACTACTACTCTCGCCCCTACAACAGCTACGGCGAAGCGTTCATCCGCAAGATCAAGCGCATCGGTCGCCCCCGCATCTGGTTCAGCGAGCAAGGAGTGGCACTCCAGAATGGCGAAGCGGCGACACTACTCGGTGAGGGCTCGCAAAGCGAATCCGCCAACCGGCAGCGGCTGGCCGCAAAGGACTTCCTGCATCTCGGCAGTACCCATCTCTCTCACGAACTGAGCCGCGTTGAAGTCGTTGATTACTATCTATATCGCGGCCCGTCAGCGCGGTACGAGAAAGAAGCTGAAAAGCCCTATGCGTTTGACAGCGCACTACTGCCCGGTGAAGGCGTCACCCAGGAAAACAGTCACCCAGTAGAAAATCCGCGCCAAGCGTACTGCGTGCTGGCGCTCAACCTTGGTGGCTGTCCCGCTACTTCCGTTACTCACGGCGTCCTCGCTGGAACGACCACATCCTCGGGCGCCACGACCTCCTTTACCGTCAATCCACAAGGCTCGCCTACCAGCTACTACGTCAAGTACGGACTAACGACTGGATACGGCAAAACGACGGCCGTGACGTTGCTTCCCGGCGAAAACGGTGAACAGAGTGCGACCGCCGCTCTGAGCGGGCTGGAAACCTGTACCACCTACCACTACCAGGTCGAGGCCAACAACAAAGCCAACGAAGAAGCAGGGACCCCCGGCCTCGGAGGAGATCAGAGTTTCACGACGAGCTGTGTCACAGGAGTGAGCGTCGATTGGGAACACGTATGCGCAACCATCTCCACTGGTGGCATCAAGTGCTGGGGATACAATGAGCTTGGGGTACTCGGCAACGGAATGGTTACTGAAGGTTCGGAAGAGACGTCGACGGCCCCTGGCCTCGTCAGTTCCATCACCAACGCCACTTCTGTTTCGGCGGGCATGAACCATAACTCATGCGCCTTGCTCGCGACCGGACACGTTGACTGCTGGGGCGCCAACTTTCGTGGAGAAGACGGAGTCTCAGGTATCGAAGACAGTCTCACCCCAGTCGCGGTGACGGGCATCACGAATGCGACGGCTGTCAGCACCGGCGACAACCACAGCTGTGCCCTACTGTCTACCGGCAGGATTGAGTGTTGGGGGGGCAACGAATATGGTGTCCTCGGCGATGGCAGTGAAACTGGCCCCGAAACGTGCGGGCCAGAAGCGATCCCCTGCAGCATGACGCCGGTCGGCGTGACCGGCATCACGAACGCCATAGCGGTTGCCGCAGGCTACAACCACACCTGTGCGGTGCTCAGCACCGGGCACGTAGAATGCTGGGGCTGGGACATCCATGGAGAGTTGGGCAACGGCAAAACCCAAACCTCTCCAATCCCAGTCGAAGTGACCGGTATCACTAACGCCACCTCAGTCACGACAGGTAACGATAGCTGCGCGCTGCTCACGACTGGTCATGTCAAGTGTTGGGGCAGTAACGGCCTAGGTGATCTTGGCGACGGAAATGAAACCGAAAGCCGCACACCAGTCGAAGCGAGCGGAATCAGTACAGCAACTGCCATCTCTGGCGCTGGAAACGGCGCGTGTGCGCTTCTCTCCACCGGGCACGTATCCTGCTGGGGTTGGAACGAATCGGGACAGCTAGGAAACGGCACGAACACAGGCCCCGAAACGTGTGGAAGCCTGATATGCAGCACGCTCCCGGTACCGGTGAGTTACGTCACCACGGCCACGTCGATAGGCGCCGGTTACTACAATACGTGTGCAGTGCTTAGCAACGGCACCCTTGACTGCTGGGGCGCCAACCGCTACGGAGCTATCGGATACCCACCCAAAGAAGAGTTTGAAACCCAGGATCTTCCCGTGAGAGTTTCGGAAGTCCCGTGAGAAGCGTCACAGCGGTGAGGACGCTCGCCATACAAATGTCCATCCCGCCGCAACTTTCATCGACGCCAGTAGTCTATTGGCTATGCGACGACTAGCACTTCTGGCATTCTGCGCCCTGAGCCTAATCTCGACGGCACAAGCCGCGAGCGCGGCCCAAGCCCGCCACAGAGCGGTACCTAGCTGTCCCCCAGCCCATGCCCATGTACTGCTGGCCGATCCTCACGCTGTCGTCTACACCATCGTCGAACACATAAAAGGTCAGTATGAAGTCGAAACCGAGCTCGCCACACGCGGCTGCGTCGACGGACGCAAAGGCTCCTATAAGCTCGCCCAGGAGCGTATTCCGGCGCCACTCGAACCCGGAGGCCTGACGAGGGATTTCGCGCTCAACGGAACAATGGTGGCTTATGAAGAATCAGCCGCGCTGGGTGATCGATATGAATCACTCGGGACGGAATATCATGTGGTCGTGCGCGATCTGCGTACGGGCCGGGTACTCCACGACATTCCCACTGGCGTGCCACTGCGGGCACCGAAGCCGCATGAAACAAAAGTCGGCGTTGGCAACCTCGTAGCGCTCGTCGTGACGGGTGACGGGGCTGCGGCATGGATTGCGGAGGACTATGGCCGGTCAACATCGATGTCCCCCGGAGGGCTCTTTTTCGACGTCTACGCGGTCGACTCGTCGGGTACGAGGCTGCTCGCGGCCGGCACCGATATCGACCCCACGTCGCTCGCGTTGTCGGCCGGCACAATGAACCTCACCTACCCACAGGTGGTTGCAGGCACGACGGTCTATTGGACCGAGGCCGGAAAGGCCTCTTCTACGCCGCTGTATTGACGACTGAGATTAGAGGCGTCCTCCGGAGCCACGCTCGCTCCTAAGCCGCGTCCGCCTGTGCGATCAGCTCCCCAGCAACCCGGTCTGTCGCGCGCCCGGTCCCGCCGAGCAGGCGCCGCGAGAGCTGGGCCCGACGGAAGTAAAGCGGCGCGTCGTGCTCCCACGTCGCCCCGATGCCGCCGTGCACGGAGATCATCGTGCGCGCGGCCTCGTCCAGGGCGCGGCCGGCCACCGAGCGCGCGGCGCTGGCGGCCAGCGGGAACTCCTCTGGAGCGCCGTTGCGCGCCCAGCCGGCGTAGTAGAGCAGCGAGCGGCCGTTCTCGAGCTGGCGCAGCACCTCCGTGAGGCCGTGCTTGACCGCCTGG
>DATARM010000097.1:0-2011 GCA_036264155.1 Solirubrobacteraceae bacterium
CGGTCCCACGGCCGCGAGCACGACGGTCGCCGGTTCGGCTTCGCTCGCGCCGGCGGTTGCGATGGTGGTGCGCCAGCGGATCATGCCGGTCACGCCTTCCTTGCCGGGAGGGCCTTCCTTGCCCGTCGCCCCGGTTGGGCCTGTCGCTCCGGTTGCTCCGGTTGCTCCGGTTGCTCCGGTCTTCCCAGCCGTGCCGGCGTTCCCCTTGAGCTTCTTCAAGACCTTGGGGTTGATCTGCTTAGCCTGAATCCACCGGTGTTGTCCGGTGGTGAGCGAAGAATGACCTCCTGAATCGGGCTTGGTAGCGACAGATTGCGGCTGTCGCGGCCCGGGATCAGGAGGTCACCTTGGTGGTGGAGGATTGCAAGCGGGTCGGATTGGATGGTGTGCGGGTCGAGTTCGACGATGAGCGGGCGGTTTCGGATGCCGGGGTGGTGCTGGTCGCGACGCTCGCAGGGCGGTTGGGAATCGAGGCGCTCGCGCAGCGGCTGCTGTCCTTGCGGCGGGATCGGCCGGGTGCGGCCAACGCGGGTCGCAAGGTGATGGCGCTCGTCTACGCGATGGTGCTCGGCGCCGACAGCATCGATGACACGGACGTGCTGCGGGCTGGACGCACGCGCCGGCTGCTCGGGGGCTGGCTGCCGGCGCCCTCGACACTTGGGACGTTTCTACGGGCGTTCACTTTTGGGCATGTGCGCCAGCTCGACGCGCTGCTCGGCAAGGCGCTCGAGCGGGCGTGGCAGGCAGGCGCTGGACCCGGCGGCGAGCGCTTGGTGGTCGATGTGGACAGCTTCGTCGGCGAGGTGTGCGGCCGCTTGAAGCAGGGCGCTGCCTACGGCTATACCGGGCTTTTGGGCTACCACCCGCTGCTTGCCACCCGCGCGGGCACGCGCGAGGTGTTGCACGTCCGTCTGCGCAAGGGCTCAGCGAACACCCTGAAGGGGATCGTGCGCTTCACTGACGAGCTGATCGCCAGGGTCGAGCGTGCCGGCGCGAGCGGCTCAAAGCTCTTGCGGGCTGACTCGGGGTTCTGGAGCAACAAGGTCTTCGAGCGCCTGGAGAGCGCTGGCTGGCAGTACTCGATCGGCGTGCGCATGCAAAAGCCCGTGCGTGGCGCCGTCGAGGCGATCGACGAGGACGCCTGGACGAAGATCGCTGACTACCCCGACGACGGTGAAGCGCAGATCGCCGAGACCATTTACGGCGGGCGCAGGTTGATCGTCAGGCGCACGCGCCTGCTCGGCAAGCAGGCCGTGCTGTGGCCCGACTGGCGGCACTTCGCCTTCCTCACCAACCGCGGCGAGGAGCTCGCGCTGGTGGAGTCAGAGCACCGTGACCACGCCGTCGTTGAGCAGGTCATCGCAGACCTCAAAGACCAGGCACTCGCGCACTTCCCATCCGGCCAGTTCAACGCCAACGGCGCCTGGACCGTGCTCGCCTGCCTGGCGCACAACCTGCTGCGCTGGACACAGCTACTCGGCCTGCCGAACACGACCGTGCGCGCCGCGCGCACGCTACGCCGCCGGCTGATCCAGTTCCCCGGCCGCCTGACCCATCACGCACGCGGCTGGACACTGCACCTCCCGGCCCGCTGGCCCTGGCACGGCGACTACCTGGACGCGCTCAACCGCATCCGCGCGCTTCCCGCCGCCTGACGGCGACGCTCGACACATACCGAAGACCGACTGTCCCATCCCGCTCGCCGAGCGCGACCGCTGGACGCCGCCAACCCGCCACGGCCGCCCTTTCGGATGCGTTTGCGCAAACCCCGGGCACACGAACCCGATCGAGCACCCATCGCCAACCCTCCACACCAGCCTCACCACAGCCAAAGCTACTAATCGGTGGATTCAGGCTTAGTCGAGTTGATCAGGTAGTGGTTTGCGGCCAGTGCTCCACCGCTCATCGCGAAGACGAGCGCGAGTGTGGCTGTGATGTTTGCGTAGGTGAGCTTCCGTTTGAGTATGTGCATGAGCCAGACGCTATGCGCCCACCCGGATGGTTGCCGGAT
>DATARM010000143.1:0-9486 GCA_036264155.1 Solirubrobacteraceae bacterium
CCCAGTCCTCTGGTCCGCTGCCGAGCTCGCCGAGAGCCACGCCGATCAGCTCCTCGATCGAGGTCGGGTGGCGGCGCGGCTCGGCCGCACCCGCTTCCAAGCGGGAGAGGTCGAGGAGGTTGTCCACCAGGCGGGAGAGGCGCTGCGTCTCCTCCTGGATGACGATTGCCATCTCCTGACGCTCGGCCGGCGAGATCGAAGGCGAGCCGACGGCCTCGCCCGCCGCCGAGATCGCCGTCAGTGGCGAGCGCAGGTCGTGCGAGACGGCGCGCAGGAGAGCTGTCTTCACGGTGTCGGCCCTGCGCAGGGCCGCGGTCTCGACGACACCGCCGAGCAGCGACTCGCGCTCCAACGCGGCGCTGAGCAGCGACTCCAATGCGGGGACCACCCGCTCCTGCAACCGCCTCAGGTTCGCCTCGGATGCTCCCGCTCCCACCAGCAGAGTGCCCAGACGGGTCGTCCCCTCCCGCAGCGGGAAGGCCACGCTGCGCTCGTCTGCTTCAACGGCGTCCATCTCGATCGCGGCCGAGCTCAGCTCGAGCGTGTGCGCGAGGCGCGCCGCGGCGGTCGGCAGCGCCTCGGCGAGATCGTCCCCGCGCAACAGCAGCCGCGCCATCTCAGCCGCGAGGTCGGCCTCACGCCGGCGCTCCTCGGCGTCACGGGTACGCGCCCGCGTGAGCTCGGCCAGCGAGCTGGCCAACGCTGCGACCAGGAGGAAGGCAATCAGGGCGACCCAGTTGCTCGAAGCCCTGATGGTCAGCTCGCCCACCGGGGGGAGATGGAAGAAGTTGAAGGCAAGCGCGCTGAGGACCGACGTGGCGTAGCCGAGCCACATGCCCCAGCTGATCGACACCACGAGCACCGCGGGCAGGTAGACGACGCTCAGCGAGCCAACCGGCGCCACGTGCTTCAACGGGTAGACGATCAGCGTGCTCAGACCCACGGCCACGAGCGCCACCAGGGCTCCCGTCCGGCGCGACGGCGGGTTGGGCGAAAGCAGCAGCCCGAACGGAGACGACATCTCACAACAGCCTAGATGGTTGATTTCACGGTTGTGTGCCGGTTTTCGGGGTGCGGATGGTCAAGCTGGCCGCGAACGCAGGCCGAAGGCCTTGGTGGTGGGAAGGGCGAGGCCGAGGACAAAGGCCGGCGCAGGCCAGGCGTGCCAGCCGGCGATGCAGAGCCGTGCAATCCACCATCTAAATGGCGGGCGAGACGAGACCTGTCGCCCGTCTCGCCCGCTGCGCTCTGCGCGGTCCGGTGCGCCCTGTGCGACGAGACTTCTACCGGCCGGGTGTGGCCTCGCCCTCTGTCCACCGTCCCGCAACGATGATCTGGCCCAGCGGGCACGCATGTGTGATCCCCCCGTGATCAGGGTGTGACGATCGGGTGACCATTCCACCCATGGGCCAGGCCGCCGTCTCCCGCTCAAGTTCCTCGGTCAGGAGGCCGATGGCTGCACAGAGGACTCGCCTCGGCCTGCCCCGATGAACTCAGCCCTACGCCACAACGCCCCCACCGCGCTGCTCGCACCCGTCTGCGCCGTTGCGCTGCTGTGGGGCCTGGCAGCCTCGGCCTTGGGCGCCTCACCGTTGCCCTCCTCCGACTACACCGTCCAGGCCGTGTGCGGGACCCCGGCCCCACGGCAGGCTGCGTGCCTGGCGCTACAGCTCGTGCCACTCACCGCAACGGCTCGCGCGCACAGCCACCCGCTGGCCGCCGTCGCACCCGCTTCGCACCCGGCGGGAGCCGCCTCGGAAGGCGAATTCGGCCTCACGCCAAGCGATCTCCACACTGCCTACCAGCTCCCACTCACCGCCTCGGGCGCACAGACGATCGCTCTCGTCGACGCCTACAACGACCCAACGGCTGAAGCAGACCTGAAACACTACGACGAAGAACTGGCCCTGCCGGAATGCACCACGGGCAACGGCTGCTTCGAACAGGTCAACCAGGAAGGCAAACCAGAAAGCCTGCCGTTCCCCGCCAGCACCGCCGAACTCGAAGGGGCGACCAAAAGCAAGCGGGCCGAGGAAGCGATCGGCTGGGGAGCGGAGATCTCGCTCGACATCGAGACGGCGCACGCCGTCTGCCAGAGCTGCAAGATCCTGCTCGTCGAGGCCAACTCCCCGGAACTCGAAGACCTGGAAGCCGCGGAGAGGGCCGCCGAGACTCTCAAAGCCAATGAGATCTCAAACTCGTGGGGCGTACCCGAGCTCGGCGTGAAAGCAACTGAAGAGGAACATGGCCCGTTTGATCACCCCGAAACGGTGATCACAGCCGCGGCGGGCGACAATGGATACCTCGAATGGGCCGCCGAATCCCCTTTCCGATCCGC
Source organism: Solirubrobacteraceae bacterium (assembly GCA_036264155.1). GTDB lineage: Bacteria > Actinomycetota > Thermoleophilia > Solirubrobacterales > Solirubrobacteraceae > Palsa-744. The sequence continues at coordinate 2,339 of DATARM010000143.1, forward strand.
GAGCTTCCCCGCATCCTCACCCCACGTGGTAGCCGTCGGCGGTACGCGCCTGCTCCTCAGCGAATCCGCCAACTGGCAGACCGAGTCGGTCTGGAACGACGGCGGCGAGAGCCATGGCGTCAAGGAAGGCTTCGGAGCTGACGGAGGTGGCTGCAGCGTGGTCTTCTCGGCCGAACCCTGGCAGAGCGAGGTCTCGAGCTGGCCCGAGGTGGGCTGCGGCACGATGCGTGCCGTCTCCGACGTGGCCGCCGATGCCGATCCCTACACGGGTGTGCCCGTCTACTACGAACGGTGCAACTCGGAATATGAAAAACGGATCGTCCACTGGTGCACATACGGCGGTACCAGCCTCGCCTCGCCGATCATCGCTGCCACCTACGCCCTCGCCGGCGGTGCACAGGGCGTGAAATACCCGGCAAAGACGCTGTACGAAAAGGCCGCGGCCCATCCGTACGCGCTCCACGACGTCATCTCGGGCTCCAATGGCGCGTGCCTGAAGCCCTTCAACGAAGAATCGAAGGCCACAGGCTGCACCAACCCTCAGGAGGGCGCCAGCTGCTCCTCCACGTCCATATGCGTGGCAGGTATCGGCTACGACGGTCCGAGCGGCGTGGGTACGCCGCACGGCCTAGCGGCCTTCGAACCTGCCTCGGCGGCCGAAAACCCCCAGGAAGAAGCCGAGCTCAAAGCGGAAAGAGAAGCACAGGAAACGATCAAGAAAGCAGAAGAAGTACATCAGGGCGAACAGGTGAAACACCAGGAAGAAGTCGAACGCGAACAGGAAGCCGAACAAAAACAGGAAACCAAACGCACCGAAGCCGAACGCGAAGAAGTCGAACGCGAAGAACTCAAGCGATTCCGCGAAGAAACCCTGCGCCAATATCACAACACCCCCGCCACCCCGGCGGTCCCCCCAGCTCCCGTTCCTGGCACCTCAGCGCCCAAACCGGCCAGCGTCACTCCATCCGAGCTCTCGGGACTGGCTCTCACCGTCAAGGCGGTGATCGCGTTGAACGCCAGTCGGCCACGAATCGCACAGATCTCCTTCACGTTCACGTTGCTCACCCCGGCCCAGGTGAAGGTCACGCTCGCCAAGCGTGCGCGGGTACACGGCCACACCCGTTGGCACAACGTGCGGGGCCCGGTGGCGATTACAGGAGCCAGTGGGCACAACAGCCGCCAACTCGGAGGGCACGGAACTCTCACCGCGGGGCTCTACCGCCTGACCGCGGCGGCGTCCCACGCCGCCGCGCAGGCCCTGCTCTTCCACATCGGTTAGGGGACTTCGTTCGCGCGCATGGCCGCACGCAGGCCGTCGCCCTTCACGAGCTCCTCCCCCCGCCCGGTCAGTCGCCACGAGTTGGGAGCGCCGCGGGTTCGACCCTCGCCGACCTCCTCGATCAGCCCGCGTCCCTCCAGGCGACCCAGCAGCTTGGAGATCTGCCCCTGGTCGATGACGCCGGCCCGCTCGGCAACCTCACGGTTGCTCGCACCGGGGTAGTCGTCGATCGAGATCAGGACGCGTGCCGTTCGGTAGGTGAGGCGAGGGCCGATCTGGCCATCAAGCGACTGCGGTAGCTCCGAATCGTCGCCGCGGCGTATACGTGGCGCCGGGCGCGTCAGCTCACGACGCGCCACGTTGGCGCCCAGGTAGGGAAGCACGACAATGCTCACGAGCGGGCCGAACAGCTCGATCGGCGCCTGCTGCCCATCGGCGAGCAGACGATTGTGCACCACCGTCAGCACTGCGCCCACTACCCCCTCTGCCATTACCGCCGGGGGGCCGGGGATGCCCCCGGCGCTCTCCTCGCGCCCGCGATCGACGATCTTCGCGAGAGCGTCGAGCACCTCCATGCGCCTACGCAGCACGCGTGGCCCCGAGCTCGTCGAGTGCACGACCAGGAGCCTCCCCAGCTCGGGCTGGGCTTCCAGGAACCACAGAAAGCGAGCCAGCGCGGCGCGGATGGCGTCGAGCCAGCGCACCTCGCTGCTGTAGGCGCCGGACATCTCATCGCCGACCCGCTCGACGCCGAGCTCGAACGCGCCCAGCACGCAGTCTTCGACGTCGAGGAACAGGCGGGTGAACGCCTCGCTGCTCACTCCCGCGCGAGCAGCGACCTCGGATACGTCCACAGCCTCAGGGCCGGAGCCGTTCTCGGCGAGGACCTCGGCCATCGCCTCCAAGATCTTCCTCCGTTGAGCTTCCGCCATGTCGCCGTCCCCACACACCCGACACTTGACAATGACCCTGGAGACTATCCCCTGGTGTTTGTCGGTGGAGCTGTGCCACTAGGGGCGGGTCTGCGCGGAAAGCACCGCAGGCGCACCGGGAGCGTGCAGGCATGTCGGTATCTCAACGCTGCCATCCGCTCGCTGACCGTTCTCGAGCAGCGCGACGATCGTGCGCCCGACCGCCACAGCGGTGCCGTTGAGCGTGTGCAGCGTGGCGGTGCGCTTCTCGCGGCGCATCCTGATGTTGAGCCTGCGCGCCTGGTAGTCGGTGGTGTTCGAGCAGGAGGTGAGCTCGCGATAGCGCTCCTGGCTCGGTAGCCACGCCTCGCAGTCGTACTTCTTCGCCGCCGAGCTCCCAAGGTCCCCTACGGCGATGTTCACCACTCGATAGGGCAGACCGAGCGCCGTGAGGATCTCCTCCTCGATCGCCAGGATTCGCTCGTGCTCCGCTGCGGACTCCTCCGGGGCCACGAAGCTGAACAGCTCGACCTTGTCGAACTGGTGCACGCGGAAGATGCCACGCGTGTCCTTACCGGCGGCTCCCGCCTCGCGGCGAAAGCAGGGCGAGAAGCCCGCATAGCGGAGCGGCAGCCGCTCAGCTTCGAGGATCTCGCCGTCGTGCAGCGAGGCCAGGGCCACCTCGGATGTGCCCACCAGGAACAGCTCGTCGTCGGGCAGCCTGTAGATCTGCTGCTCGGTGTCGGGCAGGAAGCCGGTGCCGTAGAGCGCGCGCTCGCGCACCAGCACCGGCGGGATGACGGGCTCGAAGCCGTGCCCGCGAACGAGCTCCAGCACCCAGCGCACGAGCGCCAGCTCGAGCATCACAAGATCGCCTTTCAGGTAGGCAAAGCGCGAACCCGACAGGCTCGCCGCCCTGTCCATGTCGATCAGATCGCCCGCGAGCTCGAGGTGATCCCTGGCGGCGAAGCCAAGCTCGGGTGGCGTACCCACGGTTCGGATCAGCTCGTCATCGGGGCCCGGGGCAGCAGATCGGTCGGGCAGGTTCGGCAGCGGCGCGAGCGCCTCCTGGAGGCTTGTCTCGACCGTGCCCAGCTCCTGCTCGAGCTCCTTGGCGCGCGCCGCCACCGCGCGCATGGCTCCTATCTCGTGCTCGCGCTGCTCGGGGTCACTTGCCTGGCGTATGCGGGTGTTGGCTTCGTTCTGCTCGGCCCGCAGGCCCTCGAGCCGCGGCAACAGGCTCCGGCGACGCTCATCGAGCTCGATGACCCGATCCAGACCCCCGACCGCTGCCTCGCCGCGGCGGGCCAGGGCTGCTCGGACGCCTTCGGGATCCTCGCGGATGAGCTTGAGGTCGAGCATGCCTACAGGCCGCCCCGCGGGCTACCTATTTGGTGGAGAGCGTGATGTTCGTGGCCGGGACCTTCTGGGCCTGCTTGCCCGAGTAGGCCGCCAGGAACTTGGCTACTTCCTGGGCATTCGGGCCGACGACGATGTTCTCGGGCATGATCGCGCCCGAGAAGCCGCCGTTGCGGATCGCGTAGAGGACCTGTTCGACGTTCTCCTTGCGGATGTTGAAGTTGGGCCCGTTGGTCTTCAGGCGATTGGAGATGCTCGTGGCGGAGCCCTCCGCTCCGACGGTGGCCAGCGTGTGGCATCCGGAGCAGTGATCGCGGAACAGGACCGCCCCGCGGTAGTACGGGCTGGTCTTGGCGATCTGGATCCCCTGCGAGCCGCACGCGCTCAACAGGGCGGCGCAGGCAAGCGCGAGGATCGTCGTGACGGCGACCTTCATTGCGCCAGGAATATATAGGAGGCCGCTCAGAACCCGTGGGCCGTGCTCGCGGCACGCAGGGCCAGGAAGACCACAACGAGCGCTGAAAGCGCCATCACGCCCATCTCCCTGCGCAGCACTGTCACGACCAGCTCACGCTGCTCTGCGGCGGGCAGCGTGCCCACGGCCTGGGCGCTCTCGATGCCGTGCTGGTCGAGGATCGTCTGGGCCGAGGTAACGCGTAGCTGCTCGGCCACGAAAGCCACCGCCAGGGGCAGCAGCGCATACAGGTAGAAGAGGCCTTCGCGAGGATGCTTGCCCGCGGCGGCCAGCGAGCCGACGGCCACCGCCAGGGTGAGCGCGGAGCCCTGGCCCACGCGCAGCGCCACCCAGAAGGCCCGTGCCGCCCTACCACCAGCGCCTGGATCGGTGCTCGGATCGCCGCGGTACCAGATCCACGCACCCAGAAGACCGGCGGTCGCGTTGAGCACCGCGACCGCCAGAGCGCCCGCGATCACTGCCTGTGTCATGCCGAAGATATCGAGCCGATTGCCACTAGTAACACCTTGCCACAAGCAGTGATATAACAGCGCGAGGTGCTTCGCAGCTATCTCCCGGCGATCGTATTCCTCGTACTAGGCGGCGCCGTTGGCGGCGCCTTCGCCGTACTGAACTCGGTCATCGGACCCCGCCGCGCCACGCCCCACAAGCAGGACCCCTACGAGTGCGGGCTCCCGTCCGAGGTCAAACGCGAGATGCGCTTCGGGATCAGCTTCTACCTGATCGCGATGCTGTTCATCCTGTTCGACATCGAGGTCGTCTTCCTGTACCCGATCGCCGTCGAGCTGCGCGCCTATGGCAGCTACGCGCTCGCGGAGACTGTCGTGTTCATCGTGCTGCTGTTCGTGGCCTTCGCCTATGTCTGGCGAAGGGGGGCTCTCGAGTGGAGATGAAACGCGAGCGCGTCGGCCCAGGCGATGGGCTTGGCGCCCCAGCAGCAAGCGGCGGAGCCGAGAACCTGCGAGTGCGCTCGTTGAACGCACACCAGCTCCTGCGCGGAGGCGAGCTCGAAGGCGCCAACCAGCCCGCTCACCTCGAGGGCGAGGAGCTCGAGCGCTATGTCCACGAGCGTCTTGTCTTCACAACCCTCGACTCGGCCGTCGCATGGGCGCGGTCGAACTCCTTCTTCCCGCTCGCCTTCGGGCTGGCCTGTTGCGCGATGGAGCAGTTCCAGACCGCCGGTCCGCGGATGGACATCGCACGGTTCGGCTATGAGGCCTTCCGCGCCTCCCCCCGCCAGGCCGATCTGATCATCCTCGCGGGCCGCGTCTCGATCAAGATGGCTCCGATCATCCGCCGCCTTTACGACCAGATGCTCGAGCCGAAGTGGGCGATCTCGATGGGCGCGTGCTGCAGCTCCATGGGCGTCTTCAACAACTACGCGCTGGTGCCGGCCGACAAGTTCATGCCGATCGACGTCCATGTGCCCGGCTGCCCGCCGCGTCCGGAGGCGCTGATGCACGGCGTGCTGAAGCTGCGCGAGCTGGTCCAGGACAACCCCGAGGCGGGCTGGCGGGAGCGCTACGGCGCAGTAGGCACCGAGGAGCGCCCATAGATGCCTGATGCCACGGGCTTGGAGCTCCTCGCCCACGACCTGGGCGAGGCGGCGCTGGAGGCCGTGCACTACCGCGGAGGAGCCACGATCGTGGTCGATCCTGCCCATATCCGCACCGTTCTCCAGACGCTGCGCGAGCGCGGCTACCGCTTCCTGGCGAGCGTGCACGGCGTCGATTACTACCCCGAGGAACCACGGCTCGGGGTGCTCTACGAGCTCTTGGACATGAGCCGTGTCGACCGGATCGCAGTCAAGGTGCGCCTGAGCATGGACGACCCCGTGATCGACTCCGTGACCCCGCAGTGGCCGACGGCGGATCACCAGGAGCGCGAGGTCTATGACATCTTCGGCGTGGTCTTCCGCGGGCATCCCGACCTGCGGCGGATCCTGATGCCGGAGGACTACGAGGGCCACCCTCAGCGCCGTGACTTCCCGATCGGCGGCGAACCGGTGATCTTCACGCGCGACGAGAGCAAATGGCTGGAGGCCCGCGAGTGAGCTCGACGGAGAACCCGCAGCTCTCGGAGTACCGCAGGCGCGAGCAGAGCATCACGCTCTCGCCGCTGGAAACCGCCGGCGAGGATACGCACGACGAGCTGCTGACGCTCAACTTCGGCCCTCATCATCCCGCTACGCATGGGGTACTGCGCCTGCTCGTAACGCTGCAGGGGGAGGTCGTGCGCGACATCAAGCCCGTCGTCGGCTACGTGCACACCGGGATTGAGAAGACCGCCGAGGACAAGGCCTACTGGAAGGTCATCCCGGTGGTGGAGCGGATGGACTACCTGTCCTACTACTTCAACGCCATGGCCTACTGCGGCGCCGTGGAGACACTGGCCGACGTCGAGGTCCCCAAGCGCGCGCAGTACCTGCGCGTGATCCACCTCGAGCTGAACCGCATCGCATCGCATCTGATCTGGCTGGGAACGAGCGTGCTCGACCTTGGCGCGACGTCGATCTTCCTGTACTGCCTGCGCGAGCGCGAGCTGATCCTCGACCTGTTCGAGATGTCCTCTGGCGCTCGCATGCACACTCGCTACTTCCAGGTGGGCGGCGTGATCGAGGACATCCCCTCGGGCTTCGAGTCGAAGCTGCGCGAGTTCTTGAAGATCATGCCCAAACGGGCAGACGAGTACGGCGCGATCCTGAACTCCAACGAGATCGTCCTGCAGCGCCTGCGCGGCGTGTGCCCGCTCGACGCCGAGACGCTGCTGGGGCTGGGCGTGACAGGACCCCTCCTCCGCGCCGCCGGCAACCCCTGGGATCTGCGCAAGGCGGACCCCTACAGCTCCTATGGGGACTTCAAGTTCAAGATCCCCGTTGGCACCGTCGGCGACAACTACGACCGCTTTGCAGTCCGCCTGGCCGAGATCTACGAGTCGGTGAAGATCATCGAGCAAGCGCTCGATGGACTCCCTGAGGGCCCCCACATCACCGAGGACCGCAAGATCGCGCTGCCGCCCCGCCACGAGCTAGCGACCTCGATGGAGGCGCTGATACACCACTTCAAGCTCGTCACCGAGGGCTTCCGCGTGCCCCCCGGAGAGGCCTACTACCCGATCGAGTCCC
>DATARM010000015.1:0-2734 GCA_036264155.1 Solirubrobacteraceae bacterium
GCGGCGGGCCCCGAGCGCCTGCGTCTGGAGGACGTCAGCATCGACTACGGCGCCAACCCCGCCGTCAAGTCCGTCTCGCTGTCGATTCACCAGGGCGAGGTGCTCGCCTTGATCGGCCCGTCCGGCTGCGGCAAGACGAGCCTGCTGCGCACGCTCAACCGCCTCACCGAGCTCACCCCCAGCGCCTCGCGCGCCGGGCGGATCATGCTCGACGGCGAGGACATCCACGAGCTCGCCGACACGACTCTGCGGGCGCGGGTGGCGATGGTCTTCCAGCAGCCCAACCCGTTTCCGATGTCGATCTTCGACAACGTGGCCTTTGCCCTGCGTGAGCAGTCGCGCAAGCGTCCCCGTCGCCGCGAGCTCGAACCGCAGGTCGTAGATGCCCTGAAGCGCGCCGGCCTCTACGACGAGGTGCGCGACGACCTCGACCGCCCCGCCCTGCGCCTCTCCGGAGGACAGCAGCAGCGCCTGTGCATCGCCCGCGCGATCGCTCTGCGTCCGGAGGTGCTGCTGATGGACGAGCCGTGCAGCGCTCTGGACCCGATCTCGACGAACACGATCGAGAAGCTCATCGGCGAGCTGCGCCGCGAGCTGGCCGTGGTCGTCGTGACGCACAACCTCGCACAGGCGCACCGGGTGGCCGACAAGGTCGCCTTCATGTACCTTGGCGACCTGGTCGAGTACGGGAGCACCGCCGACGTGTTCGACTCGCCCCGCGCCACCCGCACCCGCGACTACGTGAGCGGAGCCTTCGGATGAGAGCCCCGGCCCCGTGCGGCCCGGGGCTTTGAGAAGGGCGCTCGCCGTGGCCGGATGTGGAGTCCTGACCGTGGCGGTGTCCGCCTGCGAGAGCACCGAGCAGGAAAGCGCCAAGATCGCCCGCGAAGGGACAGCGGGCTCGAGCGCGCTGAAGCTCGGCGCGGCCAACCACGGCGTGCGTGTCTCAGACGCGACGCTTCTGAGCAGTGGCGGGCGCATGGCAGTCGCGGTCAAGCTCACGGCCGCGAGTCGCACCCAGGCCAACCTGCCCGTGCTCGTGAACGTGACGGGCGCCGGCGGCAAGGTCCTCTACTCCAACGAAGCGGGCGGCCTTGAAGCCTCGCTCCAGCACATGCCCCTGCTGCGCGCTCGTCAATCCACTTGGTGGGTCGACGACCAGGTGCTCACCTCGCAGCACACAGCCGGTGTGAGGGTCAAGGTCGGCACGGGCTCGAGCGCACCCGTTGGTGCCCCGCCAAACCTGACGACGACTTCGGTGCGCACGCGCGTGCAAGGTGGCGTGAGCACGGTGACTGGCAGGCTCGTGAACGGCTCGAGCAAGGCGCAGAGCCAGGTGCCGGTGTTCGCGGTCGCCCTGAAGGGCTCTCGCGCCGTTGCGGCCGGAAGCGTCGTCGTCGCCTCGCTGGGCCCCAAGGCCTCAGTCTCCTTCCAGCTGTTCCTGATCGGCAACGCGAGCGGCGCGCGCCTGCAGCTGAGCGCCGTGCCCACGGGTGGGGCATGATGAGCCTCGTGCCGGTACCCTCGGAGCAGGACGGCGCCACGTGCGCCAACTGCGGAGCTGCGCTCGTGGCCGACCAGCGCTACTGCCTCTCCTGCGGGCATCCCGCCTCGCCCGTGCGCCTGGCCTTCCTGGATGTGCTGCAGGCTGAGCAGCCACGCCCGGCGCAGCCGTGGTTGGCTCAGGACGCGATCGCCATGACCTCCGCAGGCTACGCGCCGGTGCTCCAGCAGCAGGGCGCTAACGGCTGGCTGCGACGCAACTCGGGCCTGATGGGGCTGCTGACGGTGCTGCTCATGTGCCTGGTCGTGGGCCTGCTGGTGGGTCACTGGGTGACCCAGAGCAACAAGGCTCCCGGGCCCCAGATCGTGAAAGTCGAAGGCCTCTCGGGCCTCGGTGCGGCGGCGGCCGCTCCCACGACGGGTGCGAGCACGACGCCGGCCCCGACCACCTCGACACCAGCCGCCAGCAAATCGACTGCCAAGGAAGAAGCCGAAACCGCCAAAGAAGCAGCCAAAGAAACCAAGGTCGAAAAAGCGCCGCCCAAAGCCCCGGTCAAAGTGGCTCCCAGCAAACTCGAAAAACTGAGCAACTCGAGCGGCAAGAAGCACCAGGAAGAAATCAACTCGCTCGGTGCCCAGCCGATAGAAACCGGCTGAGGTAGGCCAGATCTTCATGTCAGCGGCCAACGGCAGCTCTCCACCTCCAACGCCGCCCGCGGGGCCGCCCACGGCCTCTACAGGCGTGCTCGTGCCTGTCGGTGGGCTGCCACCGGCGCAGCGCTCGCCCAGCGGGTCGATGGCCGAGTTGCGTGGCCGGCGCCGTGAGCTCGCACAGCGCGTGGCCGAGCTGACTTGGGACCTCGGCGGGCTGACGTATGAGATGGCAGTTCGCGACCACTACCGCCTCGACGTGCTGGCCAAGCGCGCCGCCGAGCTGCAGGAGGCCGATGCCCAGCTGGGAGAGGTGCAGCGGCTGCTGGCGAGCGCGGAGGCCGGCGTGCACGGGCAGTGCCGCTCGTGCGGGGCTGTGCACAGCCGCGGGGCGGCCTACTGCTGGCACTGCGGCGCGCCGCTGCTGGAGGAGGCACGGCCGTCGGTGTTGGCGCCCGAGCCGCCTGCTTGACCCTCTCGGCTGGTGGTGTCGTCCTCGCGCGCCAACCAGCCAAGAGCAAATTCTATTTGCCTTCGACTACCGCCCATTTCAGGGCCGCGCCTTTTTCGTCGAGTACTT
>DATARM010000083.1:0-4355 GCA_036264155.1 Solirubrobacteraceae bacterium
GGGACGTGAGTGCCCGTGGGCGGGATGCCTTCGACCGTGGGGACCTTGATGCTCGCCTCGCTCATCTCACTCATGCGGACTCCTCTTCGATCACACGTATCCTCCGCGGCGCCGAGCGCACGAAGTCGAACTGGGCCACCCGCTCGACGGCGCTGAGCATGCTCGACTCGAGCACCGGATGGGTGACCATGACGAGACGTGCATGCTCGCCCAGTCCACGCTGGACGACGGACTTGATCGACACCTCGTGATCACCGAGCACCTGGGTGACGGATGCAAGCACGCCCGGGTGGTCGGCCACGTCGAGATGCAGGTAGAAGGCGCTTTCCACGTCCTCCACGATCGGCAGCTGTAGCGGCGGGGCCGGTGGTCTGGCCCCCCCTGTCATCACGCTCACCACGTCGCCCAGGACCGCACTGGCAGTCTGCAGGCCGCCGGCTCCGGGCCCGGAGAGGGTGATCTCGGTGATGGTCTCGGACTCGACGGTCACAGCGTTGAACGAGCCCGCGATGCTCGCCAGCGGATGCGCCGAGTACAGGAACGTGGGATACACCCGCACCGAGAGCCCGCCGGCGCGGCGCTCGGCGGTCCCGATCAGCTTGAGCGACAGCCCCAGCTCCTGCGCGTACTGCAGATCGTTGCCGTGGAGGTGCTCGATCCCTTCGTAGCGCACGTCATCGAGATGCACCGGGGAGCCGAAGGCCAGGCGCGCCAGGATCGCCATCTTGGCGGCTGCGTCGCGGCCACTGACATCGTCGCTCGGGTCGGCCTCGGCGTAGCCCTTGCGCTGGGCCTCGGCCAACGCCTCGGCGTAGCTCGACCCTCCGGCCATCTCGCTGAGGATGAAGTTGGTGGTGCCGTTGACGATTCCGTGGATGCGCTCGATGGGTGTTGCCGACAGCGACTCCTCGAGCACTCGAACGACGGGCACGGTGCCCGCCACTGCCGCCTCGAAGCGCAGCCTGACGTCATGCTCGCGGGCAGTTTCATACAGCTCCTCGCCGTGCTGTGAGAGCAGTTGCTTGTTGGCTGTGACCACGTGCTTGCCGGCCCGCATCGCGGTGAGCAAGTACTCCCGGGCGGGCTCGATCCCACCCATCACCTCAACCACCAGGTCCGCGTCGGCGACGATCTCCTCGAAGTCGCCGCGCGAGCGGGTCAGCACGCCGCTGATCGCCGGCCTGCGGCCGTTGAAGCGCTCGATCTCATCGGCGCGCTCGGCCAGAAGCTCGGAGAAGGCAGAGCCGACCGTCCCGTAGCCGAGCAGGCCGATCGTGAACGGACGTAGCGCGGCGGGAGCCTCGGCGGGCACGCTGGATGCGATCTGCTCAGCGGACATCGCGCGCAGTCAGATCCTCGAAGCGCTCACGCCTGACCACCACGCGTGCCTCGCCGTCACGGCAGAAGATCACGGGCGGACGGGGAACGCCGTTGTAGTTGTTGGCCATCGAGTAGCCATAAGCCCCTGTGGCGGGCGTCACGATCACATCGCCCGGACGGGGATCGTCGAGCAGCGCCTCGCGCACGATCACATCGCCAGACTCGCAGTGCTTGCCCGCGAGCACGCAGCTGCTCGACCCTCCCATGCGGTCGGCGACGTGAGCCTCGTAGCGCGCGCCATAGAGCATCGGGCGCAGGTTGTCGGACATCCCGCCGTCGACGGCCACCCAGCGCGAGACGTTCTGCTTGACGCTCTCGACCGTGTACAGGGTCACAGCTGCGTTGGCGCACAGCGAGCGCCCGGGCTCGATCAGCAGCCGACGCCCGGCCATGCCGTTGGCGTGCGCCGCGGCGATGACGGCACCGACGTACTCCTCCACGGAGGGCGGCTTGGGCTGCTCCTCGACGTACTGGATCCCGAGGCCGCCGCCAAGGTCCCAGACGGGGAAGTCGCCGAGACCGGCGAGACCATCGGCCTCGCGGCGAAACGGCTCCACGTCCAACAGCTGCGAGCCGATGTGCGCGTGCAGGCCCTGCACGGTGAGCCCGTCGACCTCCTGAGCACGCGCGATGGCGGCGGGCGCAGCGGCCATGGAGAAGCCGAACTTGGAGTCGGCTTGGCCGGTGGAGATCTTCTCGTGTGTCTCTCCCCTCACGTCCGGCGTGACCCGCAGGAGCACGCCCTGGGGAGCACGGTCGGCGAGGGCGCCCTCACCGATCAGGCGCTCGATCCGCTCGATCTCGTCGAAGTTGTCGAGCACGATCAACCCCACGCCGTGACGCAGGGCCATGCGCAGCTCGGCCTCGGACTTGGCGTTGCCGTGCAGCACGAGCCGCTCCGGCGCGAATCCGGCGCCCAGCGCCAGGTGCAGCTCGCCGCCGGAGGCCACGTCACACCAAAGTCCCTCCTGCGCGAACAGCTCGAGCACGGCCGTGCAAGGAAAGGCCTTGGAGGCGAACACCACGTGGAAGTCCTCGTGGCCCGCGTCGCGTCCGGCCTGCAGGAAGGCGCGGGCGCGGGCGCGCAGGTCCTCCTCGGCGACCACGTATGCCGGGGTGCCGAACTCGACCGCCAGCTCGATCGTGTCGCAGCCACCCACCTCCAGGCGTCCCTGCTCGTTCACTCGGCTGGCGAGGGGAAAGGCTTGGGAGAGACTCGTGGAGGTGGCCATCGAGAGGTGATTATCGCGTGCCGAGCGCCGTGCTCGTCGGATGGTCCTGCTCAGGCCGGCTTCGCGCGCAGAGCACCGGCGCCTCCGCGCCGCCTCATCGCCATCAGCCACGCCACTCCGATCGCGCACAGCACGAGGCTCTCGAGCTGTGGCGCGGTCAGCCCGGCCAGAACCTCCTTGTTACGGCGGATGAACTCCACCAGGAAGCGCTCCAGGCCGCTGCCCACCAGATACAGCGCGAACACGACCCCCGGCCGAACTCGGTCGCGCAGCTTCCACAGCGCATAGGCCAGCAGGCACATGGCGAGCGTCTCGTAGATCGGCGTGGGCTGCACGCGAACTCCCGGCGGCGTGGGCAGCGTCCCGTGGGGATAGCCCATGGCCCAGGGCAGGCTCGAGCGGATCCCGTAGTCGCCGTCGCCGGAGACCTGGCAGCCGATCCGCCCGATGGCATATCCGAGGGCCAGGGCCGTGGCGCACATGTCGAAGGCACGCAGCTCGAGCATCCTGCGCCAGCGCATCCACGCGATCACGCCGATCGCGCCGCCGATCGCGCCGCCGTACCAGACGAGGCCCGAGCCCGAGAAGATGCTGCCGATCAGATCGTGCCTGACCTGATCGTAGTTCTGGATGAGGTAGTAGCCGCGAGCGCCGATCACGCCGCCGAGGAGCGCGGCGAAGGTGATCTCATAGGCCCAGTCGACGGGCTTGCCGAGCTCGCGTAGCCGGCGGGCGACGAGCGCACCGCACGCCAGGAAGCCGAGCGCGAAGCAGACCCCGAAGGTCTTGACCGAGATGCCGAGCAGCTGGATTTCGGGCTTCATGTGCTCGGGGCGGCGCGCATCGGATCGCCCGGGACTTTAGGGCACCGGTAGGTGTGTCTGCGACAATCCTCCCCATGGCGAAAGGGCGTACGAGCTTTGGCAAGGACACGGGTCTGCAGGCGCGCATGCTGCTGACGATGTTCCTGCTGGGACTCGTCTATGTGGTGTTCGTGGGCGTGCTGTTCGCCGTGGGCGCCGGCGCCGGGCTGATCGTGATCGTCGCGGTCGTGCTGCTGCTGGTGCAGCTGTTCGCCTCGGACAAGTTGGCGATGGGCACGATGGGCGTGAAGGAGGTCTCGCCCGCGCAGGAGCCCGAGCTGCACGGGATCGTGGAGCGCCTGTGTGTGCAGGCCGACCTGCCCAAGCCGCGTGTCTGCGTGATGGAGACCTCGATGCCCAACGCCTTTGCGATGGGCCGCTCGCAGAAGTCGACCACGGTATGTGCCACCCGCGGGATCCTCGACCTGCTCACACCGGCGGAGCTCGAGGGCGTGATGGCTCACGAGCTGACGCATGTGATCAACCGCGATGTGATGGTGATGACGTTGGCGAGCTTCTTCGCCACGCTGGCCTCGCTGATCATCCAGTTCTCGTTCTTCTTCGGCGGGGGCTTCGGCGGAGGGTACGGGCGCAGCCGCGATGAGGAGGAGGACGTGATGATCGTGCTCCTGGTTTCGGTGCTCGTCTACGCGATCTCCTTCCTGCTGCTGCGCGCGCTGTCGCGCTACCGCGAGTTCGCAGCCGATCGCGGCTCGGCTGTGCTGACCGGGCGTCCGAGCGCGCTGGCCTCGGCGCTGTTGAAGATCAGCGGCACGATGGAGCGCGTTCCCAGCCAGGATCTGCGCGCAGCGGAAGGCATGAGCGCTTTCTTCATCCTTCCCGCCCGCACGAAGAAGTCGCTGATGAACATCTTCGCCGA
>DATARM010000111.1:0-6336 GCA_036264155.1 Solirubrobacteraceae bacterium
CTCGCGGCGATCGACGGCGCCCCGACCGCCTCGCTCGGCGTGCAGGACTTCGGGCAGTCGGGCGACGTCCAGGATCTCTACCGTCACTTCGGGATCGACACCGAGACGATCCTCGGCGCCGCCCTCGACCTGATCGGGTGAACGGCCGCGCTGGCGCTGTGAGGCGCCGCTGGCTCAGGCGCTCGAGACCTCGCGCAGCGCTCCCGTCTCCGGGTTGAAGACAAAGCCCCTGATGTGCTCGCGGGCGGGCAGCTCACGCGCTGAGCGAAGCCGGGCGAGGCTCTGACGCAGCGTCTCCTCGACGTCGTTGAAGGCCCCAAGGCGCCAACCTGGGAGCACGCCGTCGCGCTCGAGCGCCAGGGTGAACTCATCCTCGGAAGCGCCGTTCAGCCCGCAGCCGTCGTGCATGACCACGACCACCTCCTCGGTGCCCAGCAGCCGCTGGGACGCGCTGAGCGAGCGCAGCGCATCGTCGGTGACGAGACCGCCGGCGTTACGGATTATGTGCGCGTCGCCGCGCTCCAAGCCAAGCATCGGGAAGAGGTCGATGCGTGTGTCCATGCAGGACAGCACGGCCACCTTGCGGCGCGGCCGAGGGCTGAGACCAGGGGCGGCGAGCTCATCGACACGCTCGCCCGCGGCGGCCAACATCTCATCTGCATGGGGCATATTCGAGCGCGATTGTATGCGCTCGCGCACCTGGGCGCCCCGCACGCCTTCGAAGCCATGCCCGATCGGCGCACCGATGTTGGCTTGTAAAGACGTAGTTGACATAGAGTAGGACCGATGGAGCTCGCCGACAAGCACATCGTGGTCACGGGCGGGGCGGGCGGCATCGGGCGAGCGCTCGTGCGCCGCTTTGCCGCCGAGGGCGCACGCGCGGTGGTTGTGGCCGACCGGGCGCTCGATGGCGCGGAGGCGATTGCGGGCGAGCTCGGCGGTCTCGCCATCGAGCTGGACGCCGGACGCGAGCAGAGCGTGCGCGCGCTCATCGCCGAGGCCACCGCGGCGAGCGGTCCGATCGACATCTTCATCTCGAACGCCGGAGTCCCCGGCGCCAGAGGCGGGCCCGAGGCGGAGGACGAGGTCTGGGACGAGGCTTGGCGGGTGAACGTGATGGCCCACGTGTGGGCCTCGCGAGCGCTGCTGCCGCAGATGCTCGAGCGCGGCGAGGGCTACCTGATCAACACGGCATCGGCGGCCGGGCTGCTCACCCAGGTCTCATCGCTCATCTACAGCGTCACCAAGCATGCGGCTGTTTCGCTGGCCGAGTGGCTCGCGATCGAATACGGCGATGCGGGCGTGCGCGTGTCGTGCATCTGCCCGCAGGGCGTACGCACGCCCATGCTCGACCTGGCGATGGACGAGCCGGCGGGCGCTGCCGCGCTGACGTCGGGGGGACTGATCGAACCGGAGGACGTGGCCGATGCGGTGGTGGCGGGCATCGGCGACGAGCGCTTCCTGATCCTTCCGCACGAGAACGTGGCGGGCTTCATGGCCCTGAAGGGCTCTGACCCGGAGCGCTGGCTGAAGGGCATGCGCCGGCTGGTGCGAGAGGCACGCCGAGCAGACACAGGGCCGGCCGGCTCCTAGCTCACCCCGTAGCGCGCGAGCGTGGGCTCGCTGTGGGAGCAGATCAGCTCGACCTCCTCGCCGTGGCGCTGGGCGAGCTCCCGCAGACGCTCGACGTTGCCGCGACGGGCCTCGCCGTCGACCTGGTCGAAGGCCGCGAACGCACGCAGGCCCGGTGGGCAGTGCCGCGGCGTCTGCACCTCGCCGTGATGGAAGTAGGCATCGCCGCAGTGAAGCAGCCAGCCATCGCCCTGGCGGATCGCGACCCCCGTGTGCCCCGCCGAGTGCCCGATCAGGGGGATCAGGAGGATCTCAGCGTCGCTGTCGGGCAGCACACGGACGCCGTCGAAGCCGAACCACTCCTCGCCCCCGCCCTCGTGCTGCACCCAGCGCGGGCCATGAGCCCAGTGGGCTGCGACGTAGCGCAGCCGCTCCTGCCAAGGGGGGTTCAACGCTGCCTGCAGCTCGCGACCGAGTAGGTGCACCTCGGCGTCGGGGAAGTCGGGCAGGCCGCCGGCGTGATCGAGATCGAGGTGCGTGGTGATGATGTCGCGCACATCGCCAGGCTGGAAGCCGAGCGCACGGATCTGCGAGATCGCCGTCTCGCCGGCGTCGAGCACGGGACGTACGAGCGCACCGAAGGCCCGGCCGAGCTGGCGGGGCTTGCGAACGTCGTCGAGGCCGAACCCGGTGTCCACGAGCACCAGCCCCTCCGCTCCCTCGATCAGCAGGCAGTGGGCGACCAGCTTGGCCGGGGCCAGCAGTCCGCCCTCGCCGGTGAGCATGCGGGCTCCACGCGGGCACATGGTTCCGCAGTTGAGATGGTGGATCGCGCGTGGAGAGCTGTTCATCGCCGATGGAGCGCAGCGGTGTGTTGCCGGCCCGGCCCAGCTTATTGGGCTGCTGGCGCCTGGGGGTGGACAGCGGGCTCGCCGGCCCGTGGCGTGGACATCGCCCGCCCGTGGCGGATGAGGTCGGCGGCGCGCTCGGCCAGTGCGATCGTGGGAGCGTTGGTGTTACCCCGGGGCACGGTGGGCATGACCGACGCGTCGACCACGCGCAGTCCCTCCACGCCGTTGACGCGCAGCTGCGGATCGACGACGGCGTCTGCGTCCTCCCCCATGCGGCAGGTGCCGACGGGGTGGTAGATCGCGAAGGTGGTACGCGCCACGTGCGCCCTCAGCGCCACGTCGCTCCCGTCGGCCGGGAGGTTGAACGGCTCGGCGCAATAGGGCCTCATGGCGGGTTCTCCGCAGATGTCGAGGGCCGCCTTCAGGCCGGCGAGCATCCGCTGCAGATCGTCGCCCGCGGTGTAGAAGGCGTTGTGGATGATCGCCTTGGCCGTGGGATCGTTGGAGGCGAGCCTGACCGAGCCGCGGCTGTGCTCTGTCAGCAGGCACGGCGAGACCCACACGCCGTGTGCCTCGGGGTCGCGCATCCCCTCATCGACGATGTGCACGGGCGCGACGTGGAACTGGATGTCGGGCGCAGGCGCGCTCGGATCGACGCGGGTGAAGCCGCCGGCCTCTGCGAGGTTCGAGGCGAACGGGCCGGTCCGCTCGGCTTCGTATTGCTCGAGCGCGGCCGGCTCGAGCGCGAGCAGCAGGCTCTCGGGCTCTGGTGTGGTCCACACGAGCTGCGTGGCGGGATGGTCAGAGAGGTTCTCGCCGACAGCGGGGCGGTCGAGCAGCACCTCTACCTCGCGCATCGTCAGGTGCTCGGCCGGTCCGAGGCCGGAGAGCATCAGCAGCTGGGGCGAGTTGTAGGAGCCGCCGCAGAGGATCACCTCACGCTCGGCGTGGAGCTCCTGCACCTGCCCGAGCCGGCTCGCCTGCACTCCCACCGCGCGCGTGCCCTCGAGCAGGACACGCTGGACGAGCATGTAGGGCATGACCGTCAGGTTGGCGCGCTCGGCTGCCGGGTGCAGGTAGGCGGCGGCGGCGCTCGCACGCATACCCTCACGCTGGGTCACCTGATACATGCCGACCCCGTCCTGGCTCGCGCCGTTGAAGTCCTCGTTGGCGGCCAGCCCGGCCTGCACACCGGCCTCGACGAAGGCGTGTGAGATCAGGTTGTGCGAGCGCTCCTCGCTGACGGGCAGCGGCCCTCCCGACCCGTGCCACTGCGAGGCGCCGCGCTCGTTGTCCTCGGCCTTGATGAAGTAGGGCAGCAGATCCGACCACGCCCACCCGGGCACGCCCCAGGCGTCGTAGTCGAGCGGGTTGCCGCGGATGTAGACCATCGCGTTGACCGACGAGGAGCCACCGAGAACGCGACCGCGAGGAAGCGTGATCCGGCGTCCCAGGCACTCCGACTCGGGCGCCGAGTGATAGTCCCAGTCGACCTCCGTGGCCCCCAGTTTCAGATATCCGAGCGGAATGTGGATGTTCTGGTTGACATCCGGTGGACCCGCCTCCAGCAGCAGGACGCTCACGTCCGGGTCCTCGCTGAGGCGGTTGGCGAGCACACAACCGGCAGAGCCGGCACCCACTATCACGTAGTCGTACATCCTCACTCCCTCCTGCCGTTTGACGCGCCACTCGAGCGCCGGCGCGTCCCCATGCCGCTTGCGAGAACTGTGAGCATGCCACTTTCATGCGGGCCACGAGTGGGAGCCTTCTCACCTGACGTTTACCTTCTGCGTATCCACAACGGCGTAAATCAGCCAATGCGAGCGATCGATGACGTGCGTGACCGTCGACGGATCGCGCTGCTGGTCCTCCCGCTCGTACTCGCTGCGCTGGGCGCATACGCCTTCGCCGGCAATGGTCGATCGGCACCGAGCTCGCGAACCGCTGTGAGGACGGCGGACCTCGGAGGGCTTACGCCCACCGCCAGGGCGAGCACCGGCGCGCCCGCTCGCGTAACCCCCCCGCCCCCGCCGCTGCAGGTCAACGCCCCGCAGGCAAGTGAGGCAGCGTGGACTGTCACAGCGCGTGTGCACGGCCAGCCGGCGGCATGGCTGGCCGCACGCTCGGGTGTGACGCTGATGCGCTTCGACCAGTCGCTGGTCCATCTCACACTCCACGCCGGAATCACAGACGGTGGGGAATCCGGGTGGACCTACGGCGATCGGATCACCCCCCGCGAGATCCACAACGTGATCGCCGGCTTCAACGGCGGCTTCAAGCTGACATACACACACGTTGGCTTCCTCTCGGGCCGGCACGTGGCGGCCCCGCTCAGCGCCGGGTTGGCGTCGATCGTCACCTATACAGACGGAACCAGCGACATCGGCGCATGGCGCGCCGGGGTGCCAAACGCGCACGAGGCCGTCTACTCAGTGCTGCAGAACCAGCGTCTGCTGGTCGACCGCGGCGTGGCCGCGGCGAGCGTGAACGGATGCATCCTCGCATGCTGGGGCGGCACCGTCGGCTCGGTCGCCGTGGTGCCCCGTTCGGGACTTGGAATCACCGCAAGTGGGCAGCTCGTGTGGGCCGCCGGCGAGCGGCTGACACCGGGCGGCATGGCTCAGGCCCTGATCGCCGCGGGCGCCATCAGGGCGATCGAGCTGGACATCAACTACGACTGGGTCGCCGGCTACCTCTACGTCCACCATCCGAGCGGCCCTTCAGCGGTGCCCGTCGTGCCCGGCCAGCACGGCATAGCGGGCGAACTGCTCGCGCCCGACAGCCGGGACTTCCTGGCCGTCGTATCCAACTGACGCTCCTCAGGACTCCTCCGCCCGCTGCCGCGCGAGCTCGGCGATCTCCTCGCGTGCGTGGCGCAACCGCGACTCGGCGCTCTGGCATCGGCGTTCGAGCTCGCTCAGTCGTGCGGCGCTGGTGAGCTTCGGCCCGTAGGACTTCGCCTTGTAGAGGTCGTAGCGCTCGCGGTGATAGCGCGCTTCGTCCTCGAGCTCCTCCAGGCGCCGCGAACCGATCATCGGCCGGCCCCACTTTGGACGAGCTTGCCGAGCTGGCGCTCGGGAGCGACGCTGACCACATCCCAGGCGAGGCCTGTGCGGCGCAGGGCCGAGATGACCCATGCGGAAGGATCCAGCTGCCACCAGCGCAGGCCATGGCGCGCAGAGGTGGGGAAGGCGTGATGGTTGTTGTGCCACGCCTCGCCCAGCGTGGGCAACGCCAGCCAGAAGACGTTGCGCGACTCATCGGCGGTCTCGAATCGCCTGCGCCCGAAGAAGTGACACAGCGAGTTGATCGAGAAGGTGGCGTGGTGCAGGCAGAACATGCGTACAGCGCCCCCCCACAACAGCCCGGTCAGGCCGCCCACGACGCTCCCCGTCAGCGCGAACCCGAGTAGGAAGGGAAAGGCCAGGCCCACGAGCACCCACAGCAGGAACGTGCGGTCGACGAAGCTGACGACTGGGTCCTCCAGGAGGTCTTTGGCGTAGCGCTCCCGGTTGGCCAGCGCGTCGCCTCTGAAGATCCAGCCGATGTGAGCGTGGTACAGGCCCGCGAGCGCTCCGCGCCAGCCGGGGCCGTGCTCGAGGTGAGGGCTGTGCGGATCTCCCGGCTGGTCTGAGAAGCAGTGGTGCTTGCGATGGTTGGCCACCCACTCGATCACCGGACCCTCGACCGCGGCCGAGCCCATGGCGGCGAGCAGTGCGCGCATGAGCGGGCCGGTCTTGAAGCTGCGATGGGTGAAGAGGCGATGAAAGCCGACTGTGATGCCGAGTCCGGTGACAACGTAGGCGATGGCCATGACGAGCAGATCGCTCCAGCGCAGCGCCCCTCCCCAGGCACGCCAGGCAGCAAAGCCCACGAGTCCCAGCGGCACGATCGTGGCCGCCAGGTTGGCCAC
>DATARM010000170.1:0-8610 GCA_036264155.1 Solirubrobacteraceae bacterium
CGTCTCCGCGGTTGTCTCGGCGGTACGCGCCAGCTCCTTTGCCTGCGCGTCTACAGCTCTCGTCTTGGTGTTGAAGAACGAGGGGATGGCGATCGCGGCGAGGATGCCGATGATGAGGATCACGACCAGCAGCTCGATCAGCGAGAATCCGCTCTCATTGGGCTCGATCCTGCCTTCGGCACTGACAGCCGGACGATTCGCGACGGGGGACCTGCGAAGGGACGACTCTGACAGCACGATTGCCTCCTATGGCGTTCTGGCAGTCGAGCTATCTCAGTGAGATCCCTGACTTTGCGCCCCCGCCTCGCGACGGGTTTGCCCTTTCAGTCTTTGTGTGATCGAGCCGGCAGTGTGAATCGGCAGGTGGGGGCATGCAAGTAAAAACCCGCAGGTCGAGGGTAAACGGACGGATGTTCTAATCGGCCTGAAAGCGGGGGGAGGACCCGACGGGCGGCCAGCCGGATGGTGAGAGCACCTGGTCCCCTAACGCTCGGTTTCGTCTCAGGCTGGACCTTCGGCGCGCCAGCTTCGGTAAAGCATGCCGAACTCGCTGCGCATCGCCGGTGTGAGGTCATCGACAGCGAGACGGCCGGTCAGCCTGATCGTGGCGCGCATCTGCACCAGGTACTCGCTGCAGTGCTCGCAGCCGGCGAGATGCGCCTCGAAGCGCCGTCGCTGTGCTCGTGACAGACCGCCCTCGAGGTAGTCGGTGATCAGCTCGACCATCTGCTGACAGGCGAGCTCGCTCCTACGCAGCAGCATCCTGCCCTCCCAACTCCTCTTCCAGGGCCTGGCGCAGGCGGCTGCGTCCGCGGTGCAGCAGGACTCGCTGGTTGGCTTCGCTGATCGCCAGCACAGCGCAGACCTCCTCGCTGCTGAGGCCGTCCACGTCGCGCAGCATCACGACCTCGCGCTGGCGTACTGGAAGCTCCTGCAGCGAGGATCTGATGCACTCCGCCAGGCCCTCGGCGAGCAGCCGATCGTCGCTGTCCTCGATCCAGTGCTGTGGCGGAGCCATCCACGCTCCCGAGGCATTGAAGCGCGACCGATCGACCACAGGACCGGCATCGCCGATCGCCACGCTGCGATGCTCACGCACGCCAGTGCTCCTGGCCCGGTTGACCAGAATCCGAAGCAGCCATGTCTTGAAGGAGGAGCGCCCTGCAAAGCCGTCGAGTCCCTTCAGCACCCCGACCCAGGTGTCCTGCACCACCTCCTCGGCGATCGCGCTGCTCGACACGAACGACTGGGCCAGGCGCAGCATCGCTCCGTGGTGGCGGGCTACGAGTTGGACGAATGCCTGCTCCTCGCCTGCTCGCACTCGTGTGAGCAGCTCGCTGTCTTCGTCCACCACGGCGCGTCTGCCGAGCGGCAGCAACGGCGCTGCGATGGCCAGTACCAAGCCCAGGCTCATGCTGGGTGGTTTGGAGGAAGTGGGGATACACAGCTCACAGCGTTCATTTCCAATGGTGCAGGCTACGGCGCGCAAGCCGGCCGCGCCGTAGTCCGGACCTCGGGTGGGGCTCAGCCGGCGACGATTCCCTCGCCGCCGGCAGCTCCCGGCACGGTCACCGATCCAACCTCGCTCAGCGCACCCTGAGCACCGACGGCGTACTCGTCGACGATCCCAGCCGCGCCTGCCTGCACGTAGAGGAAGTGACCGCTGCTGGTGACCGTGGCGTCCACAGTGCCACCATCCGTAGGCGTGTTCCCCAACGGCGTGAGCAGCTGGCCGCCGGCGCTGGAGCGAAACGCGCTGAGCGTGCCACTGCCGGCGTTGGAGGCGTAGAAGTGCGAACCGGCGCGCGCTATCCAGCACGTGGCCGCCTCGCCTGTGGGCACAACGTCCAGCTGCGTAAGCGTGCCGTCTTCATGCAGTTCGAAGCTCGCCACCGCGTTCGTCCCGGCCTCGGCGACGAGCAGGTCGCCCTGCTGGTCGAAGGCCACCGCAAACGGCACCGCTCCCGGCTCTGAGTTCACGGCCGGAGCCTTCGCGAGGCGTCCAAACGCCCCGACGTGGAAGACGTCGATGTCGCTGCCGTTGGCCTTCGTCGTGACGATCAGCTGTGAGCCGTCGGGCGAGAAGGCAACCTGTCCCGGCGTGTGTGTGAACTGCGGGGTTTCCGCCGGGTTCAGGCCGAGTGAACGGTTCGAGCCGGGCAGCTGCACGAGTCGCCCGCCGCTGACCGCAAAGCCCTGCAGCGCTCCGCCTTCATCTGCATTGAGGACATAGACCACACCGTTGTGCTCGGTGATGCTGACCGGGAACGTGCCGCCCGAGGCGATCACCTGGCGCAGCGCGAGTTGCTCGCCAAGCACGGCGAAGACCGACACCGTGCTGCTACCGGCATTGACCGCGTAGAGCAGCCCATCTTGGCGGTCGTAGGTGAGACTGCCCTGCGAGGCGAGATGGTCGACTACAGATCCTTCCAGGGCGCCGCCCAGACCGCCCGTGGAGTAGCTGCCGAGCTGCGTGAGCGTGCCACCGCTACCACGGTCGTAGACCACTACCTGGTTGCCGGCGAGGTTGTCGCTCTGTACGAACACCGCGTGCTCGGTTCCTGCCGCGAGCGCGCTGCTCGTCCCGGCGACGCCGACGAGCAGCGCCGCCGCCGAGATCGCAGCCACGCTCAGACGGGTCAATGCTTTCATTGCAGCTCTCCTCGATTGATTTGGACTTGCGCATTGCAGTCCCTCGAGCGAGCGCCGCGTTACACGGCAACCCCCTCGCTGATGAGCGCGCGAGCGCGGATGACCTCGGCAACAGCGCCGGGATCGTCGTAGAAGGGCACGTGGCCGGCGCCCAGCGTCACGTGCAGGGCAGAGGGCAGCAGCGCGCGGGCACGCGGCGCCTGCAGGCGGTAGGGCAGCAGCCGGTCGCGCTCGCCCCAGGCGATCGTCACGGGCGTATGGCGCAGCTGCTCGCCCGCCTCGAATCGGTAGCGATCGAAGGCTTTCAGCGTCTGTGCCAGCGCCGGGGAGCTCCATGCGTCACGCAGGGTCGCCACGGCCTCCTCGCTCGGTAGTCGTAAGGGGTAGCCGAACGTCTGGGAGAACAGCGCGAGGCGGCCCGCGCGCGTGCGGGCGAGCGCTTCGATCAACGGGCGAGCCCGCGTCGGCGCATTTCCCAGAGCGCCGAGCGAGGCCTGGCAGAAGCGCAGCTCGGGACGGCTCCAGAAGCCCGCCGGTGAGAAGGCGCTGACCGAGCTCACAGCGCGGCGGCGCGCCAGCTCGAGTGCGACTGCGCCGCCCATCGAGTTGCCCGCCACGTGGGGGCGCTCGAGGCCGAGCTCGGCGAAGAACCACTCGAACGCGTCGACGTAGGCCGGGATCGTGGGCTCGATCGAGCTGGCAAGTGGCGCCGAAGCCCCGAAGCCCGGCGTGTCGCAGGCCACCACGTCGAACTGCCGGGCGAGCAGCGGGATCACCGGCCGCCACGCTTGCCAGTGGTGTCCCACGCCGTGCAGCAGCACGAGCGTGGGTCCTTTGCCCTCGCGATGGTGGTTGATCGAGGTGCTCATGCCCGCCCGCGGATCAGGTCCGCGCCGCGTTCGGCGATCATGATCGTCGGGGCGTTGGTGTTGCCGCCGACGATCGTGGGCATGATCGACGCGTCGATCACCCGCAGTCCGTGCACGCCGTGGACCCTCAGCTGTGAGTCGACTACGGCCTCGGGGTGGGTGTCGCTCATCCGCGCTGTGCCCACTGGGTGATAGATCAGCATCAGGCGCTTGCGCAGGTCTGCTTCGAGGTCCTCCCGGTCGACTGTCGTGGGCCCCGGCTTGAGCTCTGTGATGGTGATCTCCTGCAGCTGCGGCTGAGCTGCGATCTCACGCGCGAGGCGCATGCCGGCGATCATCGACTCGAGGTCCTCGGGCTCGGAGAGGGTGTTGGTGAGGATGCGCGGCTTGGCCAGGGGGTCAGCCGAGCGCAGCCACACCTGACCGCGTGCCTTGGGCGAGACGAGCACCGGGGCGATTACCATGCAGTCGCCGTCGTAGGTCTCCGCTCCATGGTCTTCGAAGTAGGCCGCGCCCATGTGGAACTGGATGTCGGCGGCCGGAAGGCCTCCGCGCGTTCGCGTGAAGGCCACGACCTCGGCGACCGTCGAGGACAGCTTTCCCGAGCGGCGCAGCAGCCACTCGGCGAGCGCCTTCGGCTTGTCGGCCCTGTAGAGCGTGTTGCGATCGCTCACCTCCCAGATCATCGTCACGAACGGATGGTCCTGGAGGTTCCGTCCCACGCCCGGTAGCTCGTGACGTGTGTGCACGCCGGCGGCCTCGAGCTCCGCGGCCGGGCCGATCCCCGAGAGCAACAGCAGCTGGGGCGAGCCGATCGCTCCCGCCGCCAGCAGGACCTCGCGCTCGGCGCGCACCACCTCCACCCCGGAGCGGCCCTTGCCCAGTCGCACCCCGACCGCATGCGTGCCCTCGAGCTCGATGCCGAGCACGGTGACACCGGTGCGAACGTCGAGGTTGGGACGCTTCAGGACGGGGCGCAGATAGCCGTCGGCCGCGCTGAAGCGGGCACCGTCCTTCTGGGTGACCTGGAACATCGAGACACCGTCCTGCTCGGGGCCGTTGTAGTCGGCAATGCGCGGGATCCCAGCGGCGGCACTCGCGGCGAGCAGGCGCCGGTTCAGCGGCCGTGGGGAGCGCTGCTCGCTGACGTGCAGCGGACCGCCGACGCCGTGGTACTCCGAGGGCCCACGGACGTTGTCCTCGGAGCGAATGAAGTAGGGGAGCACGTCCGCGTAGCTCCACCCGGGCGCTCCCTGCGCCGCCCACGAGTCGTAGTCCAGCGGTCGCCCGCGGACGTAGAGCATCGCGTTCATCGAGCTCGAGCCGCCGAGGGCCTTGCCCCGCGGGACGAACAGCGAACGGCCATCGACGTGGGGCTCCGGCTCGGTGGCGAAGTCCCAGTCGAGCTTGGTGTGGAACTGCTGCGGGAAGGCTGCCGGGATCTTGATCTTCAACGATCGGTCCCTGCCGCCGGCCTCGAGCAACAGCACCCGCACCGAGGGATCCTCAGAGAGGCGGTTGGCCAGCACGCAACCGGCCGAGCCGGCCCCGACGATGATGTAGTCGTACATGGTGCTCTTGCCTCTCCGTTGCGGTTATGCGCTTGCCACCGGCTCGCGATCCGGTAGTGGCGCAAAGCGGTACTCGTCCGGGTCGAGCTGTTGCGTGCTCTGCAGGTACTCGCGCATGTAGCCCGGCCAGTTGGCCACGATCCGGCCATCCTCGTCGCGATACCACGAGTCGCACTGCGTCCATGCCGTTCCCCTGAAGCGCGCCTGCAGCGCGCGGTCGGCGGCGGCCTCGACCTCGGGCAGCACCTCAAGCGCGCCTGCTGATCGCGCAGTGAGCTGCTGCAGCGCCTGACGGATGTATGCCGCCTGCGCCTCGAGGTAGACGATGATCGAGCCCCCCGAGGTGTTGGTGTTGGGCCCGTACATCACGAACAGGTTGGGGAAGCGGGGAATCGACATGCCCAGATACGCGCGCGCTCCGTTTGCCCACGCCTCGCGCAGCGAGCGCCCGCCCGTGCCCGTGACCTCCATCGGGAGCATGAAGTCAGTGGTCTTGAAGCCGGTGGCCCAGATGATGCAGTCGAGCTCGTGCAGGGTGCCGTCGGCTGTGACGATGCCCTCGGGTGCGATGCGCGCAATCGAGTCGGTCACGAGCTCGACGTTCTCGCGTTCCAGGGCCGGCAGGAAGTAGGAGCTGAAGAGGATGCGCTTGCAGCCGAAGGTGTAGTCGGGCCACGCCTTGGCGCGGAGCTGCGGGTCCTCGAGCTGCGAGCGCATGAACGCCGTCGCGCGGGCGCGAGCGAGGCGGCCGACTGTGCGTGGGTGGCGGATGGTCAGCGTTAGCGACTCTGTGTACTCGAAGATGAACTTCCGCCTGAGCGCTTGCAGGCCGGGTATGCGCTCGATCGCAGCCTTGACCGGCCACGGGTAGCTGCGGTTCTTGCGCGGCATGAACCAGTTTCCCGTGCGTTGGAAGACGCTCAGCCGCTCAAGCTTTGGCGCGATCTCGGGAATGAACTGGACAGCGCTTGCACCCGTTCCCACCACGGCAACGCGCTTGCCCGCGAGGGGGTAGTCGTGGTCCCATTGGGCTGAGTGAAAGCTGTGCCCGGCGAAGCTCTCGGCGCCTTCGATCGCCGGTATGGCCGGCTGATGGAGCTGGCCCGTGGCGAGAATCAACGCGTCCGCCTCGAACGTCGAGCCCGTCTCGGTGTGGACGCTCCAACGACAGCTCTGCTCGTTCCACGAGCAGGAGACAACGCTTTGGCCGGTCGCGATCAGCGCGTCGAGTCCGTGGGCTCGCGCCACGTCATGCAGATAGGTGTGAATCTCGGGCTGCAGGGAGCACAATCGCGTCCAGTCGCGCCGCTGCTCGTAAGAGAAGGAATACAGATGGCTGGGGACGTCGCAGGCGGCTCCCGGGTAGGTGTTGAACAGCCACGTCCCGCCAAGGTCCGGTCCCTGCTCGAGGATCTTGATTTGCTCGATCCCGTGACGTCGCAGCTCGATCGCGGCGGCGATCCCGCCGAAGCCCGCGCCGACGATGAGAACCTCCAGGTCTTGCCTGGGCGAGGCCGGCTGGTGGGCGGCTGCGGCCGACATGGTCTCCTCCTCCTGGACGCCGTGATGCTGCCGTTGTCAACCATATGCGCTTCGCGCACCCGCTGCTCAAGCACCTCCGGCATGGGGCTCGAGCGTGGCCTCCAGCCAAGCGCGGGCATCGGGAAGCGATCGCGGATCGATGTGGTGGGCCGCGGGCGACTCGTGGTACTCGACCTGCAGACCGCCGTCGCGGAGCTCCGACACGGCCCGTCGAGCGAGCTCGACGCCGATCACCTGATCGCGCTCACCGTGGGAGACGAACACGCGCAGCTTGTCTCGTGAGCCTAGATCTGGAGCCCACCCGGTTACCGTTGGCATGAAGCCGGAGAAGGCCAGGATCCCGGCAACCGGCGGTCGCTCGGCGGCGAGGCCGAGGGCGTAGCTCATCACCGCGCCCATCGAGAAACCGGCGAGGATCGTGCGCTCGGGGCCGATGCCTGTTCGCTGCCACAGCTCGGCATGCAGCTCGCCCAGCGACTCGAAGGCGGCGCGGAAGGTCTTAGGGTCTGGATATCCGACCCGCGGTACCAGATACCAGTGAAAGCCGCCTGCGCCGGAGGGTGTGAGCGGCGCGCGTGGGCTGACGACGTACAGGCGCTGCTCAGGGTCGAGCACGTCGGCCAGCGCGAGCAGGTCGTTCTCGTTGGCGCCACGCCCGTGATGGAGCACCAGGAGCCCCTCGGGCTCGCCCCGTGGCGGGCGCTCACGGTGGATGAGGCTCATGGGGAGTGGGCCAGCAGCGCGGCGGCGACCCCTTCGATCGTCTGCTCGCCGTAGCTCATCGAGGGATCGCCGTCGGTGAGGACAGCCACCGTGAACGTGGCTTCGGGGCGCTCCAAACGCACGACCTCGTTGAACAGGCCCTCTTCGGGAAGCGCTCCCGTCTTGAAGAAGACCTGCCACGCCGGTCGGGCGACAGGGGGGAAGCCCCAGCTCTGCGACGGCTCGATCCCCGCGAGCAGTCCTCGAGCGTAGGCGTAGAACTGCGAGGGGATCAGGTGTGGCAGCGCGAAGAAGAAGCGGGCCTGGTCGGCTGCGGAGGTCTGCGTGTAGGCCCACCAGCCGACGCCCGGCGCGTAGTCCTGCATGCCCGCTTCGCGAGCCACCCGGGCCATGGCCGGCTCGCCGACGATCGCGTACACGGCCGAGGCGGCTTCGTTCTCGGAGATGTGGATCATCGGATACAACAGCGCCCTGTCCGCTTCGTCGAGGGGGCGGTGCTCGGCATTTCGCTTCTGTAGGAAGGCAACGAGCATCATCACCTTGACCACGCTCGCCGTCTCGAAATGCTCGCGCAGGTTCACTCCGCTCAGTTCGCCGGCGCTGTTGACCACCGCGAGCGAGGTCCTGCCCGAGCGGCCGTCGAGAAAGTGGACAGCGGCCGCGACGGCTGACGGGGAGGGGTAGGCAGCTAGCGGAACGCCCTGGCCTTCGCCGCCGTACGCAAGCTCGCCATCGCTGCTCTGCGGGCAGCGCATGTGGGCGTGGGGGCGGGCCATGGAGCTCTCCCAGGTGGGGCTCAGGCAAACGCGGTAGACGAACTGTCGCGATGGCGGGTCTACTGTGGCCGTGGCGTAGGTCAGCCCGGGGGCGAGCTCGCGTGTGGGTGTGGTGTCCGCCAGGCGGAACTCGCTGCCGCCACGTCTCGCCACGAACCATTGGGCCTGGACCGGTGGCGATCCGCCGTGGGTGGTGTGGGTGAGGCGGATGCTGAGGCGGGTGTGTCCGGGTCCCTCGCTGGTCGCGTTGATCGCCACGGTTGGTTCGACGGAGATCGTCAGCTGCTGGCTGGTGACTGCCGGAGAGGCTTCGGGCGCGACACGCAGGCGGACGTCCTCGTCCGGCTTGACCGGGTTGAATGTGTAGCTGCCGTCGGCGGCGCTGACGGTGTGTGCGATCGGTGCGTAGCCGTGGAAGGGGTAGGGGTTGGCCTGGAGCTCGAGGGGAGCGCCGGCGAGGGGTCGGCCGGCCTGCGA
>DATARM010000159.1:0-82392 GCA_036264155.1 Solirubrobacteraceae bacterium
GGGCGCGCTTTGCGCCCAAGCACGCCAACTTCATCGAGAACATGGGCTCGGCCACCACGGCCGATGTGCTGGCGGTGATGGCCGCGGGCCGGGCGCGCGTGCTGGAGCGCTTCGGGGTTGAGCTCGAGCCGGAGGTTCAGATGCTGGGGGACGTGCTCGTTCCCTGGCTGTAGATGGTGTGCAGGGCGGTAGGGGTTGGGGCGGGGAGGTCGAAGAGGGAGTGATGGAACGCTCGCTGACCGCGCGCCTGGCCCGGCCGCTGGGGATCGCGCTGCCGCGTCCAGCGTCCAGACGCGCCTCGCGCGCCGGCATCGGCCTCCTCGACTGGGCACGGGACGCCGTCACATCGCTGTGGGGGCACAGGCGCACCCGCTTGGCGCTGCTGGCCGTGATCGTGGCCCTGCCTCTGCTTGGTGGGGGCTACCTGCTTCTGCGCAACTCCTCATTCGTGGCGGTGGAGCACGTGCACGTCAGCGGCGTCCACGGCGCGGAGGCCACGGCGATTGACGCGGCGCTCATCGCGGCGTCCCACCACATGAGCACGCTGAACGTGAACGCGGGCGCGCTGGCGGCGGCGGTGGCTCAATATCCAGTGGTGAGCGGTGTGAGGGCGGTTGCGAGCTTCCCCCACGGCCTGCGCATCGAGGTCAGCGAGGAGTTGCCCGTGGCTGCGCTGAGCGCCAACGGCCAGCGCACGGCGGTGGCAGCCAACGGAGTTGCGCTCGGTCCTGCGCTTGCAACCAGCTCGCTGCCTGCGATCAACGGGTGGGTGGTGCCCGCGGTGGGTCAGCGCCTGCACAGCTCGACCCTGCTTGAAGCGCTTGCGGTCCTTGGGGCGGCGCCGCAAGCCCTGGCGAGGCGGGTGGCGCACGTGTACAACGGCCCGGAGGGGCTCACGCTGGAGATGAAGAACGGCCTGCTGGCCTACTTCGGCAACGGCGTGCGCCCGCACGCCAAGTGGCTTTCGTTGGCGCGGGTGCTCGCCGACCACAGCTCGACGGGCGCCTCATATGTGGACGTTCGGGTGCCCGATCGCGCCGCTGCGGGCTTCCCGGCGGGCACGACCCCGCCTGACGCGTCGACGAGCAGCGAAGCGGGCTCCTCCTCGGAATCGACTGTGGGCGCGCTGGCGGAAGGGCTGACAAAGGAAACGGGCGCGAGCTCGACCGCACCTGCCACATCCTCGACGTCATCCACGGGCACATCTGAACCGGAATCGAGCAGCGAACCCTCGAGCGAAGCAGCACACACTGAATCGTCGAGCGGGCAGGAAACCTCTCCGGAAGCATCGACGCCCGGTGGTTGAAACACTCAACCTCAACCTGAGAGTTAGCACACCTCGGAGGCAATTCTCAGGCGGTGGTTGAGAGTATGGCGTTCTGCAATGAACGTTGCGAGACTGCACGCCGTCGTTGACAGGGCGAAGATCCCTGCATAACGTGCACAACTCGGCGGTTCGGCGATGAGTATGCTGCGAACCCTAGATTCCTACTAAAGGCTTCGGTCAGAACCATCATGGAGAGCAGCTCAAGCTACTTGGCAGTGATCAAGGTCGTAGGCGTAGGCGGCGGCGGAACGAACGCGGTCAGCCGCATGGTCGACGCAGGCCTCCACGGCGTGGAGTTCATTGCGGCCAACACAGACGCCCAGGCGCTCGCCATGTGCGACGCGGACATCAAGCTGAACATCGGCCACGAGTCGACGAAGGGCCTCGGCGCGGGAGCGAACCCCGACGTGGGGTTGGCCTCGGCCTCGGAGTCGCGCGATGACATCAAGGAGGCGCTGAAGGGCGCTGACATGGTGTTCGTGACGGCGGGCGAGGGCGGCGGCACGGGCACGGGAGCCGCGCCGGTGATCGCAGAGATCGCCAAGAACGAGATCGGCGCGCTGACGGTTGGCGTGGTGACACGCCCATTTGACTTCGAGGGATCGCAACGGGGCCGCCAGGCCGTCGAGGGAATCGAGCGCCTGCGCGAGGTCGTGGACACGCTGATCGTGATCCCGAACGAGAAGCTGCTCGCGGTGGTCGAGCGTCGGACCTCGATGCTGGACGCCTTCAAGGAGGCAGACGATGTCCTGCGTCAGGGCATCCAGGGGATCACGGACCTGATCACGATCCCCGGTCTGATCAACCTCGACTTCGCGGACGTGCGCACGATCATGCACGACGCGGGCTCTGCCCTGATGGGGATCGGCACGGCCAGCGGCGAGAGCCGCTGCGGGGACGCGGCCAAGGCAGCCATCTCCTCACCGCTGCTGGAAGAGTCGGTGGACGGCGCGACGGGCATCCTGCTGAACATCACCGGGGGCAAAGACCTTGGCCTGTTCGAGGTCAACGATGCCGCTGAGATCATCCAGAACGCAGCCGACGCCAACGCCAACATCATCTTCGGCGCAGTGATCGACGAGTCGATGGCAGACGAGGTCCGTGTGACGGTCATCGGCACCGGCTTCGACCACCGTCCCGGCCGCGCCGTTCGTCGCGAGGGCCGCTCAGGCGCTCGCCCCGACCGCGGCCCGAGCATCTCCGAGCGCCAGCGCTCCACCCTGGAGATCTCCGACGACGACATCGACGTTCCGCCGTTTTTGCGGCAGACACCGCCGACGCCCAATCTCTGAGCTGAAAGCCCCGATGGCGCATGCGCCATCGGGCAGGAGCCCACATGTGGGCTCCCTAGACCTGCCGCATGCGGCAGGTCATGCGGTAGGCGCATGCGCCTACCGACGCTTCGCACATGTGCGAAGCGAACTACTGACCGAACGGGTTGGGCTGCACTCCGCCTGACTGGTCTTCAGTCCTTGCCAGCTTCTGGCGCGCCCACCTGAAGAGGCGCATACAGAGAACCGTGAACAGGACTGCAGCAAGCGGCCATAGAAATCCCCCCAGGATTCCCCCGAGGCTGGCTGTAGCGGCCGCCACCACAAGCGCGTGGACCACGCCGAAGGCAGCCCCCTCAGCGCGACTATGCTGCTCCGGCTGCGGTTTGTCGGATCCCCGCGACATCCACGCAACCAGGCGAGCGTCCCACGGACGCTTCTCGTCAGAAGGCGGAGACGTAAGCATCCCAAGATCCTATCCCGTGGAACTTCGGATTTGCTATCACCGTGGCCGGGGCTACCGGCCGAACGGATTGGACGTGCTGGCCACCGGTATTCGGTCGGCTTTCTGGCGCTTGGCGCGATCTCGTAGATATCTGCCGAGAAGGGCGAGAGGGTAGAGGGCTACGAACAGCACCAGATAGGGCCTCCCGCTCACCACTGCTGGAACTCCGAAGAGAAGTACGTGAACTGCTGCCGCGACGAGTTGCGAGGTCTTGTTCGGGCGCGCCCTATCCGAGTCCCGTGACATGCTTTCGATCAGGCGCAGGTCCCATGGGCGCTTCTCCTCGATCTGCTGCGGAGGGTTCAACCCCGCTCGCTTCCTCGCAGAGGGCACGCACGCGCTCGGAGGAGCTTGACCGTGATCGACATGGTGAAAGGA
Organism: Solirubrobacteraceae bacterium; assembly: GCA_036264155.1. Taxonomy (GTDB): domain Bacteria; phylum Actinomycetota; class Thermoleophilia; order Solirubrobacterales; family Solirubrobacteraceae; genus Palsa-744. The sequence continues at coordinate 3,482 of DATARM010000159.1, forward strand.
TCCCAGCCTTCGGCGCTTCATGCAAGAGCTGCTAGCGAGGACGGGTCGGCGGACGGATGTCGCTTGACGAGGCGGCGTAGCGCCCTTGGTGCGGCCGCGAGGCAGCCCAGAACGAACGAAACCCCGGCGGTTTGGCCTGCCCCCCGAGGGGGACTGCACAGAGACCGTTCCGAGGTCTTCGCGTTTTACGGTAGCGCGGACGATCGTCGATGCCTACCCCCGACGCACAGCTCCAGCCGCAGGATCTTGAGCGCCTTTTCAGCGCTGAGCGGCTGAGCACGTACATCGAGCACTGCGGCGGCGATTTCGCAGCAGCGGTTGAGATGTACCGCTGGAACTCAGCGATCACCGCTGCGTTCTGGCTGGATAGCGGCCACCAGCAAGGCACGACTTCCCGGCGGGCGTGTGGCGCTGGACAAAGCGGAGTAGCGCGCCCTGCGGGTCGTCGGTCCGGTTAGGGCCGACGGAAGACCGAGTGGCTGCCAATGCGCCGCCAGATGACATGCGCCTCGCCCGGTCGAACCTCTGCTCCGTACTCGAAGGTCGCACGGCCGTCCGGCGCCCAGGTCATCTCCCACACGCCAGGATGGCCCTGCACCCGCTTGACGCGCAACCGCGGACGGAAGTTCTGACCTCCATCGGCAACATCAGCGACGAACTGCGCAAGCGCCTCGCGGAATGCTCGCTGCTGCTGAGGGGTGAGGCGGTCCCAATCGCGCCAGAACGACGCGAGAACTTCACGCGTCGGCATCGAGCGGCTTCGTCCGCTCGTCCAGGGCCACTAGGAACTCCGCATCGGTGGTAAAGGACGTAACGCGACCCGCCGCCAGGTCGTCGTCCGCCTCGCGCTCCTTCTCCTGCCACTCCCGCGTCCAGAACCACGCCTGCTCGGGATCTATGCGGCCGGCGCTGATCTCGCCCAGCAGGACCGCGGCACCATCGACCGCGCCGTCTGGCAGACGGTCCACCAACTCGTGTAGCTCGGCCTTGGTCATGCCCTGATTGTCGCACGGACGCTCCCCGACCTCGTCGACGGAAGACGAAATGCGTGCTCCGTCTGGCGGGGCACGAGAGGGCGTTTGCCGCGAGTACAGTCCGCGCGGATGAGCGAACTAGTTCTGACAGTCATGTTGGGGGTCCTCGCCGCGATTGTCGCTGTACCCATTCCAGTCGAGAAGCCATGGCGACCGGGCGTCAGTGGGGGAGTGCTGTCTTTCTGCTGCCCGGGCAGTGCGAGCTAGCACAGCTACGCCCGTTTCCGGCTCATATCCAGCGAAAGCATAGGGAAGGGCGGCTATCGCTCGACGATCTGCTTGCCCTGGAGAACTCCCGCCTCCGGCTCTATGCCTACTGCTACCGGCGTTACATGGGTACTCGGTTCGTCAAGTACCACGCGTACTTGAGAGACAACATCAAAGCGGGAAGCCATAAGAAAGGCCGATTCGTCCCTGCACCCGACGGGGTCCCTCCGCTCGTACCGGATCTCTCATCTCCACCGCCAAGCAGGATCTTCGTACTCGGGCGCGTCCGGATCGAGATCTCTCGCGCCCGATCCGACGACTAGCGCGCACGGCCTACGCGTGCTGCCTTGGCGATGGTTCGACCACCGTCAAGAATGTGCCGAGGAATCCGCTGCAAATCAAGGACGATGGAGCCAACCGACCTCAAGTCGAACCGCTCCGCGCGGCTGCCCGGCGGGCGGATGTCGCTCGACGAAGCGGAGTAGCGTGACCGGCAGGCTGCTCGGGCAATTTGGACGGCGACTTGCCGCTGCCTGGGATCGCCCCCGAGTACATCGTCGATCTGACAGTCGGTTCAGCTTTCCACGACCTCAGCGCGGTCGATCCATCGGGCAAACAACGACCATGCGGCCAACTGCTCCAAAGCCTCCTGCTCGGTCATTTCATGCTCGTCGTCAGGTCGATGGCCGATCGGGTTGCGCGTCGCCATGAAACATCCGACACCGAACTGCAACGCGCCTGCGGTCACGGAGTCGCGCGTCTGCCGATCTGCGATATCGAGGAACCGTAGACGCGGTTCGGTTGCCGTAGGAGGCTTTGATGAGAATGTCTGCTGAATCAACCTGACCTCAGACACATCGCTGCGTCCGATCTTTGCCTGCAACGTGGCGTTGACGGCCTTTGATGCAGCAATCACAGCGTCGTGTAGGTGTTTGGCTGCCCACCGCGTTGCGGCTGCCTTCCACACGATCGGATGTAGCCGATCGACGGCGGGCGGAGGAGCCTGCGTGCCCCGACCGCGGCGCACAGGCTCGCCGACCACAAGCCGACCATCCCTTACGAACCAGCCCTGACGGGCGAGGTCACGTTCGATACGGTCGCACTCATCGTTCGTGGGACCCGTATGGAGTTGGTCGTCCAGCCAGGCACCGAGAAAGTGACGCAGTTCCCGGCGTTCGCCGGACGTGCCACGTGAGAGTTCGGCAAAGATCACTAGAAGCTTCTCCCAGACTTCACCGTCGGCGGGGGGTTCGTGGCCAAAAGCAAGGCGGGAGTCGGCGAGGAACAGAACTGCCTGATGCGAGTCGTACCTACCACCGATACACTTTGCTATGCCCTCCAGCGTCAAACTGGCGATCATTCGCCCGTCGTCCTCGGCCCGATCGGGTAGCGGTGTCAGGACGACCCGCCCCTGTACCTGGTTGCGTCCGGCGTATGTCAACGTAAAGTCTCGGGTGTTGTTGAGGTAGTCAAGCGGCTCCGCTGGCGTGATCTGCCGAACTCGCGCGGGTGACTGCATCGGCACCCATGTCAGCAGGCCAGCGTTGTGTAGGACGAATAGCTCGCTGAGAAAGCGGCGGTAGTCGTCGTCAGCCAGACCAACACCGCGCTCAGCTGCAAGGGTTTTGAGCATGTCGAGGCCGCTGCCAACGGTGCCGTGTTCGCGTTTTTCGGCAGCGTCGATGAACCGCAGAATCTCGATATCAGTCCAGAACGTCGTCACGAGCGGCAAGCGGAGCGAGGAGGTGCCTCTGGTGAGGACGACTGGGCTACGACGAGACGCGGGCTGCCTTCGTAGGTGGGCTGGCTGTGCTTCCGATCAGCTCGCCCGGCTGTTCTCGCGCTGACTCTTGACCAAGTCCAACCGGGGAGTGCCTCCAAGCGGGCGATCCGCAACGGGTGGTGATCTTGTAGCCAGCGGTAGCGCTGGAGTTGGTTGCTGACCCACTGGCCAAGCATCACATCACCCTCGACGTGCTTCGTTGGCACGCTCGCGTGCCCTTCGCGTTCGACGAACTTCACCAACGCGGTGTAGTGCCGGTCCCACCTCTCCGCATACGACTCCGACCACTTCCAGCCAGGAACGCGTTCAAGGCGAGTCACGTGATCTCCCTGCCGTTGGATTCGCCCCATACGAAAGTGCTGCCGCTGACGCGTGACCCATGCGTCGAGACGCACACCATTCTCTATATGTCCAGCCGGAACTTTGATGTGGCCCTCGCGCTTTTGGAACGCCACAAGCGCCCGATAGCCCCGCTCCCACTTGTCAGGCCCACGCTCCCATGTCCAACCTGGGAGAGCCACCAGCTTTTTGATCTGCTCCTTCGTAAGTCGTCCGCCGCTGTGGACACCCTTAAACACATTGCGTTGCTTCTGAACCCAGCGGCCGAGCCGCTCGCCCTCCTCCAAATGCTCACGTGGAACTATCACAGTCTTTTCGCGCTCGATAAACCTCTGGAGTAGGGCGAACATGTACTCCCATTTCCCATCGAAAGAACTCAGGTCGCCGCGTAGAGCCGCATGCGCGGCGATTCGATCCTCCAACTGCCGGTCGGTCGCGCCGGCTGACGAGCTATTCGGTTTGACGACAGCCGCGTCAAGCCGTCGTTCGAGGTGCCGTTCCATTGCTGTCGCTAGTTCGGCGGCGACCTTGCTGTAATCGGAGCGGTCTGCTTCTGCCCACAGCGTATCCTCCAGGAAGCTTGGTAGCACAACCTCGTCAAGCCGGACTGGCAGAACCTTGACCTGCTTGGACTGAATGCCGTGCGTCACAGCCAGCGCCAGCTCCTTCTCACACCACGATGAGTTCACCGAGTGTTTAGAGATCACGGCGATAACAAAGTCTTCGTCGTGAATGGCGTCGCCGATTCTGCGGACCAGCGAATCTCCGACCAGCAGCTCGACCCGGGCGATCCACACGCCGATGCCATGCTCTTTCAGCCTCTGCACCAGGGCCAACACAAACGCCTCGTCGCGGTGCGAATAGCTGATGAACGCTCGTGGCTGTCCCTGGGCGAGACGCTGCTGCTTGCGGTTGGGCTGGGCTGACACGTGCTTCTCCGTTCAGCGTGGCGTCCCATGAGTGCCGTGAAGGGTCGTCAACCCAACAGCAGAGCCGTTCCGCCGAATAATGCGACGTGGATTGTGCCAAAGCATACGTTGATTGATAGCAAGAGGCGCGGACGGACTCTACTGCGCGACGCGAAGCGCGGCCGCTTCGATGTGCTCTTGGTCTACCGCGTTGACCGCCTCGCGCGCTCGATCCGGGGGCTCGCGCAGATAGTCGATGAGCTTGACCAAGCCGGCGTGATCTTCCGCTCCGCGACCGAGCCATTCGACACCGGCACCCCGGCGGGGCGGATGATGGTGCAGATGCTCGGCGTGTTCGCCGAGTTCGAGCGCGCGCTGATCGTGGAGCGCATCCTGGCCGGCCTTGAGCGCAAGGCCGCACGCGGCGGCTGGTGCGGCGGACGCCGACCCTACGGGTACGACATCGCCGCCGACCGCGACCACCTGGAGCGCAACCCCACCGAGGCGCCGCTCGTGCCCGTCATCTTCGACCACTACGTCAACCGGCAACTTGGCTCAAGCGCCACCGCGAAATGGCTGAACACCAACGGCTACCGCACCAAGAACGGCCGGCTGTGGAACCACGGCAGCGTCCTAACAGTGATTCGCAACCGTGCCTACATCGGCGAGATTTACTACCGCGGAAGCTGCTATCCGGCGCCGCACGAGCCGATCGTCCCGCGCGAGCTTTTCGACCGGGCGCAGACGATCCTCAAAGAACGCGGCGAGGACCAATCACAGCGCCGCTCCAACGCCTCCGACTATCTGCTCACCAGCCGCGTCAGGTGTGGCCGCTGCGGGCAGGCGTACATCGGCACCGCCGCGCACGGACGAAACGGCCGGTACACCTACTACACCTGCTTTACGCGCCATCGCTACGGGACCGAGCATTGCGCCAACGACCGGCTCCCCGCCGAGCAGCTAGAGCAGGCCGTCACTCGCCGGCTCTGGAAAGTGCTCAACGACAACGACCTGCTCGCCGCTGCGATCGACCACGCACATGCCCAGCTTGCCCACCGCGACGGTGAGCACGAGGACGAGCTATCAGGCGTGAAGCGCAAGCTCACCGAGACACGCGCGGCGATGGACCGTTACTTCCAAGCGTTCGAGCACGGCACGATGCCCGAGGACACCTGCGCGACGCGCATAGCCACGCTCGGTGAGCAGACAAAGGCGCTCGAAGCCAGGGCCAGCGAACTCGCCTCCCTCGCCGACAGCGAACCTGTCCAGCGCATCAGCGCCGCTGACCTCGACGCGATCCGCCAAAGAGTCCGCGCCGCGCTGGACAACGGCGGACCCATGCGCGTCAAGGCCATCCTCCAAGAACTCACCGACGAAATCCGCATAGACGGCCGCGACGCGATCGAACCGACCTTTCTTGTGCCCGCGGTTCGACCACCGTCAGGTTCAGTGGTCACAGCCAGGGTCGAACCCGCGAGGAGTCGCGTGCGAACGTGATCGACGCCCTGCGTCTGATGCTCTCGCCGCTGCCCCTTGGCCCACGCTGATCCTGCCTCGCGGCTTCCTGGCGCTAGCCTGAGCGCGAATGATGTCGACCCTGCGCCGCACCGCCCTCTATGACGCCCACGTGGCGGCGGGGGCGAAGATGGTGGACTTCGCGGGCTGGGAGATGCCTGTGCAATACGAGGGCGTGCGCCAGGAGCACATGGCCGTGCGCAACAGCTCGGGAATGTTCGATGTCTCACACATGGGCGAGATCGAGACGAGCGGGCCGCAGGCACTGGAGCTGCTGCAGCGGCTGCTCTCCAATGACATCGCCAAGATCGCCGTGGGTGGAGCCCAGTACAGCGTGCTCTGCCGCGAGGACGGCGGCGTGCTGGACGACCTCTTCACCTACCGTCTCGGCGCCGATCGCTACCTGACTGTCACCAACGCCTCCAACCACGAGCGCGACCTCGACTGGTTCCAGTCGCACGCGCAGGATCTCCCCGAGGCGCAGGTGAGCGACGCGATCGACGACTGGGCCATGCTCGCCGTACAGGGCCCACTTGCGCGCGAGCGCGTGCAGGCCATCTCCGACTCGCCTCTGCCGGCGCGCATGACTGTGGCCACCCGGCGCCTCGGCGGCGTCGACGTGCTCGTGTGCGGCACCGGCTACACAGGCGAGGACGGAGTGGAGTTGCTGTGCGACCCGGCTCACGCCCCCCCCCTGTGGGAGGAGCTCGTGCGCCGTGGCGCCACCCCCGCCGGTCTCGGGGCGCGCGACACGCTGCGACTGGAGGTCTGCTTTCACCTCTACGGCAACGACCTCGTACTCGATCGCGGCCCGATCGAAGCGGGGCTCGGCTGGTGCTGCAAGGAGGAGACCCGCTTCATCGGCTCCGAGGCCGTCGCCGCCGTACGCGCAGACGGTCCGAGCGAGAAGCTCGTGGCTTTCGAGATCGAGGGCCCCGGCATCGCCAGGCAGGGCAATCCAATCGCAGGCGGGGGAGAGGTCACGAGCGGCACCCTCTCGCCTTCCCTGGGGACGGGTATCGGCATGGCCTACGTCCCCGCTGGGAGGGCTGGGACGGGCACTCGGCTGGAGATAGATGTTCGTGGCAAGATGCGCCCCGCTGTTGTCAAGGACAAGCCGCTCTACAGAAAGGGCTCGTGAATGGCTCAGGCCAGCTACCCCGACGAGTTGCTCTACCACCCCGAACACGACTGGGCGCGCATCGACCCAGACGATCCCGCCCTGGCCACCCTGGGGATCACCTGGTACGCGCAGGACGCGCTCGGCGAGGTCGTGTTCTTCGAGGCGCCCGCCGTCGGCACCACGCTCGCCAAGGACGCCTCATACGCCGAGGTCGAGTCCGTCAAGGCCGTCTCCGACGTCATCGCCCCGCTCTCCGGCGAGATCGTCGAGCTCAACGAGGCGCTCTCAGAGAACCCCGCCATGATCAACGAGGAGCCCTACGGCGAGGGCTGGCTGGTGAAGGTGCGCATGTCCGATCCCGCCGAGCGCGACGCGCTGATGGACGCCGCCACCTACAGGGCTTCACTGGCTGGCTAGGCTGCTTGTAGTTGAGCCGCTACACATCAATCACACCTGACGATCTTGCCGCGATGCTCGCGGCGATCGGCGTCGAGTCCCTGCAGGAGATATTCGACCGCCAGATCCCTGCCGGCGTACGCCTCGAGCGTGCCCTCGAGCTTCCCGACGGACTGCCCGAGCAGGACGTCTACGAGCACCTGCGCACGCTCGCCGAGCGCAACACCAGCACCGACGACGAGCTGAGCTTCCTCGGGGCCGGGATGTACGACCACTACGTCCCCGCGCTCATCGACATGCTCACCGAGCGCTCCGAGTTCCTCACCACCTACACCCCCTACCAGCCCGAGATCTCCCAGGGTGGGCTGCAGGTCATGTTCGAGTACCAGACCGCCATCTCCGAGCTCACCGGCCTGCCCGTCTCCAACGCCTCCGCCTACGAGGGCCCATCGGCTGTGGCCGCTGCTGGCTACCTGGCAAAGCTCCACAACGGCAGGGGCAAGTTCGTCGTCAGCGCCGGACTGCACCCCCATTCGCTCGAGACCCTGCGCACCAACGCCCACGGCTACGGAATGGACGTCGTCGAGGTCCCCCTCTCAGGTGGCGTCACCGACCCCGATGCCTGGGCGCAGGCGATCGACTCCGACACCAGCGCAGCGATCTTCGCCCAGCCCAACTTCTACGGCGCAGTCGAGGACGCCGCTGCGCTCAGCGCCGCCGCCAAGGCCCCCGATGGGCAGGCAGCGAGCGCACATGCGCCCGTCGTGGTCGCCCAGGTCGACCCGATCACCCTCGGTGTGCTCGAGGCGCCCGGCGAATGCGGTGTGGACGTGGCCGTCGGCGAGGGCCAGCCACTCGGCAACCGCCTCGACTTCGGCGGGCCGTCATTCGGCCTGTTTGCCGCCCGGGAGGAGTACCTGCGCCGGATGCCCGGGCGCATCGCCGGCGAGACCCTCGACGTGGACGGCCGGCGCGGGTTCGTGCTCACGCTGCAGACCCGCGAGCAGCACATCCGCCGCGAGAAAGCCACCTCCAACATCTGCACCGCCCAGGCTCTCAACGCGCTCGCCGGGGTCGTCTACCTCACCTGGCTCGGCCGCCGCGGGATCGTCGAGCTCGGCGAGCTGCTGCTCGCGCGCACCCACTACGCCCGCGAGACCCTCAGCACGATCGACGGCGTGGCGAAGCTCCACGAGCAGCCCGTCATCCGCGAGTTCGCCCTGCGCCTCGACGCCGACGTCCCCGCCGTGCGCCGCCGCTGCGCCGCCGAGGGCGTCAACCCCGGGGTTGACCTGCAGGCCATCACCGGGCGCGAGTCAGACCGCGGCGGCCTGCTCGTCGCAATCACCGAGAAGCGCACCCGCGCCGACATCGATCGTCTCGCCCGCGTGCTCGCACAGGCCGTGGCCGCCGAGCGCGAGGCAGCGGTGACAGCGTGAATCCGATCGACGAGAACCACTTGCACGCAGATCCCGGCATCGAGGCGTACGAGCCCAGCATCAACGGCAACGGAGCCGTAGCCGCCGTGCTCTTCGCCCCCACCACCTCCACGGCGCCGCTGCAGCGCCAGGCGGCGACGACGATCTTCCAAAAGGGCGCCCCCGGCCGGCGAGCCTTCATGTGCCCCGAGTTCGACGTGCCCGACGTCGATGCCGAGACCCTCCTCCCAGCGCGCTTTCGCCGCAGCGCGGGGCCGCGCCTGCCCGAGGTCTCAGAGCCTGAGATCGTGCGCCACTACGTGGGCATCTCCAAGCGCAACTTCGACCTCGACTCGGGCTTCTACCCGCTGGGCTCGTGCACCATGAAGCACAACCCCCGCCTGCACGAGCGCGCCGCCGCGCTGTCCGGGCACGCCCGCCTGCACCCCCTGCAGGACCCCGAGCGCGCCCAGGGTGCGCTCGAGCTGATGTGGAACCTGCAGGGCGCCCTCGCCGAGGTCTCAGGCCTGCCGCACGTCTCGCTGCAGCCCTCCGCCGGCTCGCACGGTGAGCTCGCCGGCGTGCTGCTTTCGCGGGCCTACCACGAGGACCGAGGGGAGAGCCGCCACAAGGTGCTCACGCCCGACACCGCCCACGGCACCAACCCCGCCACAGTGACCATGGCCGGCCTCGAGGTCGTCAAGGTCGCCACCAACGCCGACGGCGGCGTCGACATCGATGATCTGCGCGCCAAGGCCGACAGCGACGTGGCCTGCCTGATGCTAACCAACCCCAACACCCTTGGCCTGTTCGACCCCAACATCGCCGAGATCGCCGAGATCGTGCACGCGGTCGGCGCCACGCTCTACTACGACGGCGCCAACCTCAACGCCGTCATGGGCCTCTCCCGTCCGGGCGACATGGGCTTCGACATCGTGCACTTCAACCTGCACAAGTCCTTCACCCAGCCCCACGGCGGCGGCGGCCCCGGCTCGGGCCCCATCGCCGTCTCCGATCGGATCGCCCCCTACCTGCCCGTTCCCGTCGTCACACGCGGCGAGGACGGCAGCTTCGACCTCGACTACGAGCGTGAGAAGACGATCGGGCGCCTGCGCGGCTTCCAGGGCAACTACGGCTGCTTCGTGCGCTCCTACGCCTACATCTGCTCGCTCGGCGGCGACGGGCTCAAGGACGCCTCCGAAACGGCTGTCCTGAACGCCAACTACCTGCTTGCCCGCCTACGCGAGAAACACCTCGCCGAGTATCTGCCGCTGGCCTACGGCGAGCTGTGCATGCACGAGTTCGTGCTCTCGGGCGGTCCGATGAAGCAGGCCCTCCAGATCAAGACCCTCGACCTGGCCAAGCGTCTGCTCGACTACGGCTTCCATCCACCCACCGTCTACTTCCCCCTGCTCGTCGAGGAGGCCCTGATGGTCGAGCCCACCGAGACCGAGACCAAGGAGACGCTCGATGCTTTCGCCGAGGCAATCGCCGCCATCCTCCAAGAGGCAGCCCACGACCCCGACATCGCCCGCGGCGCCCCCTACAGCACCCCCGTTCGCCGCCTCGACGAGGTCGCCGCGGCCAAGCGCCCAGTGATTCGCCAGGTCCTCTAGAGCGTGCGCATCTTCTCCGGCATCCAGCCGACCGGGCGCAAGCATCTCGGCAACTACATCGGCGCGATCGCTCAGTTCGTCACCAGCCAGGAGCGCGGCGAAGGGATCTTCTGCATCGTCGACCTGCACGCCATCACCGTCGCCTACGACCCCGCCGAGCTGCGCGAGCGCCTGTATGACACCACCGCCATCCTGCTCGCCGCCGGGCTCGACCCCGGACGCTGCATCCTCTTCCGCCAGTCGGACGTGCCCGAGCACACCGAGCTGACGTGGCTCTTGAGCGGCCTCACCGAGCTCGGACGTCTGCAGCGGATGCACCAGTTCCGCGACAAGTCCCTGGCCCAGCGCGAGCTGGTCTCGGCCGGGCTGCTGTTCTACCCAGTGCTGCAGGCCGCCGACGTGCTCGCCTACCGTGCCGAGGAGGTGCCCGTGGGCGAGGACCAGCGCGAGCACCTCGAGCTGATGCGCGACGTGGCCCGCCGCTTCAACGCCCGTTTCGGCGACGGCGAGGACGTGCTGGTGGTGCCCGAGCACCGCATCCCCGAGGTGGGCGCGCGGATCATGGACCTACAGGAGCCCACGCGCAAGATGTCCACCACCAGCGGCAGCGTCCAGGGCACCGTGTACGTGCTCGACGAGCCCAAGGCGATCGAGAAGAAGCTGGGGAGCGCCGTCACCGACTCGGGCAGCGAGGTGCGCCGCGACCCTGAGAAGCCGGGCGTCTCGAACCTCATCGAAATCCTGGCCGCTGTGCGGAGCGCCCAGCCCGAGGCTGTCGAAGCCGAGCTCGCCGACGCCCGCTATGGCGAGCTGAAGGGGGCAGTGGCCGCAGCTGTCGTCGACTACCTCGCGCCTGTACGCGAGCGCTACGAGGAGCTGCGCGGTGATGAGGCCCAGATCGAGGCCGTCCTCGCGGACGGGCGCGATCGCGCCCGCGCCATCGCCGGGGAAACGCTCGTCGACGTGCGCGAGCGGATGGGCGTGGGCGCTCCCCGCTCGTGACGCCGCCGAGCCCGTCGGGGGCGCCCGCTACGGTCCCCGCATGGGCAGCAGGGAGCTGAGCACATGAGCGTGGCCGCGTTGGAGCTCGACCTCGACGTGTTCAGCGGTCCCTTCGACCTGCTGCTCACGCTCGTGCTGCGCGAAGAGGTCGACCTGCTCGAGCTGCAGCTCGCCGAAGTGGTGCTCGCCTACCTCGACCATCTCGAGCAGCGCGGCGAGCTGGATCTGGAGACGGCCACCGAGTTCATCGTCCTGATCGCAGCCCTGCTCGAGCTCAAGTCGCGGCTGATGCTCACGGGCGAGGAGGAGCAGCTGCTCGACATCGAGCCCGAACAGGCCGCCGAGGAGCTGCTGGCGAGGATGCTCGACGCGCGCCGCTACCGCGCGGCGGCCACCCATCTGCAGGAGCTGCTGGAGGGCGAGGCCGGCGTGCGCTTCCGCTCCGCGCCGCTGCCGGCGAGCCTCAGGCGCACCGTCGTTCCCGCCCCCGACGGATCCCAGGACCCCGCCGTCCTCGGCGCAGCCATCGGTCGCATGCTCACCCTGCCGCCCACGATCAGCCTGCGCCACATCGCGATTCCACGGATCACCGTGGCAGAGCGCCTCGAGCACCTGCGCGGACTGCTCCGCAGGGGCACCTTCAACTTCGACGAGGCCGTCCGCGGCGCCGACCGGATGACGGTCGCCGTGACCCTGTTCGCGCTGCTCGAGCTCTACAAACGGGGCGAGGCGCGGTGGGAGCAGCAGGAGTGCTTCGGCGACATCGCCGTCAGTGGCGCCGCCGAGCGCCACCCCGCCTCAGCGCCACTGGCGCTCGCGCGCGAGGCTTGAGAGAATCGCAGGCGTGAGCGACCCCACTGACGTTGCGCCCAGCGCTCAGAGCCCCAGCGAGGATGGCGAGGAGGAGCTTCCGAGCCTCGTCCGGACGGTCGAGGCGCTGCTGTTCCTCTCCAGCGAGCCGCTGAGCGAAGCCGAGCTGGCCGACGCAACGCAGGCTGGGGAGGGTGCGATCACAGCAGCCCTCGCTGTGCTCGGCGAGGAGTATGCGCCCGGGCGCCACGGCCTGCGCCTGCGCGAGCTAGGCGGAGGCTTCACGCTCGCCTCGGACCCCTCCACCGAGGAGGCCGCCAGGCGCCTGTTCAGCCGTCCGCGGACCTCCACCCTAACGCCCGCCCAGGCCGAGACGCTCGCAATCGTCGCCTACCTGCAGCCGGTCTCGCGGCCCGAGATCACCCGTATCCGCGGCGTGAGCGCGGACTCCGCCAGCGCCACCCTGCTCGAGCGCGGCCTGATCGAGGAGGGCGGCAGCTCCCAGTGGGGGGCCGTCCTCTACCGCACCACCAGCGCCTTTCTCAAGCTGTTCGGCCTGCGCAGCCTGGAGGAGCTTCCCGACATCGCTCGCTGGGACCCCACACCCGAGGAGCAGGCCGAGCTGCGCGACCGGCTGCTGCGAGCCGGCGAGGCGCGCGGCGGAGGGGCACGCGAGGACGGCTAGGCCGCGGAGCGAGCCGCCAACTGTCCGCATGCGGCAGCGATGTCGCGACCACGGGTCAGGCGCACCGTCACAGGCACCCCCTGAGACTCCAAGGCCGAGCGGAACGCCGCGATCGACTCTCTGCTCGAGCCCTCGAAGCGGGCCGGCCCGTCGATGCTGCCATCCGCGTCGCTGGGGTTGTAGGGGATCAGGTTGACCTTGAAGATCGACTGCGGCGCGCGCGGCCCACGCGCTGCTGGCGCGAGCGCGCGGGCCAGCTGCAGAGCCTGCTCGTAGCGGTCGTTGACGCCCGCCAACATCACGTACTCGACGAACACGCGCCTGCGCTTGCGTGCGTAGAAGGCGCGGCAGGCCTCGAGCACGTCCGCCAGGGGATAGCGCTCGTTGACCGGCATCAGCTCCGAGCGCAGCGATTCATCGGCCGCGTGCAGCGACAGCGCCAGGCGCAGCGGCATCTCGCTGTCGGTGAGCTTTTCGATGCCGGGGATCCAGCCCACCGTCGAGATCGTGGTGCGCCGATGCGTGATGCCCAAGTCGGGGAGGCGCTCGCAGGCTCCCAGCACCGCATCGAGGTTCAGCATCGGCTCGCCCATGCCCATGAACACGCAGTGATCGATCGCTTCGATGCGGCGGAAGTGCAGGGCCTGGTCGAGGATCTCCGAGGCTGTGAGGTTGCGGGCGAAGCGCATCGCACCGGTGGCGCAGAAGCTGCAGGTCAGCGGACAGCCAGACTGCGAGGAGACGCAGATCGAGCGGCGCCCGTCGCGAAAGCGCATCAGCACCGCCTCCACCGCCCGGCTGTCACCGGTGGCGAACAGCGCCTTGAGCGTCCCATCGCTCGAGTGCGCCTCCTCGGAGAGGACCAGGCTCGAGAACGGCAGCTGCTGCTCGAGCTCTGCCCGCAGCGCAGCCGGAACGTCCGTCATCTCGTCATACCCGCGCACGCCGCGCGCCGCCCACGCCCACACCTGGCGGGCGCGAAAGCGGGGCTCGCCGCGGTCGGCGAGGATCTGCTCGAGCTTTGCGTTGTCCATTGGTCTCCCGGTGTCCGCTGTGCGGCCGGGCTCCTATGGTTGCAGCAGATGCCTCTCCTTTCCGACACGCCCCCATGCGGCTAGCCAAGTTCCTCGCTCACGCCGGCGTTGCCTCACGGCGCTCCGCCGAGGGAGTGATCGCTGCCGGGCGTGTGAGCGTGGCGGGGCAGATCGTCACCGATCCTGCCCGCGACGTCGACGAGGACAGCGAGGTGGCGCTCGACGGACGAGCGATCGCCGGCCCTGAGCCACGTGTCCTCTACGCGCTCAACAAGCCCGCCGGCGTGATCTCCAGCGCCTGCGACACCCACGGCCGCCCCACCGTGGTCGAGCTCGTCCCCGCCGAGGGCCTGCGGCTGTATCCCGTGGGTCGTCTCGACGTCGACACCAGCGGATTGATCCTGCTCACCAACGACGGCGAGCTGGCAAACCGCCTCACGCACCCCCGCTTCCAGGTTCCCAAGACCTACCGCGCCAAGCTGCGCGGTGGGCCCGTCGGCGCCCCGGCGCTCGAGGCGCTGCGCGCGGGCGTGCAGCTGGAGGACGGCCCCACGGCTCCCGCGCAGGTTCGGCGTCTGGGCGCGAGCGAGATCGAGCTGACCATCCGCGAGGGCCGCAACCGCCAGGTGCGGCGCATGTGCCAAGCCGTGGGGCACCCCGTGCTCGAGCTGCAACGGACCCGCTTCGGGCCGCTTTCGCTCGCCGGCCTCGCGCTCGGCGAGCACCGCCGGCTCGAGCACAGCGACCTCGACCGTCTGCGTGCGCTCTCGCTCTGACAGAATCGCCGCAATGCGACTGTTCGCCCTGCGGGGCGCCATCAGCGTCGAGCGCAACGATGCGCAGGACATCCTCGACGCCACCAGCGAGCTGATGCAGCAGATCATGTCCCGCAACGAGCTCGCTCCCGAGCGCGTCGTCAGCTGCATCTTCACCGCCACCAAGGATCTCAACGCCGAGTTCCCCGCCGTGGCCGCCCGCGCGCTCGGCTTCGACCGCGTGCCGCTCCTATGCGCGCAGGAGATCCCCGTACCGCGCTCCATGTCGCGGGTGATCCGCGTGCTGATCCACTACCACGCCGATGACCATCACGAGCCCTTTCACGTCTACCTCGGCGAAGCCAGCGGGCTGCGAGCCGACCTGAGCTCCGCCCAGTAGGTCCTCCGAGTCGGCCCGTGCTCGCGACTGCGCGCGCGGGCCGTCACAATGTGGGGGTGGCTATCGAGTTCTCACAGCGCATCAGGCGGATCCCCACCTACCCCGCGGCCGGTGGCTACGCGCAGCAGGAGCCGCTCGTGCGGCTCGCCAGCAACGAGTCGCCCTTCGAGCCGCTGCCCGCCGTGCGCGAGGCGATCGACCGTGCGCTGGCGAGCCTCAACCGCTATCCGGACCCGACCAACATGCTGCTGCGCAGGCGCCTGAGCGACCGCTACGGAGTGCCAAGCGAGCGGATCGCCATCGGCAACGGCTCCTGCGACATCCTGCTCGCCGCCGGCGAGGCTCTGCTCGAGCCCGACGCCGAGCTCGTCTACGCCTGGCCCTCCTTCTCCGTCTACCCGCACCTGGCCGCAGCCTCGGGAGCACGTGCCGTGACCGTCGCGCTCGACGCCGAGGAGCGCCACGACCTGCAGGCGATGGCGCGCGAGGTGACCGTGGCCACGCGGCTGGTGCTCGTGTGCAACCCCAACAACCCCACCAGCACCGCCGTGCCCCTCGCCGACATCGCGGCCTTCCTCGAGCAGGTGCCGGCGCACGTGTGCGTGATCCTCGACGAGGCCTACTGCGAGTTCAACCTGCTCGATGACCCCGACGCCTCGATCGAGCTGCTCGACGCGCACCCCAACCTCGTGCTCCTGCGCACCTTCTCCAAGGTGCACGGCCTGTGCGGATTGCGTGTCGGCTTTGCCCTGTGCGGCTCCTCCGAGCTGCCCCGTGCGCTCGACCAGGTACGCCAGCCGTTCTTCTGCAACGCCCTCGCCCAGGCAGCCGCTGTCGAGGCGCTCGCCCACCAGGACACCGTCGAAGAACGCGTCGCGCGCACGGTCGCCGAGCGGATCTCCGTGCACGAGCGACTCAGCGCCCTCGGCCTCCAGGTCGCCGAGTCGCAGGCCAACTTCTGCTGGGTGGAGCTGGGCGAGGACAGAGACGAGCCGGAGATCTTGCGCGGCCTGGAGGAGCGCGGTGTGCTCGTGCGCGCCGGTAGCGCCCTCGGCAGCCAGACCCCCGCGCTGCGCGTGACCTACGGTCTGCCCGAGGAGAACAGGCGCTTCCTCGATGCGCTCGCCGAGGTCCTCGCGCCCACGCCCGCCCGCTGAGCCTCGCCGGCTGCCTGTCTCCCATTGCTTTACCGCAGCGCGCGGGTCTGCTACAAAGGTTGGCGGATGACCCTGAACCGCCCGGCAACCGCATCGACCCGCAGCCTTCGCGCGTATGCCGACTGGTCATCCCGCTACGCCTGGCGATTTAGCTAGGCGCTTCGGCCCCGGCCCGTCGCGAGCGGGCGCAGGCGGCCGCACCGGGCTCCCCTCAGAGGGAGTCGAGCGCCGCCCTTCGGGTGCGTCCAGCGCCCTCCTCGCCACAGGACGAGCAGGAGATTCACCTCCGGCTCGCCCAGCACCTCTAACATGCCCAGGCGTCACTGAAAGGACAATCCGATGATGATCGTGATGAGAGAGTCCGCCACCGATGAGGAGATCGGGGCGGTAATAGAGAAGATCCAGCAGGCCGGTGCGCTGGCGCACCCCATCAAGGGCGCCCGCCTGACCGTGATCGGCGCGATCGGCGACGTCGAGCAGGACGTCAACATCGAAAGCCTCGGACTCGAGGGGCAGCCGGGCGTCGACCGCCTCGTGCCGATCCTCAAGCCCTACAAGCTCGCCTCCACCCAGATCCGCCATGGCGAGCGCACCGTGCTCGAGATCGAGGGTCGCAAGATCGGGGGCGATCACTTCGCGCTCATCGCCGGACCGTGCACGGTCGAATCGCGCGAGCAGACGCTGCACACCGCGCGTGTCGTGCGCGATGCCGGGGTGACGCTGCTGCGCGGCGGCGCCTACAAGCCCCGCACCTCCCCCTACGCTTTCCAGGGCCTCGGAGGGGAGGGGCTGAAGCTGCTCGCCGAGGCCAAGGCCGAGACCGGGCTGCCCGTGGTCACCGAGCTGATGGATCTACGCGACCTCGACGACGTGCTCGAGGTCGCCGACGTGATCCAGATCGGCGCACGCAACATGCAGAACTACCCCCTGCTCAGCGAGATCGGGCGCTCTGGGCGTCCGGCCCTGCTCAAGCGTGGCCTCTCGGCAACGCTCGACGAGCTGCTGATGGCGGCCGAGTACATCCTCAAGGAGGGCAACCCCAACGTCATGCTCTGCGAGCGTGGCATCCGCACGTTCGAGACCGACCACCGCCGCACCACGCTCGACATCATGGCCGTGCCGATCCTCAAGGAGCTGACGCACCTGCCCGTGATCGTCGACCCGAGCCACGCCGCCGGTCGGCGCGATCTGGTGCTGCCGCTGTCGCTGGCCGCCGCCGCCGCCGGCGCCGACGGCATCATCGTCGAGGTGCACCCCCACCCCGACGAGGCCGTGTGCGATGGACCGCAGGCGCTCCTGGCCGACACGTTCGCCGAGTTCGCCGCCACCGTGCAGCGCACAGCCGAAGTTGCAGGGAAGGCCCTGAGCGCAGTCTGATGGATCGTGCCAGCAGGCGGGCTCGTTGAAGGTCGCGATCCTCGGCGTGGGGCTGATCGGCGGTTCGATCGGCCTCGCGGCGCGGAGCCGACTCGACGCGGATGTGTGCGGGTATGACCCCGACGAGAGCGTCCGCGCCACGGCGCTGGAGCTCGGGGCGATCGACACCCAGGCCGCCGACGTAGCCGCAGCGGTGGCAGGCGCAGAGGTCGTGTTCGCGTGCGCGCCCGTGGCTGCCCTCGCCGACACCGTGCACCAGGCGCTCGCCTGCGCGGGACGCGACTGCGTCGTCAGTGACGTCGGCTCGACCAAGCAGCCGCTGATCGAGGCCGGAGCCGATGAGCGCTTCGTGGGCGGGCACCCGTTGGCGGGGGCCGAGACCGCCGGCGTGGAGCACGCGCGCGCCGAGCTGTTCGACGGCGCCACCTGGTACCTGACGCCCGGGCAGGGAACCTCCGGCGTGCTCTACGAGCGTCTGCACCGCCTGCTTGCCGCCTTCGGGGCGCGTCCCACCGCAGTCGATCCCGAGACCCACGACCGTCTGATGGCGTGCGTCTCGCACCTCCCGCACGTGCTCGCCAACGTCCTGGTCAACCAGGCCGCGGGACTGCTGGGGGATGGCGAGTCGCGGCGCCTGCCCGCGGTCGGTCCGAGCTTCCGCGACGCCACCCGCGTCGCCGGCGCCAACGGCGCCATCTGGACAGACATCTACATATCCAACCGCGCCGCGCTGATCGATCGCATCGACGAGCTCCAGGCCGGCCTGGCGGACGTGCGCGGCTGGTTGGCGGACGGCGATGCGCCGGCGATCACAGCCTGGAACGAGCGGGCGCGCGCCGACCGCGCGGACCTGCTTGGCGCCGGGCTCGCCGGCGGCCGTGGCGGCGAGTCGATCCACGAGCTGCGTGCCTCCGTGCCCAACCGGCCAGGCGTGGTCGCCGAGATCGCACTGGTGCTGGGACACGCGGGCGTGAACATCCTCGACATGGCCCTCTCGCCCTCCGAGGACCCAAGCCAGGGCTCGGTGGCCTTCTGGATCAGCGGCGAGGAGGCCTCACAGCGCGCCCGTGAGCTGATAGCCGACCTCGGCTTCCCCGTCGTGCAAGCATGATGCCCAACCGATGAACATGCGCTTCGAGCCCGCCAGTGGACTCTCAGGTCAGGTGAGAGCGCCGGCCGACAAGTCGATCTCCCACCGTGCGGCGCTGCTCGGCGCGATGGCGAGCGAACCCGTGCGGATCGCGCGCTACCTGCACGCCGCCGATACCGACTCGACCCTCCAGGCAGTCCAGGCCCTGGGAGCGCTCGTGGAGGTCGACGGCGATGAGGTCGTCGTGCGCGGCACCGGCCTGCGTGAGGCGCGCGAGCCCGATGGGCCGATCGACGTCGGCAACGCCGGCACGCTCCTGCGACTGCTGCCGGGCTGGCTGGCATCACAGGATGGACGCTCCTTCACGCTCGACGGCGACGAGTCGATTCGTCGCCGGCCCGTCGACCGGATCGCCGCGCCGCTGGCCCAGATGGGGGCCGAGCTGGACGCTCGCGAGGGACGCTTCGCCCCGTTCGTGGTCCACGGCGGGCATCTCCGCGCCATCTCCTATGAGCTCGATGTGGCAAGCGCCCAGGTCAAGTCCTGCATCCTGCTCGCCGCCCTGGCGGCCGACGGCGCGACGACCGTGGGCGAGCCCGCTCGCAGCCGCGATCACACCGAGCGCATGCTCCTGCGCGCGGGGGTGGCGATCCACCGCAACGGGCGCCACGTCACCGTCGTCAACGCCGATGAGCTGCTGCTCGAGCCGCTGCGCATCCCCGGCGATCCCAGCTCGGCCGCCTTCCTGATCGCCGCCGGCGTGCTCGTGCCGCATTCGCGCTTGTTGATCGGCGACGTCGGGGTCAACTGGACCCGCACCGGCTTTCTGCGCATCCTGCGCCGGATGCAGGGGATCGTGCTCGGCGACCTCGAGGACGAGAGCGGCGAGCTGGTCGCCGAGGAGCCCGTGAGCGACCTCGACGTGGCCCACGGAGCGCTCGAGGGCACGGTGGTCGAGCCCGAGGAGGTGCCGATGGCGATCGACGAGCTGCCGCTGGTGGCGCTGCTCGGCTGCTTCGCCGAGGGCGAGACGGTCGTGCGCGGGGCCCAGGAGCTGCGTGTCAAGGAGATCGACAGGATCGCCGGCGTGGTCGAGGGCCTGGGTGGCCTCGGTGCCGACATCGAGGCGACCGACGACGGCTTCGTCGTGCACGGGAGCGGTGGCCTGCGCGGCGGCACGATCGACGCCCGCGGCGATCACCGCATGGCGATGGTCGGCGCGGTCGCGGGCCTTGCATCGCGCGAGGGCGTGGAGGTCGTGGGGATGGACGCCGCCGCCGTCTCCTACCCCGGCTTCGTCGATGACCTGGCGGCGCTTTGCTCATAGCCATCGACGGTCCTGCCGGTGCGGGCAAGTCGACCGTCGCCCGGGAGCTGGCGCGTGAGCTGGGGTTCACCTACCTCGACAGTGGGGCGATATATCGCAGCGTTGCCCTGCTTGCGCTCGAGCATCCGGGGAGCGAGCCGTCCCAGCTGGCCGCGGCGGCGGCGATCGTGTTCGCAGGGGGGGAGTCAGGCTCGCGGGTGCTGCTCGACGGGCGTGACGTCACAGCGCTGATCCGCACGCCAGACGTCTCCGAGGAGGCCTCCAGGGTGGCCGCCGATCCAGGAGTGCGTGAGACGCTCGTTGCCAAGCAGCGCGAGCTCATCGCCGATGGCGAGTGGGTGGCCGAGGGTCGAGACATCGGCACGGTGGTCGCGCCCGAGGCCGAGCTGAAGGTGTTCCTGACGGCCGATCCGGTTGAGCGTGCACGTCGGCGTGCGGCCGAGCTGGGGGCCGACGTGGAGACCGTCCAGGCCGAGCAGACGATGCGCGACCAGCGCGACACGATGCGCGAGCACAGCCCGCTCCGGCCGGCCCTCGATGCGGTGCTGATCGACACGACTGGGCTGAGCATCGGTGAGGTGGTGGGGCGGATCGTGGCGTTGGTGCCCGGGCCCTGATTCGAGGAGCACCCAGACACGAGTTATACTCGCTGGTATGACTTACAAGGTTGGGCCCAAGGGACAGGTCGTCCTGCCGAAGCACGTACGGGACCGGCTCGGGATAGAGCCCGGCGATGAGGTCACCGTCGAAGACTTTGACGACGAGGTGAGGATCCGCCGAGTCGAGCAGCAGCTCGCTTTGCGTGGGCTGTTGAGCGACCCCACCGACGACGTTCCGCTGACGAGGCAGCTCGAGCTCGACCATCGTTGGGAGATCGCTCACGACGAAATGCGCCATGCCGAGTGGGACATGACGCCCCAAGCCAAGGGCGATCACTCATCCCAGCGCGCGTCCCGTTGACGCCGCGAGCGACAGTCGTCCTCGACGCGTGGGCTGTGCTTGCGATGCTCAACGATGAGCCTGCCGCAGAGCGTGTCGAGCAAGCGGTCACTGAGAACAACGGCGTCATCTCGTGGATCAACCTCGGCGAGGTGCTCTATCGAGCGATCCGAAGTCGTGGCGAGCGCAAGGCGATGGCGGCCATGAGAGCGGTTGGTCGCCGCCTGCGGGTCGAGGACATCGACGAGGGGCTGGTGATCGACGCTGCTCGTCTCAAGGCAGCTCATCGCCTCTCATACGCGGACGCCTTCTGCGTCTCCACAGCTCAGCGCCACCAGGCCCCGCTCTATACCGGCGATCCCGAGATCCTTGCGTTGACGGACATGATCGAGCTCGTAGACATACGCCCGGCGCCGGCCCCATGAAGGTTGCCATCGTCGGCTATCCAAACGTCGGCAAGTCATCGCTGGTCAACCGCCTCACGGGCACCCGTGAGGCGGTGGTGCACGAGCAGCCCGGTGTGACACGCGATCGCAAGGAGCTCGACTGCGAGTGGAACGGGCGCCAGTTCACTCTGATCGACACCGGCGGCGTGGACTTCGAGGACGAGGACCCGCTCGCGGGCTCGATCCGCGACCAGGCACGCGCGGGGCTGGCCGACGCCGAGGTGGCCGTGCTGGTCGTCGACGCACGGGCTGGCGTACGTCCGGGCGATGAGGAGATGGCCGACCTGCTGCGCCGCTCGCCGCTGCCGTCGATCGTCGCGGCCAACAAGTGCGACGGCGTGAACGAGCTGCCGCTCGCCGCCGAGTTCCATCGTCTTGGACTGGGCGAGCCCCTGGCCGTATCCGCCGCACAGGGGCTCGGCACGGGCGATCTGCTCGATCGCATCGTGGAGCTCCTGCCCGAGGGCGAGAACGAGCCGGAGGAGGGCACCGTCCGGCTCGCCGTGATCGGTCGGCCCAACGTGGGCAAGTCCTCGCTCGTCAACCGTTTCCTCGGCGAGGATCGGGTGATCGTCTCGGACGTCGCCGGCACGACCCGCGACGCGATCGACATGCCCCTGCTCGTCGGCGAGCGCAAGCTGATCCTGGTGGACACAGCCGGGATGCGCAGGCAGTCGAAGGTAGCCGACTCGATCGAGTACTACACCGCCCTGCGCTCTCAGCGCGCCGCCGAGCGCGCAGATGTGGCGCTCGTGGTCTGCGATGCCGCCGACGGTGTCACCGCCCAGGACCTGCGCATCGCCGAGCTCGCGATGAAGGCCGGCTGCGCCACGGCGATCGTCTTGAACAAGTGGGACACCCAGGAGCACCCCGACAGCGACACCGGTGCGCGCCTGGACCTCGACTACGAGCGGGGGCGGGTCGCTGAGAAGCTGCGCCTGCGTCCTCGCGTGCTCACCGTCAGCGCCAAGACCGGTCGTCACGTTGCGCGGCTGCTCACTGAAGCGATCGCCCTGGGCGACCGCATGGCCGCCCGCATCCCCACGCCGGAGCTCAACCGCTTCCTGTCGGAGACCGTCCAGGCGCGCCAGCCGCCGGTCGGCTCGCGCCGGGGCGCAAGCGGCCACCGGCTGAAGCTGATCTACATGGCCCAGATCGGCGAGCGCCCGCCCCGCTTCGCGATCCAGATCAACTCCCGTGCCCGTGTGACCCGCGACTACGCATACTTCGTCGAGAACAGGCTGCGTGCTCGCTACGCTCTCGACGGCATTCCCCTGATCATCGACTTTGTCGAGCGTGGCCAGCGCGGAGCGCGTGGCCGCGCCCGGGCTGCATAGACTTCTGCGACTTCGTGCCAACCCTGCCCGCGGTCACCGCCGCCGGTGCCTTCCCCCTGGAGCTGATCCCGCCCGCCATGACTGAGCTAAACGAGAACGAGTACCTGTTCACCTCCGAGTCGGTCACGGAGGGGCACCCCGACAAGATCGCCGACCAGATCTCCGACGGGGTGCTCGATGCCGTCCTGGCCGACGAACCATATGGTCGCGTCGCCTGCGAGACGCTCGTCAACACGGGCCTGGTCGTCGTCTCGGGTGAGATCTCCACCGAAACCTACGTCGACATCCAGGAGATCGCCCGCGAGACGATCCGCAAGATCGGCTACACCGACGCGGACCTCGGCTTCTCGGCCGACTCCTGCGCTGTGCTCAACGCGATCGACAAGCAGTCGCCCGACATCGCCCAGGGGGTCGACAAGGCCTATGAGGCGCGCACGGACGCGAGCGATGAAGACGAGCTCGACGTCGCCGGCGCGGGCGACCAGGGGATGATGTTCGGCTACGCCACCAACGAGACCGACACGCTGATGCCGCTGCCGATCTCGCTCGCCCATCGTCTCGCCGAGCGTCTGGCGGCGGTACGCAAGGCAGGCACCCTGAGCTACCTGCGCCCGGACGGCAAGACCCAGGTCAGCGTGCGCTACCTCGACGGCAAGCCCGTCGAGATCGAAAAGCTCCTGATCTCGACCCAGCACGCCGAGGGGGCGGAGGCGCTGATCCCCGACGATCTCTGGGAGCACGTGGTCGAGCCGATCCTGCCGAAGGATCTCTACGACGCCGAGAAGCTGCGTCGGAACTTCCTCGTCAACCCCACCGGTCGCTTCGTGATCGGCGGCCCTGTCGGGGACGCCGGGCTGACGGGACGCAAGATCATCGTCGACACCTACGGCGGCATGGCCCGTCACGGCGGCGGGGCCTTCTCGGGCAAGGATCCTTCCAAGGTCGACCGCTCCGCCGCCTACGCGGCTCGCTGGGTGGCCAAGAACATCGTCTCCGCCGGGCTGGCCGAGCGCGCCGAAGTCCAGGTCGCCTATGCGATCGGCGTGGCGCACCCGGTGTCCGTGATGGTCGAGACGTTCGGCACCGAGCAGGAGGGTCGCACACGCGCTCAGATCGCCAGGGCCGTCGATCAGGTCTTCGACCTGCGCCCCGGCGCCTTCAGGGAGGAGCTCGACCTACACCGGCCGATCTACCAGAAGACCGCGGCCTACGGGCATTTTGGGCGCAACGACCACGACTTCACGTGGGAGCGGACCGACAAGGCAGCCGCCCTGCGCGAGGCCGCGGGCCTCTGAGCCCAGAGCCATAGATACGGCCGAACGGCCGCCTGTCGGTCGTCTAGGCTCAGGACGGTGTCGAGCACCGTCCAGATCGAGCGCCCGGCGGCTGCAGGGCCGCCCGTGACGGGCATCGCCAGGGTGCAGCCGATGACGACGGCGCGCGCCCTGCGCGGCCCGTTCGACTACAGCCTCCCGGAGGTGCTGCGGGACGGCGTGGAGGTGGGCTCGATGCTCGTCGTTCCCTTCGGTCGCCGCCAGATCCTCGGTGTCGTGGTGGGGCTCGCGGACTCGAGCGAGGTCGCCGAGGCGAAGCTGTTGGAGCCTGTACGCGTGCTGGAGCTCGGCGTGCCGGCGGACCTGGTGGCGCTCGCCGAATGGATCGCGGCGGAGTACTGCTCCACGCTTGCGCGGGCGCTCGGCCTCGTGCTGCCACCGGGGGCCACCCGCAGGTTGAGCGGTCGCAAGCGCCGCGCGGTGGGGCGCCCGCACCATCTCACCGTCGGCAGCCGCAGCCCGAGCGCGCCCGAGCTGACCCACGAGCAGGCGGCGGTGCTGGCACCGCTCATCGCCGCCCTCGACGCCCGCCGTGGTGAGCAGCGGCTGCTCCACGGTGTGACCGGCTCGGGCAAGACCGAGGTCTACCTGCGCGCCGCGGCCGCTGCCCTGGAGCGCGACCGAGGGGCGATAGTGCTCGTGCCCGAGATCGCCCTTACGCCCCAGATCGTCGGGCGCTTCATCGAACGCTTCGGCGAGACGGTGGCCGTGCTGCACTCCCGCCTGACCCCCGGGCAGCGTTACGCCGAGTGGCGGCGCCTGCGCGAGGGTGAGGCCCGGGTATGCGTTGGCCCCCGCTCGGCGGTCTTCGCGCCGATCGACGATCTCGGCCTGATCGTGGTCGACGAGGAGCACGACGCCTCCTACAAGCACGAAGGCGACCCCCGCTACGACGCGCGTGATGTGGCGGCCGAGCGCGCACGGCGCAGCGACGCCGTGCTCCTGCTCGGTAGCGCCACGCCCCGCGCTGAGACCGTGCACAGGGTGCAGGCCTCGAAGCTGCTCAGTCGCGTCGACGGACGGGCGCTACCAGCCGTGCAGGTGCTCGATATGCGTGGGGAGAGCCAGGGTCTGCACCCGCTCACCGCGCAGGCGCTCGCCGACGTGCGCGAAGCCCGCGGCAAGGCGATCGTCCTGCTCAACCGCCGTGGCTGGTCCAACTTCCTCTCGTGTCGCTCGTGCGGACGGGTGTGGAGCTGTCCCGAATGCGACGTGGCGCTCGTTCTACACCGAGCAGGCGGCTACATGGCCTGTCACCACTGCGGCCACCAGGAGCCCGCGCCGATGCGCTGCGAGGACTGCTCCTCGACGGCTGTGGCGCGCCACGGGGCCGGGACCGAACGCCTGCAGCACGAGCTCGCGAGCGTATTCGACGATGGCAGCTTCCCTGTGTTCCGCCTCGACGCCGATGTGGTGGCCGGCGCGACTGGTGCCGGCGAGCCGCCCTCTGCGCAGCCAGGAGCGGCGGCGCAGGACGGGGGAGCCGGGGCCTTGCTGCGACGCTTCGAGGAAGCCGACTGCGGGGTGCTGATCGGCACGCAGATGGTCGCCAAGGGCCACGACTTCCCCGATGTGAGCCTTGGCGTAGTGCTCGACGCCGATGCCACGCTGCGCTTTCCCGACTTCCGCTCCGAGGAGCGAACCTTCGCCCTGATCGCGCAGCTCGCAGGCCGAGCAGGACGCGGGGGAGAGGGACGGGTGCTCGTCCAGACGATCGCCCCGGACGCTCGCGCGATCGTGCACGCAGCCGGCCACGACAGCGATGGGTTCCTGGCGGGGGAGCTCGAGCGTCGGCGGGCGCTCAGATATCCGCCCTTCTCGCACCTGATCAGGGTCATATGCTCAGCCGAGGAGTCCGCTCGCGCCCGCGATGCCGCGAGCGAGGTGCGTGAGCGCATCCGGGCCGCGGCTCACAGCCACGACGCGACCGTGCTGGGCCCAGCGGCGCTGTTTCGACTGCGAGGCAGAGAGCGCCAGGTGCTCGTCGTTAAGACCGACGATCGGCGTTCGGCTGTGCAGGCCGTGGGAGCGGCCGTACAGGCGCTTGCCGATGCTCGCGCCCATGCCGGGGTCAGCTTCAGCGTCGACGTCGACCCGCAGTAGACGCTCCGTCCGAGCACGTTCCGATATCTGGTACCTTCTCGGGCCTTCGCCCAGGGTTACAGGAGGTCAAGGAGGGTGCCGAGCAGTACAGGATGTCGCCCCGGGCGTTTTGCCCGCCGCTTCTCCCCGACCTCGCACGTCCTCGTGCTCTCGGTCACGTTCGCGCTCGCTGCCGGCTGCCTGCTCCTCGGCCCTCCCGTCTCGGCGCTGGCGGAAACGGGCGGGATCTCGGGCAAGATCACCGAAGCGGGCACCAGCACGCCGATCGAAGGCATCGAAGCGTGCGCCTTCACCAACACCGAAGAAAGCACCGAAGAACCATTCACGGCGCCTCCGTGTGCGAAGTCGGACGCCGGGGGCGCCTACACGATCTCCGGTCTGAGCCCGGGCGGCTACTTCGTGGCCTTCGCGCCACCCTTCATGAGCTCACTCAACTTCGTGCCCGAGTACTACGACGGGAAGCTCTCACCAAGCGAAGCAAGCGAGGTGACGGTTGAAGCCGGCGCCACCAGATCAGGCGTCGACGGCAAGCTCGAACCGGGCGCCGAGATCTCGGGTGTGGTCACCGAAGCGGGAACCGGCGCATCACTGCAGGGCATCCTGGTCTGCGCGCTCGGACCGAGTGGCGAATCGAACTTGGCTGAACTCGCCTCCTGCGCCCGCACGGCGGCAGGCGGCGCCTACACAGTGGATGGCCTACGCGCGGGCAGTTACACGGTCGTCTTCTTCGGTGGTCTGAGCTTCGCCTCCCAGGTCTACAACGATCGGCAGGCGTTCACAGAAGCCAATCTCGTGGCGGTTGGCGCCCGAGGCCTCACCTCAGAGATCGATGCCGCTCTGACGCCCGCCAGTTCTTCGCCGCCCGCATCATCCAGCCCGATCACCCCGCTCACCGGCGTCCCCGGCGGATCGCGCGTCTCCCCGACCCGGTCTGCCACGATGAATGGCCTCACACTCGCTGGTACCCGTGTGACCGTCCATCACGGCCGCGCAGTCCTCGTGCTGCGCTGCAACGGGACCGCCAAGTGTCGCGGGGTGTTGACGCTGACCACGAGAAGGACGATCAAGACCGGGCGCAAGGCGCTCGCACAGACAGTCGTCGTCAGCTCGAGCCGCAGCCTCACCGTCGCTCCCGGAGCCTCGGTATCGGTCCAGCTGAGGCTGAACGACGCCGGTGGTGGGCTGCTCTACGCCGGTCATGGGTTCCTGGATGCTCACCTCGTGCTGCAGCAGCCCGAGCGGGGCGAGAAGGTCGAGCGGGTGGTGCTGCAGAAAGAGTCCGCAGTTGCAAAGAGCCGGGGACGATGACCAAGACCAAGATCATCAGACTTCTGGCGGTTGGGGGAGCGGTGTTGGGAGCCGCGTTCTCCACTGCCTCGAGCGCTGCGGGAGCGGGTCGATCCGCGATCGGCTATGCCAAGGTCAGGCGCGTTTGCCCTGCGCCCGCACCGGGACATGCAAGTTGCTTCGCGCTGGTGCGCGCCCCCGCCACGGCTGCCAAGGCGGCCACACCTGGGGTCGCGCCGTACAGGCTGAACGACGGCGCCTCCACCTCCGGGCCCGCCGGCGGTCTCACCCCTGCGCAGCTGTCGAGCGCCTACGGCTATGACCCGACAGCCGGTGGCGCCGGGCAGACCGTCGCCGTCGTCGACGCCTACGAGGACCCCGCGATCGAAAGCGACCTCGGAGCGTTTGACACCCAATACGGCCTGTCGCCGTGCACCGAAGCGAATGGCTGCTTCGAGAAGGTCGGCCAGACGGGCAGTCGAGCCGTGCTCCCCACGCCCGACAGCACAGGATGGTCCGTCGAGATCGCGCTCGACGTCGAGACCGTACGCGCAGCCTGCCGCCAGTGCAAGATCCTGCTCGTCGAGGCGAACGACCCCTCCTACAGGAACCTCGCAACGGCGGTCAACGAGGCGGCAAGCCTCGGTGCGAGCGAGGTCTCGAACTCCTACGGCGGCCCCGAGGGCGAAATCGGAGTCAGCGAACAGGGCGCCTACAACCACCCAGGGGTGGTGGTCGCCGCCGCCACGGGCGACCTGGGCTATGACGACTGGACGGTCATCGAAGAACTAGAAGACGAAAAGCGGGTGAAGCCTCCCGAACAGCCCAACGCACCGGCCTCACTGCCATCCGTGGTCGCGGTCGGCGGCACCACGCTCACACTCACCGAAGGCGGCGCCCGTGAGAGCGAGAGCGTGTGGAACGGCAACGGCCCAGGCGACAGCAGCTTCTACGTCGAAGGAGCATCCGGGGGAGGGTGCAGCACGCTGTTCGCCGCCAAGCCCTGGCAGCACGACGTGGCAGGCTTCCCCGCAACCGGGTGCGGCACGAAACGTCTCGACGCCGACATCGCAGCCGTGGCCGACCCGCTCACAGGCTTCGACATCTACGACAGCTACGCCTGCGGCAGCTATTGCACAGAATCCGGCCTCGGCAAAGGCTGGGTGACAATCGGTGGCACCTCGCTCGCGACGCCGCTGATCAGCTCGCTCTACGCGCTGGCCGGCGGCGGCGAGCACGTCGAATATCCATCCCTCACGCTCTACGGCCATCTCGGGTCCTCATCGCTGTTCGACGTGACCGAGGGCGCCAACGGCTTCTGTGGAGGGGAGACGGTCTCCGAATGCGGCGACCCGAACGCCTCCTTCGGCCACGTCGACTGCGAAGGGACGACTGCCTGCAACGCGGCGGTCGGCTTCGACGGGCCCTCCGGCGTCGGTGCCCCCAAGGGCCTGGGTGCGTTTCAGCCGCGACCACCCACCGCGGCGATCACACCGCCGTCCTCGCCGAAGGCAGGTGCGCCAGCAAGCTTCAGCGGCGCCGGCTCCAGCGATCCCTACCCCGGTGGCTCGATCGTGAGCTACTCGTGGAGCTGGGGAGACGGGACGCCGGGTAGCGGCGGCGTTTCCCCAGCGCACACCTTCGCTGCGCCCGGCCAGTACACCGTCACCCTGACCGTCACCGACAACTATGGGCTGGGGAGCGCCTCCAGCTCCCAAGTGGTTCAGGCGAGCGAACGATCACGTCAGGAAATCGAAGAAGAAGAAGCTGCGGTGAAGAAGCGTGCGGAAGAAGAAGCCGCTGCGAAGAAGCATGCCGAAGAAGAAGCGGCGGCGAGGAAGCATGCGGAAGAAGAAGCGGCTGCGAAGAAGCATGCCGAAGAAGAAGCGGCGGCGAGGAAGCACACCGAAGAAGAAGCCACGAAGGTCGCGGTTGGCACGGCGGCTCAGGGAACAGCGGCCTTCCAAGTCGCGTTCACCCCAGCGGCGCCGGATGCGCGACTCGTGGGCACCACCCTAAGCGTGAGCCCCACCGGGGCGATGACGCTCAGGATCAGCTGTCCGGCCGGTGTGATCACCTGCAGTGGAACCGTGAGGTTGCAGACGCTCGCCGCGATCCCGATCTTCTCGGGAGCCAGGGCCAAGCGACTGCTGACCCTCGCCGCCACCTCGTTCAACATGCCGGAAGGGAGCACTAGGACGCTGACGCTGCACCTCTCGACCAGGGTCCGGGGGCTGCTTGCAGGCGCCGGGACGCTCCGCGCCAAGGCCCTCGTTCTCGCCCGCGACCCGGCCGGCGCGACGCATTCCTCACAGCAGCTGGTCACGCTGCGCGCGCCGTCTCGCAGGCGCGGCTGAGTTCCGGTGGGCGGCCACTCGTCGCGAGCGGTCCACTCTTCATAAACTCAGTGCGATGTCGATTCAGGATCAAACAGCGGAGCAGGGGTCTTCTCCGGGGCTCGACCCGCCGAGCTCCGAGGAGGAGGACATCGAGGTCGAGCGTGAGCAGGACGCGCCCGAGCCGGCGGAGCTCGATCCCGAGACGCGCGAACGGCGTGACGCGGCCCTGGCGCACGTACGCAAGCTCGGAGACCCGGTTCTACGCGCCACCGCGCTCCCTGTGGAGCGCTTCGATGCGGATCTGCAGGCGGAGATCGAGCGGATGGGCGTGCTGATGCACGATGCGCTGGGCGTGGGGCTCGCAGCCACACAGCTCGGCGTGCTGCACCGTGTGCTCGTCTTCCGCGCCTACCCCGAGGATCCGCTGACGGCGCTCGTGAATCCCGAGATGACGTGGATGAGCGAGGAGCTGGAGACGGCGGAAGAGGGCTGTCTCAGCCTCCCTTCGGTCCACGTGGAGGTCGAGCGCTCGGCACGGGTCCACGTGCAGGCGCGCGACGCCAACGGCGAGGAGATCGAGCTCGACGCCGAGGGTCTCGAGGCGCGCATCATCCAGCATGAGATCGACCATCTCAACGGCGTGCTGATCCTCGATCGCATATCGCGCCAGGCGCGCAAGGAGGCGATGCGCGCAATGCGAGAGGCGCAGTCGACTCCAAGCGCCGTTTAGATGGCTGATTGCATGGTTCTGCACCGCCGGCCGGCCAGCCGTTGAGCCTGGTCTACCTCGGCACCTCCGAGTTTGCCGCTGCGGTCCTCGAGCGCCTCGCGGGCAGCGAGGATCAGCGCCCGGCGCTCGTCATCACCCGCCCCGACCGCCCCAGCGGGCGTGGACGGCGGATCACCGCGCCACCGGTGGCCGAGCGAGCACGCTCGCTCGGAATCGAGGTGGCGCAACCGGAGAGCGTCAACAGCCCCGAGGCGAGGGCCCTGATCGCAGGCGCCGCTCCTGCGGGAGCGACCAGCGGCTGCTCTGCGCCGCAGACGATCGTAGTCTGCGCGTTCGGGGCTCTGATCAAGGAGCCCCTGATCTCAGAGCACGAGATCCTCAACGTGCACCCATCGCTGCTGCCGCGCTGGCGGGGAGCTGCGCCAATCGAGCGGTCCTTGATGGCCGGAGATGAGAAGACGGGTGTCTCGATCATGCGCCTCACGGCCGGTCTCGATAGCGGGCCTGTCTGCCTGTGCGGAGTCGAGTCGATTCAGGCCGAGGACACCTATGGATCGCTGGCCGCGCGGCTGGAGCGATTGGGCGGAGACCTGCTTCTACGCGCTCTGCGCGAGCGCCCACCGTTCGTGGAGCAGCCGGAGGTCGGCGTCACGTATGCGGAGAAGATCACGGCGATCGACCGCCTGCTCGATCCGGCACGTCCGGCCGTCGAGCTCGAGCGCCTGGTGCGCGCCCTGCAGCCCCACATCGGTGCGCGGGTTGCGCTCGCCGACGGCACTCTCCTCGGCGTTCACCGGGCGGCGCTCAGCGAGATCGCCGATGGGGTCGACGGGGCAGGGGTGGCGGAAGGGGAGGGGCGCCTGCTGCTGCAGTGCACGCCGGGAGTCCTCGAGCTGCTCGTCGTACAGCCGCCTGGGGCACGCGCGATGGAGGCCGCCGCCTACCTGCGCGGTCACGGGCCTGTCGGTCGGCGGTAGCGGCTGAGACGCTCGGGGAGCGCGATCGACGCGGACAGCCTGGGGTCTGGCAGCGGGGTCTCGGCCCGCGGGGCGAATGGGATCACCCCGGCCCACGCCCCCAGTGCGTAGTCCTCCTCGTCATCGAGCGGGGGGCCGGTGCGCACCTTCGCGGAGGCCTCCTCGATCGGGAGCGCGAGCACCGAGGTGGCCTTCAGCTCGTTCTCACTGGGAGGGCGCACTTCCTCCCAGCGTCCGGGGACGATGTGCTCGACCACGCTTCGCAGAGCGCTCAGCTTCTCGACGGGGTCATCGATCTCGTGTGCCTGTCCAACCAGCACGACCGAGCGATAGTTGACCGAGTGGTGCATGGCCGCGCGTGCGAGCACCAGCCCGTCGAGCAGGGACACCGTCAGGCACACCGGAGCGCCCATCTGCATGGCCCGAAGGGTGCGGCTGGCCACCGCTCCGTGGCAGTAGACGAGATCGCCACTGCGGGCGTGCAGCGTGGGGATGACAAGCGGCTGGCCGTCCTCGACGATGCCGAGGTGGGCGATCAGCGCCTCGTCGAGGATCGCGTCGATCGTCGGGCGGTCGTAGCTGCCGCGTTCGCGCTTGCGCCGCAGGCGGACGCGCTCCGAGGGTGGCTCCGCGGTGGTCTCAGAAGCCGGGGATGTCATAGTTTCCTCCGATCTGTAATAGTACAGATTGATGACTGATATGACACAGTATCGAATCACGGCCGACAGCGCAGGCGGGCTGGTGCGGGCAGTCGAGCAGGCCGTGGCCGAGGGGAGCCTCATGCCCGGCGAGAGGTTGCCATCGGTCAGGCGTCTTGCTGCACAGGTGGGTCTCAGTCCGGCAACGGTCGCCGCCGGACTGTCGGAGCTACGCAGACGCGGAGTGGTGCTCACCGAGCAGCGACGTGGAGCCTTCATCGGCCCGCGCCCGCCAATCGGCTCCTCGCGACCGTCGCTTCCCGTGCCCGTCGGCGCCCGCGACCTCTCTCGGGGCAACCCCGACCCCGCGCTGCTGCCCGATCTCGACCGGGCCCTGTCGCGCTCCCGCCTTCCCGTCCGTCTATATGGCGAGCCCCCGCTACAAGCCGATCTCGCGGTAGTGGCCCGCGAGCAGCTGCGCTCCGACGGACTGGAGAGCGAGAACCTGTGCGTGGTCAGCGGAGCCCTCGACGGCATCGAGCGTGTCCTGCAGGCACACACTCGTCCGGGGGACCGCATCGCTGTGGAGAACCCCGGCTACGCGGCTCTCTACGACCTGCTGCGAGCACAGGGGCTGGTGCTCGAGGCGGTGGCCGTGGACGAGCGGGGGATGCTCCCAGACCAACTGCGTGGAGCCCTGGATTGCGACGCGCGCGCTGTGATCGTCACGCCGCGCGGACAGAACCCCACGGGAGCAGCCTTCGATGCGGCCCGAGCCGAGGAGCTGCGCGGTGTGCTGGCAGACTTCCCGCGGGTGCTCGTAGTCGAGGACGACCACCTGGGCGCCGTCGCCGGCAGCGATCTGCACACGATCGCCACCGGGCACGCAAGCTGGGCGGCGACCCGTTCGGTGGCCAAGGCGTTTGGACCCGACCTGCGCCTCGCGGTGCTGACCGGGGACGCCTCCACGGTTTCCCGCGTCCAGGGTCGCCAGCAGTGCGGGGCGGGGTGGGTCAGCCACATCCTGCAGACGCTCGTGCACGAGCTCTGGAGCGACCCCGAGGTGCGGGAGCTGACAGGCCTCGCCTGCGCCACCTACGTCTCCCGACGAGAGGGGTTGCTGCAACGCCTGGCCGCTCTCGGGGTGCCGGCGCACGGGGTCTCGGGGTTGAACGTCTGGGTGGCAGTGGGCGACGAGGCGGCCGTCGTCGGGGCCCTGCTGCAATGCGGCTGGGTGGTGGCCTCGGGGGCGCCCTACCGCCTCGACGGCTGCCCACCCGCGATCCGCATCACCACAGCGACGCTCGAGGACAGCGAGGCCGACCGTCTGGCCGCCGATCTGGCCGAGGTGCTGCAGCCGGCGCGCGCGAGTCGCAGCGGATAGCGATCATGGCCACGATGCCAAGCACCAAGAGCTCTGCCGCAGCGCCCGCTCGCCGCAGCGCCTACATCGTGCTGCGCCGCGTGTTCGAGCGCGGGGCATACGCAGATCAGGCGCTCCAGGCCGAGACCCGCGAGCTCGATCCGCGCGATCGTGCGCTGGCGATGCGCCTGGCCTATGGGGCCATTCAGCGCCGAGCCACGCTCGATCACGTGATCGAGCGCCTCGCCGCGCGCCCGCCGGATCGGCTCGACGCCCCCGTGCTGGCGGCGTTGCGGCTCGGGCTCTACGAGCTCCTGTATCTCGGCGGCGCACCCGACTATGCCGTCGTCGCCGACGCGGTCGAGCTCGCCAAGGCCCAGGGTCGCGCCGGGCACGGCCTCGTCAACGCAGTGCTCAGACGTGCTGCTCGCGAGGGGTCGGCAAAGCTGCTCGACGAGCTCTCGGACGCGACGCCCGAGCAGGCCTCGATCCGCCACTCCCATCCGCTGTGGATCGCGCAGCTGTGGTGGCAGACGCTGGGCGCTGAGGATGCGCGAGCGCTGATGGCCGCCGACAACGAGCCGGGGGAGCTCGCCATACGGGCCAACTCGCTGATCGGTGACGCCGCGGCGCTCGCTCGCTCGCTACCCGTGAAAACGCACGCCGATCCCCACATTCCCGAGGCGCTCGTGCTCGAGGAGCCCTACGACATCCACGGCTCCGAGCTGTGGAAGGCCGGTGCCTTCGCAGCGCAGTCGCGCGCCGCGATGCTCGTCGCACGCTCGCTCGACCCGCAGCCGGGCGAGCGGGTGCTCGACCTGTGCGCCGCCCCCGCAGGCAAGACGACGCACCTCGCGGCTCTGATGCACGGTGAGGGTGAGATCGTGGCCGTCGAGCACAACCGACGCCGCGCCGGGACACTCACCCGCACCGCGGAGCGCATGCGCGCCACCAACGTGCGCGTCGAGCTCGTCGACGCCTCGCTGCCCAGACCCGAGGGTCCAGTGTTCGACCGGGTGCTCGTCGATCCCCCCTGCTCCGGGCTTGGCGTGCTGCAGGCGCGGCCCGACCTGCGCTGGCGTATGAGCGCAGAGTCGCTGGCCGAGATGGCGCTCCTGCAGGCGAGGATTCTCAGGGCCGGCGCCGAATCTCTACGTCCGGGGGGCGTGCTTGTCTACTCTACGTGCACCATCTCCCCGACCGAGAACGAGCGTCTGATCGCCGCCTTCCTGGACTCCAACCCCGACTTCGAGCTCGATGATCTCGCGGCAGGAATGCCGCAGCTCGCCCTTGCCACCCACAGCGACACCGGCTCGGCGCAGCTTCCGAGTGGCTGTCTGCTGACGCTGCCCCACCGCGACCGCACAGCCGGCTTCTTCATCGCGCGGCTGCGGCGGAGCTGAGCCATGGACGGCGAGCCCGAGGCCCCCGCCAAGGCCGCGATCGACCTCGGCCCGCAGTGTCCGAACT
Organism: Solirubrobacteraceae bacterium; assembly: GCA_036264155.1. GTDB lineage: Bacteria > Actinomycetota > Thermoleophilia > Solirubrobacterales > Solirubrobacteraceae > Palsa-744. The sequence continues at coordinate 38,421 of DATARM010000159.1, forward strand.
GCGGCGAGCCGTGGCTGCGACCCACGAACCTCCCCGGCCGCTACCGCTGCGTCTACTGCCTGCACCGCTTCGAGCTGACCTCCGTGTGCCCCAACTGCGGCGAGCACTCGACGATCGTGCGCATGTCATCCACCGCCATCCTCAAGTGCAATAACTGCGGCGACTCCATGCTCCAAGCCGTATGAGCACGTATGCCGGCGCTAGGACTGCGTCCTCGGTCGCTCGCGTACGTAGTACGCCACGCTCCCTGCGTCCTTGCCTAGCTTCGCCTACGCGCTCATACGGGGCGCAGTCGGTTTTCGACGATCGTACATGAGCGATCTCGCCACAAAGCTCATGCGCGAGGTTCGCGTGGCGCCCTCGATTCTCTCGGCGGACTTCGGCCGGCTGCGGGCACAGGTTCAGGATGTTCTGCAGGCCGGTGCTCGTGTGATTCACGTGGATGTGATGGACGGGCACTTCGTGCCGTCGATCACGGTCGGTCCGCTGCTCGTCGAGGCGCTGGCCGAGACGGCGCGGGATGCGGGCGCGATGCTCGAGGTGCACCTGATGGTCGAGCGCCCGGAGCGCCACGTCGCCGAGTTCGTCAAGGCGGGAGCCGACTCGATCACCTTCCACGCGGAGGCTACGCCGCACGTCGCCTACACGGCCAGCCTGATCCGCGACAGCGGGGTCTGCGTCGGCCTGGCCATCAACCCAGGAACGCCCGTGGGGGCGCTCGCCGAGGTGACCGGTGCGATCGACGTGGCGCTGTGCATGACCGTCAATCCCGGCTGGGGCGGGCAGGCGTTCATCGCGCACTCGCTGGACAAGCTGCCACGCGTGAGGGCGCTGGTCGGCGGCGATGTCGCCGTGGAGGTCGACGGCGGCATCGATCCAGGTACGGCACCCGGTTGCCTGGAGGCCGGAGCGAGCCTGTTCGTGGCCGGCTCGGCCATCTTCCACGAGCCGGACCCGGCAGCTGCCTACGCTGCGATCGTCAGCTCGCTCGCGCCGAGCTGAGCCCCACCGGAGCCTGCGCCCGCCGCGGGCCCTGCCGGTAGAGGAGCGCGAGCGTGAGCGCGAGCAGGGCGGTGGCGCCCACGTAGCCGATCTCCGCGCGCAGCAGCTGTTCGGATACCGCCGGCGTCAACATCCACGCGAGGAACACGACAGCGGCCAGCCCCCAGCAGCCGGCAGCGGCGCGGGCGCGGTCGCGCGCCAGCGCCGCCTGGTTGAGCGCTCCGGAGGTCAGGTGCAGCCCCATCCCGACCCCGATCAGCGCGAGGCCAAAGCGGTTGTAGCTGAAGACCTGTCCGAAGAACACGTGCTGCAGCGCGAACGGGCCGAGCACGAGCAAACCCAGCGACACGGCCGTGGCGAAGGCGGCGATCGCAAGGACCGTGATCCGGATTGCACGTGCGAACGCATCGTGGCCCTCGGTCGCCTCCAGGCCCGTCAGGTGCGGCAGCAGCGAGGTCTGAATCGCCTGGAAGAGCTGCAGCGGCGCGCGCGCGATCAACAGGACGTTGAACACGATCCCCGGCAGCGCGCTCCGGGTGGAGGTCGCATCGACGGTCAGGACGGCCGCGTTCAACAGCGTCTGCTCGGAGAGCATGATGCTCGAGACCCACACGGCGAAACCGCCGCCGCGGCGCAGCGAGAGATCCTCGTGCGCGCTCACCTCCTGCACGCCCTCCGTTCCCGGGCCGGCCAGCGCCGCATCGGCCTCATCGACGGTGATCGGCGCATCCAGCGGGTTCTTTTCGTTGTCGGCCTTGGTCGAGCGCGCGAACGCCGCCGGGATCACCACCAGCGAGACGAAGGGAGCTGCGGCAATGCCCAGCGCCACGGCCGTCTGCCCGCTCGCGATGCCAAGGGCGACGGCGATCGCGAAGCTGATGCGCGAGGTGGACTCCATCAACACGAGCCCGCCGAACAGGCCAAAGCGCTGATGGCCGGCGAGCCAGCCGCGGGCGAAGTAGCTGGCGGCGTACGCCAGCGTGCCCACGACGAGCACGTCGTAGAGGGCGCCGTGGTGTTTGAAGAGATCGTCGGCGATCTGGTGGTGCAGGGCGAGCGCTGCGATCAGGAACAGCAGCGCAAAGCTCCCCTGGATCAGCATCGGAACCCGCAGCGATTGGGCGGCGCTGCTGCGTGCCCGGCGTTCGGCGATCGTGCGTGAGAGCAGCTGTTCGATCGGCCGGTAGATCACCGAGATGATCACGAACATCACCGACCACAGCAGGTCGAGCTGGCTGGCCGAAGCTTCGCCGAGGACGTGGCTGGCGATCGAGAAGTAGGCGAACGTCAGCAGCCCGGTGGAGGCGATCCCGATCGAGAGGATCCGAGCGCCGCTGCCGTATGAGCGCGTCGGTGAGGCGTCCTTAGAGGCGGACAAGCAACATCGTCCAGGGGAACGGCGAGCGTACCTCAACGACCTCGCCATGGCGGGAGAGCAGCTCCACGAACGCCCGCCTGGACCAGTGGTTGAGGTGCCCCGGTGTGTTGCCCAGCGCCGTCCAGTAGGCGCCGCGCGCCATGTTCAGCATCCGCCACAGCGGCTCACGGGGGACCGAGACGAGCAGGAAGCGCGAGGCGCAGCGCGCCATCTCGCTGACCGTATGCTCGGGATCGGGGACGTGCTCGAGCACCTCGATCGCGCTCGCCAGCTCGAACTCGCCGTCGGCGAAGGGCAGGTTCTCGGCTTCCATCACGCGGTACTCCAGGTTGGGTGCCTGACGCTCCTGCCAGCCGGCCTGGACCGACTCCTCCTCGAGATCGATGCCCACCATGCGAGCGCCGCTCAGACGCGTCGCCCAGCGGTGCACGAGCACGCCCTCGCCACAGCCCACGTCGAGCAGCGATCCCGGCGCGGCGAGCTCGAACAGCTCGTCCAGGTCGCGCTCGAAGGCCGCCATCAGCCGGCGCACTACGGGGTTGGCCGAGCCGTACTTGTCGTAGGTGTTGCCCGTCACCACGCCGTCCTTGGAGACCGTCACCCCACTCACAGCCGCACCGCCTCACGCTGCTCGGGCTGCTCCTGCTGACCGGGCTCGTAGTGCGAGGGGGCGACCTCGAGCTGCAGCTCGATCCTGCGCACCCGCTCGAACGTCCGCTGGGTCATCACGCGCTGGGCGGCGAGTAGATCGCCGATCACGCCGAGCGCCCACATCAGGGCAGCGGCTATGAACAGGACGGCGCCCAGGATCAGCGATTGCACGTGGCCCTTGCCACTGCCTTCGGCGTAGGCGACGATGAAGCGGATCCACACCGCGATCGAAGCCAAGCCCACGATCAGGGCGAGGCTCCAGAACACCCGCAGCGGCTCGTACTGGGCGTAGATCCGGAAGATCGAGACCGCGTTGCGGCGCACGTATGCGCCCATCGAGGGGAACAGCCGCGACTCGCGCGTCTTGGGATTCGTGCGGACCGGGACGTGGTCGATTGCCACCAGCTGCTTACCGGCCTGGATGATCGTCTCGAGCGTGTAGGTGAAGCGCGAGACGACCATCATCTGGATCGCGGCCTCACGGTTGTAGGCGCGAAAGCCCGATGTGGTGTCGGGCACAGACGTGGAGGAGGCTTGACGCACGACCCACGAGCCGAGACGCTGCAGCGACTTCTTCAGCGGCGAGAAGTGCTCGATCCCGCTGACCTCGCGGTCGCCCACCACCATGTCGGCTCGTCCTTCGAGGATCGGCTTCACCAGCCGCGCCACATCGGGTCCGTAGTACTGGTTGTCGGCGTCGGTGTTGACGATCACATCCGCCCCGAGCTTCAGCGCCGTGTCGATCCCGGCCTGGAAGCCGGCGGCGAGGCCCTTGTTGTTGGTCAGGCGCACCAGGTGATCGACGCCGAGGCGACGCGCCACCGCGATCGTCTCGTCGGTGGATCCGTCGTCGATGACCAGCCACTCGACCGTGTCGAAGCCGTCGAGCTCTCGAGGCAGGTCGGCCAGCGTCCCCGGCAACTGGGCCGCCTCGTTGAAGCAGGGGATCTGGATGATGAGCTTCATAGCCGTCCGATTGCCTAGACTTCGCTCCCGGCAGTATCCCAAAGCGCAGGTCACGGTCTTGGCGCCAAGCGCGTGAGCGGCGCCGGTGCCATACGGCCAAGGCTAGATGGAAAGCGCGACGCTCACCCGGCTGAGCCCGGGCTCGACCCGGTTGGTGCGGCTTCGTGCCGTGCCCGCTTCCAGGTGGGCGCGCATCGGCTTCGCGGTTATGTGCGTGGGCGCCGTGGTCGGCTACTTCGCCTTCCCGACATACCCCACCTACGACTCCTTCTATGCGCTGCTGTGGGGACGCGACCTGCTGCACCTGCACCTGCCCGACTTCAGGGTATACCGCGGACCCACCGAGCACCCGCTCGCGATCGCCTTCGGAATGTTCTGCTCGATCTTCGGCCAGGGCGGGGCTAGGCTGATGATCCTCGGCTCGATCGGTTCGTTCGTGGCCGCGGTGGCCGGTATGTACCGCCTCGGGCGGCTGTGCTTCGGCCCGGTGGTGGGGCTGATCGCGGCGCTGCTGCTGCTCAGCCGCTTCTTCGTCGAGAACCTCGCCGCGCAGGGCTATCTCGACATCTCCTATCTCGCGCTGATCGTGTGGGCGATCGTGCTCGAGGTCGAACGTCGCCGCCGTGGAACATCGGTGTTCCTCGTGCTGGCCGCCGCCGGGCTGCTGCGCCCAGACGCCTGGGTGCTGAGTGGCGTCTACTGGCTGTGGTGCGCGTGGCCCGCTCCCAACCGCACGCGCTTGCGCTACCTCGGGCTCGCGGCGATCGCCCCCGTCATCTGGGCCGGGCTGGACGCGATCGTGACCGGCAACCCGCTCTACTCGCTGACGGCCACGGCCGGCCTAGCCCAGGAACTGGAACGGACGCAGGGCCTCGGCAGCGTGCTCGGCTCGCTGTGGACCTACACCGATCGAATCGACAAGCTCCCGGTGATCCTCGGCGCGCTTATTGGCCTTCCCCTGGCGATCTGGATGGCGCCCCGACGCGTGCTCGTCCCGCTTGCGGCGCTCGTGCTGCTGTACGGGGTCTACATCGCCGAGGGAGCCGTCGGCGCCTCGGTGATCGACCGCTACCTGCTCGGCGGCGCCACCGTGCTGCTGCTGTTCTGCGCGGTGTTCATCGGCGGCTGGGCGATGCTCGAGCCGGGATCGACGCTGCGGCGGGTGTGGATCGCAGGCGCCGTGGTACTCGTGCTCTACGGCGGCGCCTCGGCCGCGACCACCCTCAGCCTGTCCAGCCTGCGCACCACCCTGGCCCAGCACGAGGACTTCCACGAGGGCCTGGTGGCCGCTTTGAAGAGCCCGGCCGTAAAAGCCCAGCTGCAGCGCTGCCCGCTCGTCTCGCTGCCCAACAACAAGCTCATCCCCGACGCGCGCTGGATCCTCGACAGCGTCGGCCAGCACGACATCGTGGCTCGCAGCGAGGCTCGCTCCGACGTGGGGAAGGGCTCGCACGTGCTCGAGAAGCGCATCGAGCGCGGGAGCGTGGCCGTCTACCCGCTCGGCAGCGCCGTGTTTGTGGATGCGATCGTGGACGTGGGCGACGATCCCCGCGACCAGGTGCCGCTCCTCGGCTTCCGGCGCATCTACACGAGCCGCTACTACGCGGTGTATGGCAACTGCTGAGCGGCCACCTGGTGAGCCCTCGGGCGTGAGCTCGCGCCGCTGGGCGTGGCCCGGCCTGGCCCTCGTGCTCCTGGGTGGCCTGGCCCTGCGTCTGTGGGGCGTAGGGGAGGGGCTGCCCTACGTGTTCAACGCCGACGAGGCCGATCACTTCGTCCCGCGCGCCGTGAGGATGTTCGAAACAGGGAGCCTCAACCCCCACTACTTCTCCAACCCGCCGGCCTTCACATACCTGCTGCACTACCTGTTCGCCGTTTGGTACGGCGGTGGGGGCGGCGTGGTCACTGAGCTCGAGCTGCACCCGACGGACCTCTACACGCTTGCCCGCATCGCCTCAGCGCTGCTCGGCACGGCAGCTCTGTGGCTGCTCTACGCGACGGGTGCGCGGCTGTTCTCGCGTGCTGTCGGCCTGCTCGCCGCTGCGATCGAGGCGGTCGCCTTCCTCCCCGTCTTCTATGCCCATCTGGCGCTCAACGACGTACCGACGCTCGCGCCGCTGACGCTGTCGCTGCTGGGCAGCGTCGGCATCCTGCGCAAAGGTCGTGCGCGTGACTACCTGCTCGCGGGCATCGGGCTCGGGTTCGCCTGTGCGAGCAAGTACACGGCCGGGATCGTGGCGCTACCGCTGCTGAGCGCCGCAGCGGCGCAGTTCCTCGAACGGGGCGAGCGCGGCCCGGGACGCACCCTCGCCGGTCTGGCGCTCGCCGGGCTCGGCGCGCTCGCCTGCTTCCTGCTGGCCAACCCCTACGCGCTGCTCGACTACTCGAGCTTCCACAACGAACTCGTCCACCAGTCGACGCTGTCGGCCGAAGGACAGGGCAAGCTGGGGGCGCCCAAACAGGGCGGTCTCCTCTACTACCTGTGGTCGCTCACCTGGGGCCTTGGCTGGGTGCCTGCGGTGTTCGCCCTGGGCGGAGCGCTGACGATCTGGCGCTCGCACCGCGTGCTGGGCTGGCTGCTCGTCCCCGCGGCGCTCCTGTTCCTCGCGTTCATGGGGTTCGAGGGCCGCTACTTCGGGCGCTGGCTGCTGCCGATCTTCCCGATCCTGTGCCTGCTGGCGGCGTACTTCGCGCTCGAGGCCCTGCAAGCGCTGGTGCGACTGCTCGGCTCGCCTCGTCCGCCGGCTCGCTCCCCGTTTGCCTACCTGCTCGGAACGCTGCTCGTCCTCGCACTGCTGGCCCAGGGGCTTCTCTACAGCGTCCACTTGGGCCTCGTGCTGGCGCGGGCCGACACCCGCAACCTGACCCGCCAATGGATGGTCGCTCACATCCCGCCCGGGAGCCCGATCGTGGTCGAGCCCGTCTCGCCCAACGACTGGGCCAACCAGGTCCGGCCCGGCAGCTCGATCGCGGCAAGCTCGCAACAGTGGAACAAGTACCCGTCGCTGCTCTCGCGCATCGGCCCCGACGGAGCGATCGACGAACAGTCCAGGCACGAAGTCTCGATCGAGGACTACGTACGCACGCTCTCACCGGCGCTGCTCGGCTACTACCGCCGTCACGGCTTCTGCTGGGTGATCAGCGGCTCGACCCAGTTTGGACGCGCCTTCGCCGATCCCCGCGCGGTTCCGCTGGCGATCGCCTACTACCGTGCACTCGCCCGCGAAGGCGAAGTGGTCTACCGCTCCTCGCCCTACGGTCACGGGCGGGGACCGGTTGCGTTCAACTTCGACTGGAGCTTCGACTACTACCCGCTGGCCTACCAGCGCCCGGGGCCGGCGATGACGATCTACCGGCTCCACGGGGGGCGCTGCAGCCGTGAAGGATGAGGCCCACCGGACCGGGCGCGCGCCGAGGTTATGCTGGTTTGAGATGCCGAGCTGCACCGATACAGACAAGCTTCATCTGACCCGCGCGATCGAGCTCGCACGCAACGGGACGGGCGTTGTCAGGCCCAATCCGGTCGTGGGCGCCGTCGTGGCGCGCGACGGCGAGGTCCTGGGCGAGGGCTGGCACCGCGAATACGGAGGCGCTCACGCCGAGGTCAACGCGATCGAGGCCTGTGGGATGGAGGATCTGGCGGGGGCGACGCTGTATGTCTCGCTCGAGCCCTGCTGCCACGAGGGCAAGACTCCGCCGTGCACCGACGCGATCCTGCAGGCGGGGATCCGCCGGGTGGTCGTCGCCTCCGACGACCCGACCGAGAAGGCGTCTGGCCGCGGCCTGGGGATCCTGCGCGACGAGGGCGTCGAGGTCGTGCTCGCCGGCGGCGAGCTCGCAGCCAGCGCTCGCCTGCTCAACCAGGCCTTCCGCAAGCACGCCCGCGTGGGTCGGCCGTGGGTGCTGTTCAAGTCGGCGATGACGCTCGACGGGAAGGTCGCCACCCGCACGGGCGACTCGAAGTGGATCAGCGGCGTGGACAGTCGCGAACTGGCCCATCGCTGGCGCGCGTCGGTGGATGCGGTGGTCGTCGGCATCGGCACCGCGCTCGCCGACGATCCGCAGCTCACCGCCCGCCCGGAGGGGCTGATCACCGAGGCCGAGCAACAGCCGCGCCGGGTGGTGTTCGACTCGCTCGGTCGCGTGCCCCCGAGCTCGCAGCTGGTGATGGCGGCCGCCGAGATCCCGCTCACGGTCGTGGTCTCACGTGCTGCGGCGCGTGCGGATACCGATGCGCTCGAGGCGGCCGGCGTCCAGGTGCTGGTAGCCACCGGCGAGAACGAGCCCGCGCGGGTGCGCTCGGGGCTCGATCAGCTGGGTGCACTGGGCGTTGCATCGGTCCTGCTCGAGGGTGGTCCGCATCTCGCCGGGGCCTTCCTGGACGCGGGCGAGATCGATGAAATCAGGCTGTTCCTAGCGCCGCTGCTGCTCGGCGGCAGCGCCGCCCGCGACCCGCTCGAGGGCGAAGGCGTCGAGCGCATCTCCGAGGCGATGCGCGCTCTCACCATGAGCTGCGAGACCGTGGGCGAGGATCTGCTGATATCGGCGCGACTGCGCGAGTGGTGAGGATGTTCACGGGCCTGATCGCCGACCTGGGGACGGTCGCCGCGCTGGAGCGCGACGGAGAGGGCGCGACGCTGCGGATCGAGAGCCGACTGGCCGGCGCTCTGCAGGAGGGCGACTCGGTTGCTGTCAACGGCGTCTGCCTGACGGCCACGGAGGTCGACGAGCAGGGCTTCGAGGCGCAGGCGATGATCGAGACGCTCGAGCGCTCCTCGCTCGGCCGCCTGAGTGAGGGCTCGCACGTCAACCTTGAGCTGGCGCTGCGCGCCGAGGACCGCCTCGGCGGTCACGTCGTACAGGGGCACGTCGACGGAACAGCTGTCGTGCGGGAGATTCGGCAGGAGGGCTTCTCGCGGGTTCTCGAGATCGAGACCGACCCTGCGCTGAGTCGCTATCTGGTGGAGAAGGGGTCGGTCGCCGTGGATGGGGTGAGCCTCACCGTGAGCGCGCTTGACGAGCACGGCTTCTCGGTCTCGCTGATCCCGGAGACTCTGCAGCGAACGAACCTCGGTCAGATAGGCGAGTCTTCGCTGGTCAACATCGAGGTGGACATCCTGGCAAAGCACGTCGAGCGATTGCTGGAGGCAAGAACATGAGCGCACCCGGGACAACCACACCCTTCGCGACCATCGAGCAAGCGATCGAGGACATCCGCCAGGGCAAGATGGTGGTGGTCTGTGACGACGAGGACCGCGAGAACGAGGGCGACCTCACGATGGCAGCTCAGTTCGCTACCCCCGAGGCGATCAACTTCATGGCCAAGGAGGGGCGCGGCCTGATCTGCCTCTCGCTCACGCCCGAGCGCTGCGACGAGCTCGGGCTGGATCTGATGGCGGCCAAGAACGAGTCTTCCTTCGAAACCCCTTTCACGGTCTCGGTGGAGGCGCGCGAGGGCGTCACCACGGGCATCTCGGCGCACGACCGGGCGCACACGATCCAGGTGGCGATCGACCCCGAGAGCGCTCCACGCGACCTCGTTCAGCCCGGCCATGTCTTCCCGCTCAAGAGCCGCGCCGGGGGAGTGCTCGAGCGCGCCGGGCAGACCGAGGCGGCCGTCGATCTGGCCCGTCTGGCCGGATTGAACCCCGCCGGCGTGATCTGCGAGGTGATGAACGACGACGGCACCATGGCCCGCGTCCCCGACCTGGTCGAGTACTGCGCCCGCCATGGTCTGAGCATGGTCACGGTGGCCGATCTGATCGCCTACCGCCGCCGCCACGACAAGCTCGTCGAACGGGTCGTGGCCACCCGCCTGCCCACCACGTTCGGCGACTTCGAGGCCGTCGGCTATCGCTCGCTGGTCGACGACAAGCACCACGTGGCACTGGTCAAGGGCGACGTCGAGGGGCAGCCCGACGTACTCGTGCGGGTGCACTCGGAGTGCCTGACCGGCGACGTGTTCCACTCCCTGCGCTGCGACTGTGGCGAGCAGCTCGAATCGGCGCTGTCGATGATCGAGCGCGAGGGACGCGGGGTGCTGCTCTACCTCTCCCAGGAGGGCCGCGGAATTGGGCTGCTCAACAAGCTCCGCGCTTACCGGCTGCAGGAGGAGGGCCTCGACACGATCGAAGCCAACGAGCGTCTCGGGCTCCCGGCCGACCTGCGCGACTACGGGATCGGCGCGCAGATCCTCGTCGACCTGGGGCTCGGCTCGATCAAGATCCTCACCAACAACCCAAAGAAGATCAAGGGACTCGAGGGTTACGGGCTGTCGGTCAGCGGCCAGCTCCCGATCGAGCATGCCCCCAACGAGCACAACCAGAGCTATCTGCGCACGAAGGCCCAGCGCATGGGTCACACACTCCACCACCAGGGCCTGAACCTCGACGAGGAACTGCTGCACGACGAGCGGCGCAGCGGCAGCGAGCGTCGCCAGGGCGTGCACAGCGCGGACGGCGAGCAGGGACGCGAAGCCCCCGCCAATGATCCCGCCACGCCCGGCGGGGAGCGGGGCGAGCGGTGAGCGCCTTCTTTGCGATCGTGGTGGGCCGCTTCTACGAGGATCTGGCCGAGCGATTGGTCACCGGTGCGCGAACGGTCTTCTCCCAGGCCGGTCACGAGAACGTGGAGGTGCTCGACGTCTCAGGAGCCTTCGAGCTGCCCCTGGCGGCCAGCTATGCGGCCCAGAGTGGTCGCTTTGCGGGTGTCGCCTGCCTCGGCGCCGTCATCCGCGGAGAGACCGACCACTACGACTTCGTGTGCGCGCAGACCGCCGCCGGGATCATGCGCGTGACGCTTGACACGGGCGTGCCGTGCGCCTTCGGCGTGCTCACATGCGAGACGATGGAGCAAGCACTGGCCCGTACCGGTGGCGGCAAGCGCGACCAAGGTGCGCACGCAGCCGAAGCGGTCCTGGGCATGGCGGCGCTGCGCGATCGGCTCGCGAGCGGCTAGACTGCCCCGAATGGCCAAGGTATGTCACAGCTGCGGAAAGGGACCGGCGTTCGGTCAGAGCCGCAGCCACTCGATGGTCGCCACCAAGCGCCGCTTCGACCCGAACCTGCAGAAGGTGCGGATACTCGTCGGCAAGGCGCCCCGGCGCGTGTACGTGTGCACGCGCTGTCTTAAAGCCGGCAAGGTAACGAAGGCCCTGTAGGGCCGGCGGCCTGCGCAACACTGCGTCCTCAGTCGCTCGCGTACTAAGTACGCCACGCTCCCTGCGTCCTTGTCTGGCTTGACCGCTGGCCCTACAGGGAAGCTGTGTAGGCCCTGGTGGCCGGCGCCATACGGCGTCCTCGGTCGCTCGCAAAGTGTCCGGCGGATCGCTGGTCGCCCGCTGAAGGTGATAGACGTGTCGCCGTGACCGATACGAATCTGGTCCGCTTTCGCGCGGCTGTCGCGGGGGCGCTCGCCCATCTGGAATCGCGCCGGCAGGAGGTCAACGACCTCAACGTGTTCCCCGTGGCGGACGGCGATACGGGCGACAACATGGCGCTCACGCTGCGGGCGGTGCTCGAGGAGCTCGACCGGCTGCAGGGCAGCGACGGGGGCCGCACGATCGACGAGATCGGGCGCGAGGAGATCGTCCAGTCGGTTGCCCGTGCGGCCCTGCTCGGCGCGCGCGGCAACTCGGGCGTGATCCTCTCCCAGCTGATTCGCGGGGCGGCCGAGGAGCTGATCAGCCGGCCGGGGCAGCTGATCGACGCGACGCTGATCGGCGCCGCGCTCGCCAACGCCGCCGATCGCGCCTACTCCTCGGTGCGCGATCCCGCCGAGGGCACGATCCTCACGGTGGCGCGCGAGATGGCGCACAAGATCGTCACGGACGTCGCCCACAGCACCGAGAACCCCCGTCTCGGACCGGCGACCGAGCCACGAGCACAGGACACCGCGATTGCAGCTGCGCTCGAGAGCGCAGTCCTGGCCGGCCAGGACTCTGTCCAGCGCGGCCCGGAGCTGCTGGCCGCGTTGCGCGACGCGGGGGTCGTGGACGCGGGTGGCTATGGCCTGACGATCATCTTCGCGGGCGTGGTGGCCGCTCTGCGCGGCGAAGAGCCACCCCCCTTGGATCACTACGAGCCGGCCCGCATCACCCACCCGCAGCACCATTCGAGCACCTACCGCTTCTGCACCAACTTCGCCGTCACCGGCAGCGGGCTCATCGCCAGTCGCTTCATCGGACCGCTCGAGGAGCTGGGCGACTCCGTTTTGGTCGTGGGTGACGCCAGCACGCTCAAGGTCCACCTGCACACCGATGAGCCGGAGCGGGCCACGGCGGTGTTCGCCGAGGCCGGTGAGGTCTCGCACCTGGATGTGGCCGACATGCACGCCCAGGTGGCGGAGCGCGAGGAGCGACTGGCCGGCGATGCCCCCGCCTCCGACGACGCCCATGACTCGAACTCCGACGATGGCGAGCACGCGCTGCAGGCGCCCGCGGCGGCTCCCGACGGGCTTCGCTGCGGCGCGGTGGCCGTGGTCAACGGGGACGGCCTGCGTGAGCTGTTCCACGAGCTCGGCGTCCACACGATAGACGGCGGCCCCACGCTCAACCCCTCTACCTACGACCTGCTCGCGGGCATCCACGACGTGCCCGCGGAGGAAGTCGTGCTGCTGCCCAACAGCGCCAACGTGATCATGGCCGCCGAGCACGCCGCGCGGCTCTCGGACAAGCAGGTGCTGGTCGCGCCCACCATGAGCCAGCAGGCGGGCCTCACCGCGGCGGTGGCGCTGGCGTTGGGCCGTTCGCTGGAGGAGAACGGCCAGGCGCTCTCAGAGGCGCTCGCGCGGGTTCGCACGGGGGCGGTCGCCCAGGCTGCGCGCGACGATGCCCAGGGGCGCTTCGAGCGCGGCGAGGCAGTGGGGTTCGTCGAGGATGAGGTCCTCGCCTGGGGCGATCCACGGGAGACGCTCGAGCGGGTCCTGGGGACGCTCGCTCAGGGCATCGACGGCGATCTGGCCCCTGAGCTGATCAGCGTCCTGGCGGGCGAGCAGGCGCCGATCGGTCTCGGTGAGATCGAGGGCATGGTCAACGGCGGCATCGAGCTCGAGCTCCGTCGCGGTGGCCAGGCGGCCTACTGGTGGCTGCTCTCAGCCGAGTGAACCGCGGGCACGCCGGCGCGGCAGAGCGGGCGGACGGGCGGGCGGGCGGGCGGGGCCTATTACGACCGCCGTTGCGATCATGATGGGCGGGCGATGCCCGCGACGATGCCAACGACGCCGGAGGCGAAGCTCGTGGGGGATCCTCAGCGCGTAGGCTCGCCGCCCCGAGCGTTCGCCTCGACCCACGAGCCGAGCCGCGACGAGCTGATCCACGCACCCGTGCGCTGGCCCAGGCCCTCGCGCCTGCAGGCCGTGCTCGAGCCGCCGAGCAAGAAGATGGCCGCCGGGATGCGCGCGCTGGGACTGGAGACCGTGGGCGACCTGCTCGAGCACCTGCCGAGCGACAGTCGCGAGGCGCGCACCGTCGCCGCGCTCCGTGCCGGCGAGCAGGCAACGGTGGCTGTCGAGGTGCGAAGCATCGCCGCGCGCCCTGTGCGCCGCCGCCGCATGCGTCCATTGGTCGAGGCCAAGGTCTTCGATGCGAGTGGAACCATGCGCGCGACCTTCTTCAACCAGCCGTGGCTGGTCGAGCGCTATCCGCCCGGAACGCGCCTGCTGCTGCACGGCAAGTCAGACGGTCGCGGAGGCTTCGGCGTCTCGCATCATGCGCTCGCCGCCGACGTCGGAGGCGAGCAGCCGGGGGATGATCGCGCCAACGCCTCGGTGGCGCACTACCCGGCGAGCGAGGGGGTGACCTCGACCCAGATCCTCACGCTAGTGCAGGGTGCCCGCCGCTCGCTTGCCGACGTCACAGAGGCGCTCTCGGCTGCCACTCGGGTGACCGAGGGGCTGCCCGACAGGCCGGGTGCCCTCGCCGCGATGCACTTCCCGCGAAGCTCCGAGGATCTCGAGCTGGGCCGGCGCCGCCTTGCCTTCGAGGAGATGCTCCTTACCCAACTGCTGTTCCTGCGCCGCCGGGCACGCCGGCGCTCCCAGCTTGGGGCGAGCATGCTCGATGAGGCACCGACGTTGAGCGAGCGCTGGCTCACCGACGTGCTGCCGTTCGCGCCCACCGGCGATCAGCTGCGGGCGATGGAGGCGATCCGCGCGGACCTCGCACAGCCGACGCCGATGCAGCGGCTGCTGATGGGCGAGGTCGGTAGCGGCAAGACCGTGGTCGCCCTCTACGCAATGCTCCGGGCCGTCGAGCACGGCTGCCAGGCGGCACTGATGGCACCCACGGAGACGCTCGCCGAGCAGCATTTCGCCACTGTCGAGCGGCTGCTGGGCAGCGAGAACCTGAGGGTTGCCCTGCTCACCGGCTCCACGCCCGCCCGCAGGCGTCGTGACGTGCTCGGCAAGCTCGAGAGCGGCGAGCTCTCGCTGGTCGTGGGCACGCACGCGCTGATCGAGCCCGACGTGCGCTTTCGCGCGCTGGCCGTGGCCGTGATCGACGAGCAGCACCGCTTCGGCGTGCGCCAGCGGGGTGCGCTCGGGGGTCAGGGCACCACGCCCGTGCACACCCTGCACATGACCGCCACGCCGATCCCGCGCACGCTGGCGCTGGCCCGCTACCCGGACCTCGACACGAGCAAGCTGCGCGAGCTGCCTCACGGGCGCCAGCCGATCAAGACGCGCTTGGTGCGCGGTGAGGCGGAGCGCGCGGAGGCGTACGAGCTGGTGCGCAGCGAGCTGGCGGCCGGCCGGCAGGCGTATGTGGTCTGTCCTCTGATCGAGGAGTCAGAGCCGGTTGTGGGGGAGACCGCGACGGGCTCGATCCCGACCCAGGCGGGGGTGCGCGCGGCCACGGCCGAGCTGGCGCGGCTGCGCGCTGGCGAGCTGCGTGGCCACGAGCTCGCGCTCCTGCACGGGGGAATGCGACCACGTGAGAAGCAGGAGGCGATGGCGGCGTTCGCCTCAGGGCAGGCCGAGGTGCTGGTGGCCACGACGGTGATCGAGGTCGGAATCGACGTGCCCAATGCGACGGTGATGCTGATCGAGAACGCCGAGCGCTTCGGGATCTCCCAGCTGCACCAGCTGCGGGGCAGGGTGGGTCGGGGCGAGCATCGCTCCACCTGCCTGCTGGTGGGGTCGGCTGGGGCTGGCGCGGGCACGCGTCTGCGCGCGCTGGTCGAGCACTCGGATGGGTTCCGCCTCGCCGAGATCGACCTGGAGATGCGCAGCGAGGGCGAGCTGACAGGCACGCGCCAGTCTGGATTCGGGCATTTCCGCGTGGCGCGCCTGCCCGAGGACGCCGAGCTTCTGGAGCTGGCACGCGCGCAGGCTGAGGCGATCGTCGCAAGCGATCCGGAGCTGTCGAGTCCCGAGCACGCCCTGCTTGGGCTCGAGCTGGAGCGCACGCTCGGCGAGCAGGAGCTCGATCCGATCATTGTCTGAGGTGACCGCCCGGCTACGGTCAGTGCATGCGTGTGATCGCGGGACGTCTAGGGGGCAGGCGCTTGAAGGCGCCGCCCGGTCGCGTGACGCGGCCGACCTCCGATCGCGTCCGCGAGGCGCTGTTCTCGATGCTCGCCGACGTCGAGGGAGCGAGCGTTCTGGACCTGTTTGCGGGCAGCGGCGCGCTGGGCATCGAGGCGATCTCACGGGGGGCGTCCAGGGCCGTGTTCGTCGAGCGCGAGCGCGGTACCGTGGCGGTCCTGGAGCAGAACCTGTCAGTCCTCGATCTCGGCGTTGGGGTGGCGGAGGTGCGCCGCGCCGATGCGCTCGCGGCCCTGCGGAGCGCACGTGGGCGCGAAGAGACATACGATCTCCTCTTCATCGACCCTCCCTACGCGCGTGCGCAGGAACTCGGACCGGAGCTCTCGGCTGCTCTGCCGGGGATCCTGGCGTCGGGGGCGCGCATAGTCCTCGAGAGCGACCGGCGAGCGCCGCTCGAGCTCGATCTGGAGGTCGAGCGCCAAAAACGCTACGGCGACACTTTCATCACAATCCACCGCCACCCATGACCCGACCTGAGAACGCGATAGCAGTCTGCCCCGGCAGCTACGACCCGATAACCAACGGTCACCTCGACGTGATCCGCCGGGCGGCCAACCTCTACGACGAAGTGGTCGTGGCCGTGGTCAACCGCTCGGTGCGCAAGAGCAGTGCCCTGTTCGGGATCGAGGAGCGCGTCGGCTTCATCGAGCGTGCGCTGGCGGATCTGGACACGGTCCGCGTGGAGCCGTTCTCGACGCTCGTGGTCGACTTCGCGCGCAGCATCGGGGCACGGGCGATCGTGAAGGGACTGCGCGCCATCTCTGACTTCGAGTACGAGCTGGAGATGAACCAGCTCAACCGCCGCCAGGACCCTGAAATCGAGTCCGTGTACCTGATGGCGAGCCCGCAGTACAGTTTCCTGTCATCGAGCGGCGTCAAGGAGCTCGCCACATTTGGGGGGCGAATCGACGATCTCGTGCCGGACGAGGTGGCCCGGCGCTTGCAGGAAGAGCTGAAACGCTGACGAAATGGATGGCTCCTAGTGGATGTCCTGGTACTCATAGACAAGCTCGACGACTTGGTGCACAACGCCAAGACGATTCCCCTGAGCGACTCCGTGCGGGTCGACAAGGAGGAGATCTACGACATCCTCGACCAGATGCGCGCGACGATCCCCGAGGAGATCAAGCAGGCACGGTGGATCGTCAAGGAGCGCCAGGAGATGCTCGCCGAGGCCAAGAAGGAGGCCGAGCGGATCATCAAAGACGCCCGCGAGCGTCAGGAGCGCCTCCTCGGCGAGGAGGAGGTCACCAAGCAGGCCGAGCGTGCCGCCGAGGACATCGTCGAGGATGCCCGCGCACGCGAGCGGGAGATCCGCCTGGGCGCCGAGGACTACGCCGATGAGATCCTCAACACGCTCGAGATCAACCTGTCCAAGTTCATCGCGGCCGTGCAGCGAGGACGCGAGCGCCTCCAGGGCAAGGACGAGCCGGCCGAAGTCAGCTAGCGCCCGCTTCGTCGAGTCGGACCCGTCGTCGTCGATGAATTCGAGCCAGTCGGACTCGGTTCCAGCGCCTCGCATTTTGGGTAGGGTCAGCACGTGAACGCTCAGGTGGCCAGGTACAAGCTGTTCGTTGCACGGACGCTGCTCGACACCGGGATCCTCACTCCAGTGCGGCCCGACCGGGCGGTGCGCTCGATTGCCGCGCTGCGCCGTTGGGGTCCCACACCGGCGGCCGCCTATGTCGGCTCGGCCGCCCGCTTCCCGCAGCGCGCGGCGATCGTGGACGAGCGTGGGACGCTCACGTTCGAGGAAGTGCACAGGCGGACCAACGCGCTGGCGCACGAGCTGGCCCGCGCGGGGATCTCAGAGCAGGACGGCGTGGCGATCATGTGCCGCAACCACCGCGGCTTCGTCGAGGCGACCGTGGCCTGCTCGAAGCTCGGCGCGAGCGCTCTCTATCTGAACACGGCCTTCGCCGGGCCGCAGATCGCAGACGTTCTCGCGCGCGAGAACCCAGTGGCCGTTATCTACGACGAGGAGTTCGCCGAGCTGGTGCGCGAGGGTGCGGCCAACCGCCTGCGCTTCGTCGCATGGAGCGAGCCGAGGGACGCCTCTGCAGCGAGCGAGACCGAGGGCTCCGGGGCCCCTCTGCTCGAGGAGCTGATCGCGCGCGGGGACAGCTCCGACCCCACGCCGCCGGCGGAGAAAGGGCGCGTGGTGATCCTCACCTCCGGGACCACAGGCGCACCCAAGGGCGCCACGCGCAAACAGCCCGACTCGCTGGAGCCCGTGGCCTCGCTGTTCTCGAAGATCCCGCTGAAGGCGCGCGAGACGACGATGATCGCCGCGCCCATGTTCCACTCGTGGGGCTTCGCTCATTTCACGCTCGCGCTGCCGCTGTCCTCGACGCTCGTCCTGCGGCGCAAGTTCGACCCGGAGGAGACGCTGAAGGCCGTGGCCGAGCACCGCGCGAGCGCATTGGCGCTCGTGCCGGTGATGCTGCAGCGGATCCTCGACCTCGGGCCCGAGACGATCGCGCGCTATGACCTGAGCGCGCTGAAGATCATCGCGCTCAGCGGCTCGGCGCTGCCGGGCGAGATGGCCACCCGCGCGATGGACACCTTCGGCGACGTCCTCTACAACCTCTACGGCTCGACCGAGGTCGCGTGGGCGACGATCGCCACCCCCGAGGACCTGCGCGCAGCGCCCGGCACGGCGGGGCGTGCACCGGTCGGCACGGTGGTAAAGCTGCTCGATGCCGACGGGCAGGAGGTCCCGCGGGGGCACGGCGGGCGCATCTTCGTGGCCAACGAGCTGATGTTCGAGGGCTACACCGGCGGTGGCGGCAAGGAGATCGTCCGCGGGCTTATGAGCACGGGCGATGTGGGGCACTTCGACGAGGGGGGACGCCTGTTCGTGGACGGCCGCGACGACGAAATGATCGTCAGCGGAGGCGAGAACGTCTTCCCCCGCGAGGTCGAGGACCTGCTGGCCGATCACAGCGAGATCGAAGAGGCGGCGGTCGTCGGCATCGAGGACGCGGAGTTCGGCCAGCGCCTGAAGGCGTTCGTGGTGCCGCGCAACGGCACCACCCTGACCGAGGAGCAGATCAAGAGCTACGTCAAGCAGAACCTCGCCCGCTACAAGGTGCCGCGTGAGGTCGTGTTCATGAACGAGCTGCCGCGCAACGCCACGGGCAAGATCCTCAAGCGGGAGCTCGTCACACAGGCTTGAAGGTCGCGGTGGGAGCGCTCTGCCGCCCCCCCCGGACTCGGCGTTTTCAGTGTGCGCCCGGCCCCCGTCCCGCGGGCCGGCGATGCCCGCATGCCCTTTGATCGGAGATCGAGCGAGAGCTGTTCGCAAGCGTCTCGAGAGTGGACTCTTTCGCCGCCGGCCGTAACGTCCGGATGAGCGCTCGATAGGGTCGCTAGCCTGGAGGCGATGGCCATGGGGACGCATGACTTCGACCTGGCGGGTTTGCGCCTGAGCGCGGGTGAGGGCCGGCGCCTGGAGCTCGAGGTCGCAGTCGAGCCGCTCGTGCTCGGCAGCGAGCGCTACGAGGCGCTACCTGCGAGCGTGCCCGTGGAGCTGACCGTCTCGCGGATGACAGGCGGCGGCTACGCCTTGCGCCTGCTCTTCGTCGCGGCGCTCAGCGGACCCTGCATGCGCTGCCTGAAGCCCGCCGCCCCGGTGCTCGAGGTGGACGCGCGCGAGGTCGATCGGCCTGGTGAAGGCGAGGAGCTGGACAGCCCCTACGTCCGGGACGAGGTGGTCGACCTGGCCGCCTGGGCACGCGACGCCTTCGCGCTGGCGATGCCCGCCAAGATCCTCTGCCGCGAGGACTGCGCCGGCCTGTGCCCGGTGTGCGCTGTCGACCTCAACGAGGCCGGGCCGGAGCACCGACACGAGTCGGCTCCCGACCCCCGCTGGGCGAAGCTGAGCGAGCTGAAGCTCGAGTAGGACCGGATGGGCAGCGCACCCTGGTAGCCTTCTGTGCCCGATGGCCGTCCCCAAGAAAAAGCAGTCTCATAGCCGCACGGCCAAGCGCCGCGCGCAGCACAAGATCGGCACGCCTGCGCTGAACGCCTGCCCCCAGTGCCACAGCCCGCGCCGTCCCCACCGCGTATGCCCGGTGTGCGGAACCTATGCGGGCCGTGAGATCGTGACGCCCGGCGCGCACGAGCACGATCACGATCACGACCACTCCTAGCGCGCGGTGACGCCAGAGGCGGCCGCCTCCCCTCCCACGGCATCGCCCCAGGCGCAGCCCGTGGTGGCAGTCGACTGCAACGGCGCCGATCTCGGCGCGGGCGAGGTGGCCGCCGGCGCACTGCTCGCCGCACAGGACGGAGCACGCCTGCTCCTGTTCGGCCCCGTCGCCGAGATGGCGCTTCCCGCCACCCTGCCCGAGGGGGTGGAGGTCATCGACGCACCGGTATCGATCGCGAAGGCCGTCGATCCCGTCAAGGCGGCTCGCAGCACGCCCGAGGCGTCGATCGTGCAGGCCGCGCGCGCGGTGGCCGAGGGCCGGGCGCAGGCGCTGGTGTGTGCCGGCGCCACCGGCGCGGCGCTGGCCGCGGGCACGTTCAACATCAAACGCGCACGCGGCATCTACCGCCCCGCGCTGGCGATCCCTCTGCCGGTCCCCGACGGACCTGTGACGCTGCTCGACGTGGGGGCCAACGCCGAGGCTCGGCGTGAGCACATCGTGCAGTTCGCATTCATGGGCGCGGCGCTCGCACGGATCGTGCTGGGGGTGGCGCGGCCGCGCGTGGGCCTGCTCTCGAACGGCGAGGAGTCAGAGCGTGGCAGCGCGCTCGTGCTCGAGTCCCACGCCGAGCTCGCGCAGCGCGCCGAGGCGGGACTCGATGCGTTCGAGTTCGTCGGCAACGTCGAGGGCGGCGACCTGATGGGCGGCGTGGCCGACGTGATCGTGACCGACGGCTTCACCGGCAACGTGTCCCTGAAGCTGATGGAGGCGGTCTCGCAGACGATGCTCGGCGCGATCCGCGACGCGGCGATGTCCTCGACACGAGGCAAGCTCGGAGGTGCGCTGCTACGGGGAGCGCTGTCGGGGTTCCGCCAGCAGATCGACCCCGAGGCCAACGGGGGCGCCTACCTGCTCGGCCTCAGACGCCTGGGAGTGGTTCCCCACGGGCGCTTCACGCGGGTCGGCTTCGCCCAGGCGATCCTCCGCGCCGAGCGGGGCGCCCGCGAGGACATCGTGGGCCAGACCCAGCGTGCGCTCGAGCAGGCGGGGGCGCTCAGGCGCTCGCCGGCGTCCGCGCCGGACGCTAGCCTGCTCGAAGCAGGATGAGCGACGCCCGTGAGCCCATATTCGAGCTGATCCGCGCTCATCTCGCCGACGAGCTCGACGCGGACGCGCAGCAGATCACCGAGCAGACCCGCTTCAAGGAGGACCTGGAGGCGGACTCGCTCGACCTCTACACGCTCGTGCAGGAGCTGGAGGACACCTACGGGGTGAGCATGTCCGACGAGCAGGCCGCCCAGATCCTGACCGTGGGCGCTGCGGTGGACTTCGTGTTGAGCCACCAGGGAACCCCCAATGCAGGACGATGATGCTGCTGGCGGAGCTCCTCGAGGAGCTGCCCGAGGATCTCGCCCGGCAGGTGTTCACCCACGCCTCCTGGAGCGAGCGCCGCAGCGACTCCTACACGCGGCTGGCGTTTCTCGGCGACAGCGTGCTGGCGCTGGCTGTGACCACGCATCTGTATCCCCGCCTGGAGGCCGAGCGCTTCGGTGCCGGACGTCTCACCAAGATCCGCGCACAGGCGGTCTCAGGGGTCTCCTGTCGGGCGGTGGCCGAGCGCCTTGGCCTGCCCGAGCGGTTGCGTGCGGCTGCGCCTGCGGGTGGGCGTGCGAGCACTGCTGCGCTGGTGGGGACGGAGCGGGTGTTGGCGTCGGTGATCGAGGCGGTGATCGGGGCGTGCTACCTGCAGGCCGGCTACGAGCGCACGGCCGAGGCGGTCGTGGAGGCGTTCACGCCGGAGATCGAGGAGGCGCTGGAGAACCCCGTGGACTTCAAGTCGGCCCTGCAGGAGCTGCTCGCGCGCAGAGGCGCGGAGGTGAGCTACGAGGTCACGGGCGAGGAGGGGCCGCCGCACGAGCGGACCTACGCCGTGACGGCACTCGTGGACGGTCGCGAGCTCGGCAGTGGCAGGGGTCGCAGCAAGAAGCAGGCCGAGCAGGAGGCGGCGCGGGCAGCCGTGGAGCGGCTCGCGGAGGAGTGATGGGGAAGATGGTTCATCCATGCGCCTGAAGTCGTTGAGCCTCAGCGGCTTCAAGTCGTTCCCCGATCGCACGCGCCTGGACTTTGGCGAGGGCGTGAGCGTGGTTGTCGGGCCGAACGGGTCGGGCAAGTCCAACGTGACCGACGCGGTGCTGTGGGCGATGGGCGAGCAGTCTCCGCTGGCCGTACGCGGGCAGTCGATGCAGGACGTCATCTTCGGCGGCGGACGCGGCGTGCAGCCACGCAGCGCGGCCGAGGTGGAGATCGTGCTGGACAACTCCGACGGGACGGTCGATCTGCCTCTGAGCGAGATCTCGATCGTGCGCCGTCTGGATCGCAACGGCGAGGGTGGCTACAAGCTCAACGGCGCCCGCTGTCGCCTGACAGACGTGATCGAGGTGCTCTCAGACACGGGCCTGGGTAAGGAGTCGCACTCGGTCATCTCGCAGGGCCGCGTGGATGGGATCGTCACGTCCAAGCCGCGCGATCGGCGTCTGTTGATCGAGGAGGCGGCCGGGCTTGGCAAGCACCGCAAGCGCCGCCGGCGAGCGCAGCTCAAGCTCGAGCGCACCCAGGAGAACCTCGATCGCGCGCTTGACATCGAGCGTGAGGCGCGCACCCGCCTGCGCCCGCTCAAGCGCCAGGCCGAAGCAGCTGAGTTGCATGAGCGCCTCGAGCGCCAGATCCTGCAGGCGCGCTGGGAGCTGGCCCGCGACGCGGCTCGGGTCTGCGGCGTGGAGCTCGAGGTCGCCGAGGCGGCCGTGGCCGAGGCGCGCACGGGGCGCAGCGAGATCGAGGCCAGGTTGCAGGAGACGATCGATCGCCGCGGAGCGGCCGAGCGCGCGCTGTCCGAGCGCGCCGAGCGCCACGACGCGCTCTCCCGTCGTGTGTACGAGGCGCGCACCTCACGCGAGCGCCTGGGACTGCGCGCGGAGCAGGTTGGCGCCCACGCGCATAGCCTCGCGCGTCGGATCGAGCGGCTCGAGCTCGAGCTGGGGAGCCTCGGCTCCGCCGGCGCCGAAGGTGGCGAGGAGGAGCATGCGTCGGGCGGGGCCGAGCGCATCGCCGGGCTCGAAGCCGAGCTCGCCCAGATCGAGGCCGGGCGTGAGCGCGAGATCGAGCGCGAAGTGGCAGAGCTCGCCCAGGAGCGCGAGCGCCAGCAGACGCTTGTGGCGGAGGTAGCAGCGGAGCTCGAGGCTGCGCGTGGCGCGCGCGAGCAGGCCGACGCCGAGGCCGAGAGTGCGCGCCGCCGCCTGGCTGAGGCTGAGCGCTCCGTCCAGGAGGCACGGCGCGAGGCGGCGCGGGTCGGCTCGGAGTTGGCCGCGGCCAACCAGTTCCTGCGTGGTCATGCGCGTGTGAGCGCGGGCATGGCGGATGGCTCGGCAAAGGCCCTGAGCGAGGAGCTGAGCGTCAAGGACGGCTACGAGCTTGCGCTGGCGGCTGCCCTGGGTGGACGCCTCGACGCGGTCCTCGCGAGTGACGTGCCGGGTGCAGAGGCACTGCTCGACCGCGCCGGGCCCGACGGCGCCACGGCCCTTGTGTCCACGCGGGATCGAGCCACGCCCCCGGCGTCAAACGTGAACGAGCCGGTCGCCGGTGCACTGCGCCTGGTGGACCTTCTCAGCGGACCCGCTGAGGTGATCGACCTCGCTGCGCGCCTGCTCGCCGATGCCTGGGTGGTGGAGCGCCTGGAGGATCTACCCGAGGACTTCTCGGGCGTGGCGGCGACCCGCCAGGGCCGCGTGTGGTTTGCGGCCTGGGGTGAGGTGCGCCAGCTGAGCGAGGGCGGCAGCGAGCGTGTGCTCGCTCGGCGCAACGAACGCGACCGGCTGATCGAGGCCTCTGAGCAGGCAGCTCAGGCCGAGCACGCGGCGCGCGCCCTCGGCGAGCAGATGGCCCAGGAGCTGTCCGCGGCCGAAGATGCCCGCGCTGGCGCTGAGACGGCGCTGCGGCACTCCGAGCGCCGCGAGGCAGAGACGGGCGAGGCGGTTCGGCGCACCGACTGGCTGATCGAGCAGCGTCGCACGGCCCCCGCCGACGGTCCGCTGGCGGTGCGCAAGGCCGAGCTCGAGGGTGAGCTTGCAGCCGAGCGCCGACAGGTCGAGCGTCTGGAGCGCGAACGCCTGGAGCGCGTGGCCCGCCTGGAGCGGCTGCGCGCACAGCTCAACAGCGATCGGGCCACGGCGCCGTGTGCGCAGCGGCTTGCCAGCACTCTCGAGCACGCGGCCGAGGCCGTGCAGTGGTTCGTCGCGCAGCTGGAGCAGGAGCTCGCAGCCGACCGGCAGGCGGGAGAGGCGATGGCCGCGCAGCTGCGCACCTGCTCAGCGCAGGAGGCCGAGATCCAGGCGGCGCTGCGTGCGGCTGGAGAGACGGTGACCAGCGCCGAGGTGGCCGCGCAGCGTCTGCGCGATCAGGCAGCGGAGGCGCGGATGGAGCTGGAGACGGTCGCCGAGCGGTTGGGTATCGGCAAGCTGGCCGAGGGCGAGCGACCCCAGGAGCAGACCCAGGAGCCCGCAGCCGAGCAGGAGCTCGACGAGGAGGCCGCCGCGGCACTGCGGGCACGAGTCGAGCGTCTGACCCGCCGGCGTGAGCAGCTGGGGCCGGTGAACCCGCTGGCTCAGGAGGAGTACTCGGAGGCGCTCGAGCACGTCGAGGAGCTGGAGGGCCAGCGCACCGACCTCGAGACTGCGCTGCGTGAGCTGCGCAGCGTCATCCGCGAGACCGACCGCCAGATCCAGGAGACGTTCGAGGAGACGTTCCAGGCGGCTGCGCGCAACTTCGAAGAGCTGGCCAAAGACGTCTTCCCGGGAGGCTCGGGCAAGCTGCGGCTGATCGCAGATGAGCAGGCACAGCGCCCGGTCCTGGGAGGGCAACCGCTGCCGGCGGGCGGCGAGGACGCCGAGGCGATCGAGGCCGCGGCTGAGGCCGAGAGCGAGGCCGAGCTTCGCGGCGGGGAGGAGCAGCTGCCGGGGGTGGAGATCGAGATCACACCGGCGGGCAAGGCAACCAAGCGCCTGACACTGCTCTCAGGAGGCGAGAAGTCGATGACGGCTCTGGCCTTCCTGTTCGCTGTGTTCCTGGCGCGACCGTGCCCTTTCTACATCCTCGACGAGGTCGAGGCAGCGCTCGACGATCTCAACCTCGACCGCTTCCTCTCGCTCCTGCGCCGCTACGCAGACCGGGCGCAGTTCATCGTGATCACCCACCAGAAGCGCACGATGGAGGCCGCGGACTGGCTGTTCGGGGTCTCGATGGGCCAGGACGGCGTCTCCAAGGTCCTCTCGCGCCGGCTCCCGGCAGAAAGCGCCGAGGGGGAGCAGACGCCCGAGGTCGCAGAGGTCGCCTGAGAGGCGAGGCGCTGCTACAGTCGCGCGGCCCGTGGCACGTGACTGGAGCGATCTGTTCATAACTGTCGAGCCCGCAGGGGACGGCGGCTCTGCATCCGGCGAGCACCCTGAAGGGCACAAGCAGGAGCAGGGAGGGGGCCGGCGCCAGCGCGGTGGGTTGTTCCGCCGTCTGCGCGAGAGCATGGCCAAGACGCGCCAGGCGCTCGGCTCGGAGATCCAGGCGACGCTGTTCGGCGAGCTCGACGAGCAGACCTGGGAACGGCTCGAGGAGGCGCTGATCATGGCCGACGTGGGCGCGAGCACGACGGCCTCGGTGGTGGCGACGCTCGAGAGCGAAGCAGCCGCCGGCGACCTCGAGGGCGGCGAGGCGCTCAGCGAGCGCCTGATCGGCCTGCTCGCGGACACCGCACGCGTCGGCGATTCGCGCATCGACATCCGCCCCGAGCCGACCGTGATCATGGCCGTCGGCGTCAACGGCACCGGCAAGACGACCACCATCGGAAAGCTCGCCTGGCACCTGCACAACGAGCTCGGGGTCAGCGTGCTGCTGGCGGCCGCCGACACCTTCAGGGCGGCGGCGGCCGAGCAGCTCGAAGGTTGGGCCGAGCGTGCCGGCTGTGAGATCGTGACCGGCGCCGAGGGCTCAGACCCCGGCGCCGTGGCCTTCGAGGCGATCGCCCAGGCACGAACCCGCGGAGTCGACGTCGTGATCGTGGACACCGCCGGGCGCCTCCACACCCAAGACGACTTGATGGGCGAGCTGGGCAAGGTACGCCGCGTGATCGCACGCCAGCTCGAGGGCGCGCCACATGAGACGCTGCTGACGATCGACGCCACCACAGGCCAGAACGGTCTGCGCCAGGCCAAGCTGTTCGCCGAGACCGCACAGGTGAGCGGGGTGGTGCTGACGAAGCTCGACGGAACCGCACGCGGCGGGATCGCGCTGGCGATCGCCCGTGAGCTCTCGCTGCCGGTCAAGCTGATCGGTGTGGGGGAGTCCGTCGAGGACCTGCGCCCGTTCGACCCCGACGATTTCGCCCGCGCGTTGATCGCCGAGAGCTAACCTGCAGCTATGTGGATCCTTTGGCTGGTGGCTGCAGCCATCCTCGGTATCGGTGAGATGCACCAGGGCGGGCTGTACCTGCTGCCGTTCGCGCTGGGGGCCGCGCTGGCAGCGGTCGTCAGCCTGCTGGGCGTCGGCGCACTGCTCACAGTGCTCGTGTTCGTGCTCGCCTCCGTGATCGTCGTCGGCACGCTGCGCCCCGTAGCCCGCCGACACCGCCGCCTACCGCCCGCGATCCGCACCGGCGCCGCGGCACTCGTGGGCAGGCGCGCGATGGTGCTCGAGCGAATCGCCAACGACGAGGGCGTGGGCTGCGTACGGATCGAGGGCGGCGAGGTGTGGACCGCGCGCAGCTATGACGAGGACGAGGTGATCGACGTCGGCGAGCGCGTCGAGGTCGTGGAGATACGGGGAGCCACCGCGCTCGTAATGCACTGAGCCGCCCGATGGCCGGCGCGATGCTGCGTCCTCGCTCTCTCGTGTGCGCAGCACACTTCGATCGCTGCGTCCTTGCCTCGCTTGGCCCTCGGACGGCTCAGACGCCTTGTTATTCGGACAGGCCCGGGTTATTTGGACAGCCCCGTTGGGTGGGCGCCGTTTAGGGATACGCTCTCGTTTAAGTCACGAGAAAGGAATTCCGTCCCCATGGTTGCTCTGATCGTCATTGCCGTGATCGTTGTGTTCGCGCTGATCGTCGCCTCGCGCTCAATTCGTGTGATCCCACAGGCGCGCGCCGGGGTGGTGGAGCGCCTGGGCCGCTACAGCCGCACGCTCGAGCCCGGCCTGACTATCGTCACCCCGTTCATCGACCGGGTCAAGCCGCTGGTGGACCTGCGCGAGCAGGTCGTGAACTTCTCGCCCCAGTCGGTGATCACCGAAGACAACGTGGTGGTGGGCATCGAGACGGTCCTCTACTTCACCATCACCGACCCGCGCTCGGCCTCCTATGAAATCGCCAACCCGCTGCAGGCGATCGAGCAGCTGACGGTCACGACCTTGAGAAACGTCATCGGCGGACTGACGCTGGAGGCGACGCTGACGGCTCGTGAGAACGTCAACACCGAGCTGCGCACCGTCCTCGACGAGGCCACGGGCAAGTGGGGCATCAGGATCAATCGCGTGGAGATCAAGTCGGTCGACCCGCCGCCGGACATCCGCAGCGCGATGGAGAAGCAGATGCGCGCCGAGCGCGACCGGCGCGCGGCGATCCTGACCGCAGAAGGCGAGAAGCAGGCGCAGATCCTCACGGCCGAGGGCGCCAAGCAGGCTGCCGTGCTCAACGCCGAGGGCGCCCAGCAGGCCGCCGTGCTCGACGCCGAGGGCGAGCGTCAGGCTGCGATCCTGCGCGCCGAAGGTGAAGCCAAGGCGATCGACACGGTCTTCACGGCGATCCACGAGGGCAAACCGAACCGTGAGCTGCTGAGCTACGAATACCTGCAGATGCTGCCCAGCCTGGCCGAAGGCGACTCCAACAAGGTGTTCGTCGTCCCTTCCGAGTTCGCCCAGGCGTTCGGTGGGATCGGCGACGCGCTCACGCGCCGCGTGGAGGGCGAGAAGAAGGCGCCCAAGGAGCCGCCCACACCGCCCGCAGTGGGCCCGGGCGCCTGAGGGCGCCCGCCGCCCCCGCGTGCTGCGCCTGAGGCGGGCGCGGTGGCTGCGAGAATCACACGGTCATGTTCGATTCGCTCGCGGAGAAGCTCCAGGGAACGCTGGCCGATGTGCGCCAGCGCGGCACGCTCACCGAGGAGGACGTCGACGCGGCGATGCGCGAGATCCGCCTTGCGCTGCTGGAGGCCGATGTCAACTTCAAAGTCGTCAGGCAGTTCACCGCGCAGCTGAAGGAGCGCTGTCTCGGCGCCGATGTGATCGGCAAGCTCAACCCCGGCCAGCAGGTTGTGAAGATCGTCCACGAGGAGCTCACCGAGTTGATGGGGGGCGCAGCGGCCGGCCTCAGCTTCTCGCCCCGACCGCCCACAGTGATCCTGATGGCGGGCCTGCAGGGCTCGGGCAAGACGACCGCCACGGCAAAGCTCGCCCGCTACCTGCGCGAGGAGCACTCCTCATCTGTGGCGGTGGCGGCGTGCGACGTCTATCGACCGGCGGCCGTCGATCAGCTCGTGAAGGTGGGCGCCCAGGCGGGAGCGGCGGTGTACGAGCAGGGAACCGACCGCGACCCCGTCGAGATTGCAGCCTGGGCGCTGGAACGCGCCAAGAGCGAGGGCAAGGACGTTCTGATCGTGGACACCAGCGGCCGCCTGCATGTGGACGAGCAGCTGATGAACGAGCTGGTGCGCATCCGCGACACGGTCAAACCACACGACGTGCTGCTGGTGGTCGACGCGATGACCGGACAGGACGCTGTCAACGTGGCAGAGAGCTTCGCCGCGGCGGTGCAGTTCGACGGCGTGGTCATGAGCAAGCTCGACGGCGACGCGCGCGGTGGTGCTGCGCTGTCGGTAAAGGCTGTGACGGGGAAGCCGATCCTGTTCGCGTCCACCGGCGAGAAGCTCGACCAGTTCGAGCGCTTCCACCCCGACCGCATGTCCCAGCGGATTCTCGGCATGGGCGATGTGATGAGCCTGATCGAGAAGGCCGAGCAGCAGTTCGACGAGAGCGACGCCAAGGAGCTCGAGCGCAAGCTGCGCCGCAACGAGTTCGGGCTCGACGACTTCCTCGACCAGCTGAAGATGATCAGGAAAATGGGTCCGCTGACGAGCCTGCTGGGGATGATCCCGGGCTTCGGCGGACAGCAGCTGAAGAACATGAAGGTCGACGAGCGCGAGCTCGACAGGATCCAGGCGATCATCCTGTCGATGACGCCCGAGGAGCGCCGCCGACCGGAGCTGATCAAGGGTTCGCGGCGGCTGCGGATCGCGCGCGGCTCGGGTACCAACGTGCAGCAGGTCAACAAACTGGTCAAGCAGTTCGCTCAGATGCGCAAGGTGATGCGCCAGGTGGGACGGGGCAAGATGCCCGATATCGGCGCCCTCATGCGCAACGCCCGCTGAGCTCCGCCCCGGCGCCATCCTGCGCTGAGGCAGCGCACCGTCTAAGCTCTGTCGCTGGACGTGTGTCTATACGCCGTGATGTTCAGCGGCGAAATCGACATCCGCAAACACTAGTGCCGATCGTAGAGAGGAAAACGTGGCAGTCAGGCTCAGGCTCACGCGAGTGGGCGGCAAGAAGGACCCAATGTGGCGCGTGGTCGTAGCCGACCAGCGCTCGCCGCGCGACGGACGTGTGATCGAGACGATCGGCCACTACAACGCGCAGACCAACCCCTCGACGATCGTGATCGACGAGGAGCGGGCGCGCAACTGGCTGGCACGCGGCGCGCAGCCCTCGGACACCGTGCGCAAGCTGCTGCGCATCCAGGGCATCGAGACCAGGACCAGCTAGCGGGGCCGCGGGTCTCCCGAGAAGATGCCCGCGGATACCCCCAAGCGACTGCTGGAGTACCTGGCCGAAGGCTTGGTCGATGACCCCGACGCTGTTGCCGTCGAGCAGTTCGAGGAGGATGGCGGGACGGTCGTGCTCGAGCTGTGCGTTGCGGCCGATGATTACGGTCGGGTGATCGGCCGGGGCGGACGCACTGCCCATGCGCTGCGCACGGTGGTCAAAGCGGCGGCTGCCGGCGAGGGCAGCCACGTGCTCGTCGACATCGTCGATTGACCGGGGAGCCGAGCGAACGTCCTGCGGATGCACGCGACGCCGCCGCGCCGTCGAGGATGACGGTGGGACGGGTCGGACGTCCGCACGGCCTCGATGGAAGCTTCTACGTCACGCGCCCGCGGGCGCGGATGCTGGTGCTCGGCGCGGAGCTCGAGGTCGCCCACAACCCCACCGCGATCGTGCGCCGGGCGGGCACCGAGCAGCGCCCGATAGTGCGCCTGGAGGGCGTCGACAGCCGCGAGGCGGCCGAAGCGCTGCGCGGGCGCGAGCTGAGCCTCGACAGCCGCGACGCTCCTAAGCTCGAGGAGGGCGAATGGTGGGCTCATGAGCTGGAGGGCTGCTCGGTCTTCGATGGGGAGCAACTGCTGGGAAAGGTCGAGCGCATGCTCGAGCTGCCCTCGTGTGAGGCGCTGGAAGTGATGCCCCCCGGCGGCGGCTCGGCGCTGCTGATCCCGATGGTCAAAGACGCCGTGCGCAGCGTCGAGCCGGCAGCTGGGCGCATCGAGGTGAACGCGGGCTTTCTCGACCCGAGCCCTCCCGCGGGCGGCGTGCGCCCGGACGACGAAGCAGCTGGGGGACCGAGTTGAACGTCGATGTCGTCACGCTGTTCCCCGAGTGGTTCTCGTGGCTTGCCTCCCAGCGCCACGTTGCCAACGTACTCGCGTCCGGCTCCACCCTGGAGCTGATAAACCCCCGCGACCACACGCCTCTGAGTGGCAGGCAGGTCGATGACACGCCGTTCGGGGGCGGAGCCGGCATGGTGCTGCGCGTCGACGTGCTCGATAGCGCCCTGCGCGCCCACTACGGCATCGACCCGGTGCGGCTGCGTGAGCAGCGGCGTGTGATCGCGCTGGCGCCCGGGGGGCGGCTGCTGGACGATCGTCTCGTGGACGAGCTCGCCAGTGAGCCCGCTCTGACGCTGCTGTGCGGTCGCTATGAGGGCTTCGACGAGCGCATCGTGGAGCACTTCGCCAGTGACGTGGTCTCGATCGGCCGCTACGTGCTCAGCGGCGGCGAGCTAGCGGCGATGGTGCTGTGCGATGCGGTGATGCGTAAGCTGCCGGGCGCCCTCGGCCACGAGGAGTCGGCCGCGGAGGAGTCCTTCAGCCGCGCGCTCGAGGGCGACCCCGAGTACCCCCACTACACGCGTCCCGCCGAGTATCGCGGCTGGCGGGTCCCTGAGGTGCTGCTCTCGGGGCATCACGGGCGCATCGAGCAGTGGCGGCGTGAGCGCAGTCGCGAGCGTGGACGCGAACTCGCCGACCCTCCGCCCGAGGGCTGAGCGGATCCTGGTGCGGCGTGGCGAGCCGGCGGTTCGCTACCATTGCTGCCTCGCGCTGGCCCAGTGCTCCGTCGTGGAGCGTGCAGTGGCCGAACAGGCGCGGACTTCCTTCTTATGAGCAGCGTCATTGAAACCATCGAGCGCGCGCAGCTGCGCCGCGTACCTCAGTTCTCACCGGGCGACCGCGTCAAGGTCCACTTCCAGGTGATCGAGGGCGCCCGCAGTCGTGTGCAGGTCTTCGAGGGCGTGGTGATCAAGCGTCAAGGGCACGGTGCCCGTGAGACGTTCACGGTGCGCAAGCAGTCGTTTGGCGTAGGAGTCGAGCGGATGTTCCCGGTGCACTCGCCCAAGATCGAGCGCATCGAGCTGGCGGCACGGGGGGACGTGCGCCGGGCGAAGCTCTACTACCTGCGCGATCGGGTGGGTAAGCGCGCACGGGTGCGCGAGCGTCGCTACACGGGTCCGGAGGAGCTGGTCCAGCCGGGCCTGCTGCACGAGCCCACGCAGGCGACGGATGCGGATGGAGTGACCGCGGAGGAGGCGGTCGCCGAGCTCAACCCCGACCAGCAGGTCGGCGAGGAGCTCGTCGAGGGCACCAGTCAGGAACAAGCCGAGTCCCCAGAGGACTCCGCCGCGGACACCGCGGCCGAGGCGCCTGACGCTGCCACCGCCCAGTCGGCTGATGCGACCGACAGCTCCTCCGATGCCGGTGGCGCCGAGGATGGCGCTCCAGCCGGCGACCAGCAGGCGTAGGCGTGAGCCCGAGCGCTGGGCGCGGCAAGAGCGCAAGCTCAGGCGCGGTGTCCGGCAAGGCGCGGACGCGCTCTGCTGCGAACGTAGCCGCCAATGCGACGTTGACTGCGAAGTCTGGTAAAAAACGCACGAAATCGACCACGGGCGCGATCGTGGAGCTCGTTGTGATCATCGCCGTAGCGCTCGGTCTCGCGCTCGGCATCCAGGCCTTCCTGATCAAGCCCTACCGGATTCCCAGCGGCTCGATGGAACCGACGCTCGCCGTCGGCCAGCGGGTGCTGGTGAACCGCATCGGCATGGACCTCGGCAAACCGCACGTGGGCGAGATCGCCGTCTTCCATCCGCCCGAAGGCGCCGAGAACCAGGAGTGCGGCCCGGTGCTGCACGACGTCACGCCCGGTGGGGAAGCCTGCGTGCAGTCCAACCCCAAGGAGGCGAGCGTGAACTTCATCAAGCGCATCGTCGCGGGGCCCGGGGACGAAATGTACATCAAGGAAGGCCACGTCTTTCGCAGGGCCGCCGGCACGAGCCAGTTCGTGGCCGAGAAGGACTCCTACATCAGGCCCTGCGCCGAACCGGCCTCGCTCGACTGCAACTTCCCCAAGGTGATCAAGGTTCCGGCCGGACACTGGTTCATGATGGGCGACAATCGTGGCGAGTCCGACGACAGCAGGTTCTGGGGACCAGTCCCCACCGGATGGGTCATCGGCCAGGCGATCGCCACCTACTGGCCCCCCGACCGCATCGGCATCTTCTAGCGACACTGCCTCTGCTGAGGGCGAGATGGCTCCTGCTTCCCGGCGCAGCTCCGGCTCCACGGCACGGTCCCGGCGCAGGCGGCGCCGGGCGAGCAGCGGACAGCGCTTGTTCGCCTTCGACCGCCGGCTCGAGTATCGCTTCGTGGCGGGCGCCGACGAGGCCGGGCGAGGGTGCCTGGCGGGACCGTTGGTGGCCGCCGGAGTGCTGTTCGACTACGAGGCGCTGACCACCCGCGAGCTGCGCTCGCTGTCCGCGCTGAACGACTCCAAGCAACACACCCCCGAGGCGCGTGAGGAGCTGTATCCGCTGGTGCTCCGCAGCGCCGCACGCGTCCACGTGGTGAGCCGCTGTGTGCGTGGCATCGACTCGCGCGGCCTGCACAAGACGAACCTCGCTGCGCTGCGCGACGCGCTGCGCGGGGTGACGCGCGATCTGGCCGGCGAGGTGATCTGCCTGAGCGATGGCTTCTCGGTGGCCGAGTTCGAGCGTCCGCAACGCGCGATCGTCGACGGCGATGCCACGAGCGCCGCGATCGCCGCGGCCTCGAT
The DNA here is from genome assembly GCA_036264155.1 of Solirubrobacteraceae bacterium. Lineage (GTDB taxonomy): Bacteria > Actinomycetota > Thermoleophilia > Solirubrobacterales > Solirubrobacteraceae > Palsa-744. Next base: position 71,577 of record DATARM010000159.1, read on the forward strand.
CGTGGCCAAGGTCACCCGCGATCGCTACATGCGCCACGCCGACGCCCTGCATCCGGGCTGGAGCTTCGCCGAGCACGTTGGCTACTCGACCCCGTCGCACCGCGAGGCGATCCTTCGCAACGGTGTCTCGCCGCTGCACAGGATGTCCTTCCAGTCCTTGGCCTATCAGCAGCTCGCGCTTTAGCCACCCGGCCGCCTACCAGGCATCTTCGAGATGGTCGAGGCGCATCAGCCTGTCGCGAGCGTCGAGTGTCACGCCGATGGCGTCGAAGCGGATGGCCCGCGCGGTAGGCCGCTTGGCGCCCGACTCGCTCAGCCACGCGGCTGCGAGCCGACGCAGCCGCGCGCGCTGCTGGGTGCGTAGGCCGGCAAGTGGCTCGATCGCAAGCGGGGCTCCAGCGCTGGCCCGCCGGGTCTTGACCTCCACGAACACCAGCGCGGCGTCGCCGTGAGCGATCAGGTCGATCTCCCCATGGCGCGTGCGTACGTTGCGGGCAACGATCGTGAAGCCGCGCCTTACGAGGTGCGCTGCCGCAAGCTCCTCGCCGATGCGTCCGAGCGCTCGTGGGGAGGAGCAGGGAGAGCAGTCTTTCGGTAACACGCCCGGCACGCTAGAGACCGTGAAGTGATGCGGGGCATCGCTTCGTGTCGATTCAGCGCACCGGGTGTGCCAGGAGTGTGTCTTTCAGGCGCTTGAAACCTGTAGGTGCCCGGAGCTGACCGCCATACGCGCGTTCGAACGGGCGCGCGGTCTGCGGGCCGGCGCTGCGCGCTCGGGCCACTTCGTCGATGGGGTGCCTTCGGCGCTCTCGGCGTCGCCCACGGCCCAGGCGAGCCTCTGCACGAGCTGCGCGGCGGCGTGCTCGCTGCTGAGGTGGACGGACTGGACTGTCTCGTCGAGCAGCACTGTGGTGCTCGACGCGGGTAGTGAGGGGTCGGTGGTGACGATGATCCGCGGCATGGGAGTTCCTTTCTGGTCTTGCGCGGCCAGGGACGCGCACGGCTTTGCGGCGGCTGTTCGGAAGACAGCCGGAGATGGGAGGGGTGTCCGGGGAGGACGAAACTCGCCCTCCCCGGACCGGGAGGTGATGAGACGAGACGTCAGCTGCCAGCTGAACATCGCCCGGTCACGCTGGCCCGCGTCCGGCTCGGCCGGTGCGCGGGGCGGTTGCGTTCGGGATGCTCGACGTACAGCATTGTACACCAACTATATAGAGATAATGAAGAAAAGTCAAGGGGGGAGGTTTGGATAGCCTGCGCGCGATGGCAGCCGACTCCACTCGCGCCCGTCCCACGGAGGGCGAGACCGGTCCCCGCTCGCTCGACGGGGTCTCGAGCTTCATGGGCATGCGCTGGGAGGACCCGCAGACGATCCGTCTGCAGATCCGCCCCGAGCTGATCAACGGCGGCGGCATGCTCTCTGGCGTGGTGACCTACGCGCTGGTGGACTACTGCATGGGCTCGACGCTGTGGGTGCAGACGACCGCTGACGAGCACATAGCCACGATCAACATCGCGATCAACTACATACAGACGGCTGTGGAGGGTGAGATCGTGTGCCGCTCCACGCTCGATCGCCGCAATCGCAGCACGGCTGTGATGCGCAGTGAGGTCACCCACGAGGACGGCCGTACGCTCGTCACGGCGATCGGCAGCTACTCGATCTTCCCAGCGCGCAAGCGCCCCTCGACCCCCGTGGAGCCCTGACGGCGACAGCGCTCACGATCGCGGGCTCGGACTCGGGGGGCGGGGCCGGGATCCAGGCTGACCTCAAGGCCTTCGCCCGCTGCGGCGTGCACGGTACGAGCGCGATCACAGCGATCACGGCGCAGAACACGCTCGAGGTCAGGGCGGTCCACCAGATCCCGCCGGAGGCGGTGCTCGAGCAGATCCGTGCAGTCCTGCTCGACATCCGCGTGGATGCCGTCAAGGTGGGCATGCTCGGCTCGGCCGCGGTCACGCTGGCCGTGGCCCAGGCGCTGGACGAGCTGCCCACCGGCACCCCGGTGGTGGTCGATCCGGTGATGGTCTCGGAGTCCGGCGCGCAGCTGCTCGAGGATGACGCGAGGAGCGCGCTCGTCGCGGAGATCCTCCCGCGGGCAAGCGTGCTTACGCCCAACCTGCCCGAGGCGCGCGTGCTTGGCGGGGGTGGGGTGGGAGACGCCTACGGCGACGAGCAGGATGAGGCCGAGGCGCTGATCCGCGCGGTGCTGGCGCTCGGCCCGGGCGTGGTCGTGCTGACCGGGGGTCATCGCAGCCAGGGGTGCGACCTGTTCCTGGCCTCGGCTGGCGATGGACGGATCGTCAGCATCGACGGCGTGCGCCACCCCGACGGCGCAGCGCACGGCTCGGGCTGCACGCACTCCTCGGTGCTGGCGGCGCAGCTGGCGCTCGGGGTCAACGTCCTGCAGGCCGCGCGGATCGCGCGGGAGCTGGCCGGCGAGGCGGTGGCGCGGGGGCTGCGCGACGTGGGAGGGGGCCCGGGGCCGGTGGATGTGATGGACCTGGAGAGGATGCGGGCGAACTGAGGTTCGCTTCTCGCCGGTTTGGCATAATCTGATCACGATGAAGCTCTTGCGTATGAAGCCCGGTCATGGTGAGATCGTGCTCGCCGAGGGCGACGTGGAGGTGCCGGAGCAGGAGCGCGAGCTGATCGAGGCCTTCCGACGCGAGCTCGACGCGGGCATGTGGGCGGCGGTGCCGAGCGAGACCACGAGTGGCCGCCGCGAAGCCGAGCTGGTCAAGAGCTTCGCCGAGGTGCCCCGCGATGCGGAGCGTGTGATCTTCTTCCCCCGGGCGGCCGGAGGCGCGCCCGGAGCGCAGCTCTAGAGCCCGTGGCGCTCGCGCTGGGAACGGGCGCAGTGGTCCTCGTCGTGCTGCTGTGGGAGCTGGCTCGGCCAACGCTCGCTCGCGCGCTCGCGGCCGCCCGCCACGCCTGGGTGCTGCGTCGCCGGGCGATGGGCGCCGGCGGTTATGACCCTGGACGCGAACGCCGCGCCGAGCAGCGCGCGCGGGCGCTGCTGCGCTCGTGCGTGGACGAGCAGGACTGGGCGATGTACAGCGAGCTGGGCTTCCTGCGCGTGTGGGGGCGCCTGTCCGATCGCGCCGGCCGCGAGGAGCCCGCTTACGCCTATCTGATCTACCCGCACAAGCCGATCGTGGCCTACGTGCTCGAGACGGGGGAGCTGCTCAACGAGTACTGCGTGGCCTTTCCCGACCACTCCAAGCCCTATGGCAGCTCGCGCCTGCCTCACTCCGACGACGTGCTGGCCAAGTGGATGGCGCTGAGCGCCGACGAGCGCCGACTGATCGGCGAGGCCAACATGCACCTGCCCGGTCGCCAGGTGGACCCGGAGCGGGTGCGACGTGACCTTGCGCGCTTGGAGCGCTGGGAGAGCCAGCGGGCGCAGCGCACGAAGTTCGCGCCGCGCCAGGCGCTGGGCCGGCGCGGTAACGTGCGCGCGGCGTGAGCCCGCCCTCGAGCTTCGACGTCAAGCACCGCAGCCGGGCCCTCACCGAGGGCCCGGAGCGTGCGGCCGCGCGCGCCTACCTGCACGGCATCGGCTATACGGCCGAGGACCTGGCCAAGCCGATCGTCGGGGTGGCGCACTCGTGGATCGAGACGATGCCCTGCAACTTCAACAACCGCGTGCTCGCGGCCAAGGTCAAGGAGGGCATCCGCAGAGCCGGCGGCACGCCGATGGAGCTCAACACGATCGCGATCTCGGACGGGATCACGATGGGCACCGCTGGGATGCGCGCCTCGCTGGTCTCGCGCGAGGTGATCGCCGACTCGATCGAGCTGGTCGCCTCGGCACACGCCTTCGATGCGATCGTGACCATCTCCGGCTGCGACAAGACGATCCCAGGCGCAGTCATGGCGCTGGCGCGGCTGAACATACCCTCGTTGATGCTCTACGGCGGCTCGATCCGTCCCGGCTGGTTCAAGGGCGAGCAGGTCACCATCCAGCAGGTCTTCGAGGCGGTCGGCGCGCATGCCGCCGGCAAGATGACCGAGCAGGAGCTGCACGAACTGGAGGAGGCAGCCTCGCCCGGCGCGGGCGCCTGCGCCGGGCAGTTCACCGCCAACACGATGGCCATGGCCTTCGAGGTGCTCGGCATCTCGCCCGCCGGCTCGGCGATGGTGCCGGCGGAGGACGGCCGCAAGCTGCAGGTGGCCGAGGAAGTGGGCGAGCTGGTCATGGAGGTACTGCGCCGCGGTCAGTTGCCGAGCGAGGTCATCACCAAGGAGGCACTGGAAAACGCCATCGCCGCCGGTGCCATGAGCGGAGGCTCGACCAACGTGGTGCTCCACCTGTTGGCCGTGGCCAAGGAAATGGGCGTGCCTCTGCAGATCGAGGAGTTCGACCGCATCTCCGAGCGCACCCCCCTGCTGTGTGACCTGCAGCCAGGAGGCCACTACGTGGCCACGGACCTGTATGCGGCCGGCGGCGTGCCGCTGGTGCTCAAGCGTATGCGCGAAGCGGGCGTCCTCAACGAGAGCGCCCCGACGGTCACTGGTCGCACGATCGGCGAACACGCCGCCGAGGCGCAGGAGACAGAGGGCCAGCGCGTGGTGCGCCCGCTCGATGAAGCGCTCAAACCCACCGGCGGCTTCGCGATTCTGCGTGGAAACATCGCGCCCGACGGCTGCGTGGTCAAGCTCTCAGGCCACGAGCGCCGTGTGCACACGGGCCCGGCGCGGGTGTTCGACGGCGAGGAGGCTGCGATGGCGGCTGTCCTCGGCAAAGAGATAGGCGCGGGCGATGTGGTGGTGATCCGCGGCGAGGGTCCCGCGGGTGGCCCCGGCATGCGCGAGATGCTGGCTGTCACGGCGGCGCTCGTCGGCGAGGGTCTGGGTGAGACCGTGGTGCTGATCACCGATGGACGCTTCTCCGGCGCCACCCATGGCTTCATGGTCGCCCACGTGGCTCCCGAGGCGGTGAAGGGCGGCCCCATCGGGGCGCTCGCTGACGGCGATGAGATCACGATCGACGTGGATGCCCGCACGCTGTCGGTTGCGCTCGAGGACGCACAGCTCGCCGAGCGCCTGAGCGCTTACACGCCTGCGCCACGGGCCGATGAGCACGTGGATGTTGCCATCCAGAAGTACGCAAAGCTGGTGGGGAGCGCCGCCGAGGGCGCAGTTACGAGCTGAGCAGCGACTGGGCCGTTACTCGCTGAGGAAGCTCTCGAGCAGCGTGTTGAACGCGCTGGGACGCTCCAGCATCGTCATGTGGCCGGTGTCCTCGAACAGGACCTTGCGCGAGCCGGGAATCAGCTCGGCGAACACGTCGGCGTCGCGGACGTTGATCAGGCGGTCACGCTCGCCCCACACGATCAGGGTGGGGCAGGCGATCTCAGGCAGACGCTCGCGGAAGTCGTACTCGAGGATCGCCTGCAACGCCTGCAGGAAGCCCGGCTTGCCCGCGCCACGCAACTGCTCGGCGGCGAGCGCAGCGGGCAGGCGGTCGGGATGCGCGGTGACCACGCGCAGGGCAGCCTCACGCAGGCGGGAGCGCCGCGCCACCGTGTCCGATTTGGAGGCCACCCAGGCGCTGCTCGCGGTGAGGATCCGCTCGATCCGCCGGAGGTTGGGCAGCGCACGGGTGACGCGGGGATCGTCGTAGGTGGAGATGCCGGCGGCGGATACGAGCACGAGACGCTCGACGCGCTGGGGGAAGGCGATCGCCAGCTCGGCGCCGATGAAGCCCCCCATCGAGTTGCCGACCACGGCGGCAGCGTCGATGCCCAGCTCGCCGAGCAGGCGATCGAGCAGACGGGCATAGCCCGAGATCGTGATCTCGCGCTCGGGCATGGGCGAGCTGCCGAAGCCGGGCAGGTCGAGGGTGATCACCCGATGGTTGGCGGCGAGCACGGACAGCTGTTCGAGCCAGTTGGGCCACGAGCCGGAGAGCCCATGGACGAACACGAGCGGCGAGCCCTGCCCGATCTCGATTGTGTTGACGGGGCTGCCCTCGACGGTGATCCAGCGCTGGTGGGCGCTCCAGTCGTCATCGAGCCACTGCGCACGCCCCGTGGGACCGTAGGGTGCGTGCTCGTCAGCCGCGATGCGGGTCACTGGCCGGGTGTACGAGGGTGCGTTCATAGCTTGAATGTAGTCCACCGCGGCGGGGTAGAGCCGTCCTTGTACGCAGATTTGGCGTGGAGCTGCTCACCTGTTTGAGGCAGGCAGAGCCGGCGAGGCGGCGAATAGGCGATGGCATGGTGCAAGCAACTGAACCGCTAAGTAGCAATGAGCAGCCGCTTCAGGCCGTCTGGGAGGAGGCCCTGCGGCTGCTCGAAGCGGACCTGGCCAGACGCGATGCGGCGCAGCGAACGCGCCGCGCTTACCGCACGGACCTTGGCCAGTTTGCCGGTTGGGCAACGGCTCAGGGGCTGGGTCCGCGGGAGGTCTCGCCGAAGGCGGTGCGCCGGTATATCGCCCATCTCTCCGAAGCGAGCGCAGCTCCGAGTACCTCGGCGCGCAAGCTGGCGGCCTTGCGCGCGCTGTTCTCGAGCCAACGCGAGCACGGGTACATCGCCCAGAACCCCGCAGACTTGGTCTCCACGCCGCGCAAGGCCGATCATCTGCCGCGGGTGCTCACCGCACGCGAGGCGTCCTCGCTGCTGGATGGGATCCCCGCGAGTGGCCCGCTGGAGTTGCGCGACAGGGCGATGTTCGAGCTGGCCTACTCGTGTGGGCTGCGAGCCGAGGAGATCGTGTCGCTGAGGACCGCGGACGTGGACCACGACGGGGAGCAGCTGCGGGTCGAGGGCAAGGGTAGGAAGACGCGCTTCGTGCCTGTGGGTGAGCCGGCGATGGCCGCCGTGAGGGCCTATTTGGAGCGCGCTAGGCGGGCGTTGGCCGCGCCGGCACGTAGCGAGGCCGCCCACGATCGGCCCTCGCAGCCGCGGGGAGCGAGGAGCGCCGGATGGGATGCGCTGTTCCTGTCGAAGACCGGTCGTCCTCTCGGCACGAGCGATGTCAGACGGCGGCTGCGCACGTGGACCACGCGGGTGGGCGTGGCGGAAGGAAGCTCGCCACACGCGCTGCGCCACAGCTTTGCCACGCACCTGCTGGACGGTGGGGCGGATCTACGCAGCATCCAGGAGATGCTCGGGCATGCGAGTGTGTCGAGCACCCAGATTTACACTCGGGTAGAGTCCGCCAGGCTTAGAAGCGCCTATGCGCGCAGTCACCCTCGGGCCTAACAGGGGGGATGGAGCCCTGGAGACGAACGTCAAACCGATCGAGCTGCGCGAACTGTGGCGGCGTTATAAGAACGATGGAGACGCTCGCGTTCGCGAGCGGTTGGTGGTTGCCTACTCGCCGCTGGTCAAGTATGTGGCTGGTCGCACCGCTGCGGGGCTGCCCCCGCACGTGGAGGAGGCCGACCTCATCTCCTATGGCCTCGTCGGCCTGATCTCGGCGATCGAGCGCTTCGATCTCTCTCGCGACATCAAGTTCGAGACCTACGCGATCATGCGCATCAAGGGCGCGATCATCGACGAGCTGCGCTCGCTCGATTGGGTCCCGCGCAGCGTGCGAGCCCGTGCCCGCGAGGTCGAGCGAGCCAACGCCAAGCTCGAGCACACCCTCCAGCGCGCTCCCACGGACGCTGAGATCGCAGCCGAGATGGGGATCACAATCGAGGAACTGAACGAGTCGCTGCTCGCGATCTCGCACTCCTCGATCGTCGCCCTGGACGAGCTGTGGAGCGTGTCGGACTCGAGCGGCGACCAGGTCTCGCTGATGGACACGATCGAGGACCCCGGCGCGCCCGACCCCGCAAAGGCACTCGACCTCGGCGACCTGAAGGACAGGATCGCCGACTCGATCGCGATGCTCCCCGAGCGCGAGAAGCTCGTGATCGCGCTCTACTACTACGAGAACCTGACCCTCCGCGAGATCGGCGAGGTGCTCGGCGTGACCGAGTCCCGCGTCTCGCAGATGCACACCAAGGCCGTGCTGCGTCTGCGCTCGCGTATGCAAGAGGAGTCCTTCGACGACTAGCCTGACGCCCGATAGCCGGCGTCATACTGCGTCCTCAGTCGCTCGCGTACGCAGTACGCCACGCTCCTTGCGTCCTTGTCTGGCTTGGCTCTCGGGCGCCGGGACGCGTAGTTAGGAGGATGGCCCGGAGCGGTCGATCCCGTAGCAGGCGGGTCTAACATGAGCAAGCGATGACGACCCAGATCGCGAGAGCGGAGCGATCGCAATCGAGGACGACTACGACGCGGAGTATCGCTATGACCGCGCGGCCGTCGGGGCGCTCCAGGGGCTCGACCCGGACCGTGTCGTCTATGCCGGCTCGGCGAGCAAGACCCTCGCGCCTGCGCTTCGGATCGGCTGGTTGACCGTCCCGCCTCGCTGCTGCAGGCCGTCAGCCGCGAGAAGCTTCTTGCCGACCGGGGCACATCTCGTATCGAGCAATACGCGTTCGCCGACTTCCTGACTCGCGGTGAGCTCGATCGTCACCTGCGCCGCATGCGATCCAGCTACCGCGGTCGGCGTGACGCGGTCGTCCGGGCGCTCGTCGAGGAGCTCCCGCGGGGCTGCACTTGACCGTTCAGCTACCGGACGGCGATGACGAGGAGGCGATTCGCGAGGAGGCCCGCAGCCGGAGCGTGGAGCTCGAGACGATGAGCGATTACCGAGCCAAGGACCCCGGGTCCCCGGCGGTCCTCCTCCTCGGCTATGCGCAGATGCCCGAGCCCTCGATCCGCGACGGCATCCACCAGCTCGCCGGAGCCCTACGGGCAGCGAGAGCCCGCACCTGAGCGATACTCGCGTGGTGGCGGTGTCGAATATCGAGGAGCAGAGGCTTGCGTTCGGGAGGGTTGCCGAGCTCTATGACCGGGCGCGGCCGTCCTACCCAGCGAGCGCGATCGACTTCGTCACTCTGCTCTGTCTGGCACGACACCGATGAGAGTGATGTCCACGAGGGGTCTCCTCAGATATATAGACAGCCACGACCGGGAGCGGAGATGCAACAGGACCCAGGCATACGGAGGCTCGCGCCGCTGATCGGCGAGTGGAGCGTGGAGGCCACGTTCCCGTCAACCACGCCACAGCCCTTGGGGCAGTCCGCGCCTGCTGGGCGGGCCACGTTCGAGTGGATACTCGACGGGCAGTTCCTGTGTCAGCGAGTCGAGATCCCGCACTCCGACGCCCCGGACAGCTTGGCGATCATCGGCTGCGACCCGACCACAGACGCCTACACGCAGCACTACTTCGACTCGCGCGGCGTCGCGCGCGTCTACGTGATGGGTTTCGAGGGCGGCGTGTGGACGCTGCTGCGGGAGGCGCCGGACTTCACGCCGCTCCATTTCGCTCAGCGCTTCACCGGGACGCTGAGTGCGGACGGCCGGTCGATTGCCGGCCGCTGGGAGACCGGCGATGGCCAGGTCTGGAGTCATGACTTCGACCTCGTTTACACCAGGGTCGGCTAACGCGCAGCCCTGCGGCTCCAGCTCGCCTCGGAGCACTGGACCCCGCCGATTGACGGCGGTATGGTGAATTCACCCGAGGAAGGAGATACTCATGCACCCCGCAGCGGATCGCATTCGCAACGTGGCCCTCGTCGGACACCGAGGGTCGGGGAAGACGTCGCTGCATGAGGCGCTGCTGTTCGAGGCGGGGGCGGTTGGGCGGCTCGGGTCCGTTCCCGACGGGAGCACAGTCTCCGACTCGGACCCGGACGAGCAGGCGCGCCAGATGTCGATCTCGACTGCCCTCAGCTCGTTCGAGTGGGGCGGGCGCAAGATCAACCTGCTCGACACACCGGGGGAGCCCAGCTTCGTGGCCGACGCTTTGGGAGCGCTGCGCGTATGCGAGTCGGCGGTGTTCGTCGTCAACGCTGTGATGGGCGTGGAGGTGGGCACGCGGCGGCTGTGGGCGAGAGCGGCCGAGCTCGACATCGCCCGGATGCTGTTCGTGAACATGCTCGACCGCGAGCGCGCGGACTTCTACCGAGCGCTCGAGCAGCTCAAGGGAGCTTTCGGCGCGCACGTGGTGGCCACCGAGATCCCGCTTGGCGATGAGCACGAGCTGGCGGGCGTGATCGATCTGATCGACATGCAGGCCTACCGTCAGGACTCCGCCGAGCGTGCGGCCTGGAGCGAGATCGAGATCCCACACGAGTCGGCCGAGCGGGCGCAGGAATACCGCGAGAAGCTGATGGACGAGGTCTGCGAAGTGTCCGATTCGCTTATGGAGCGCTACCTGGACGGGGATGGAATATCCCACGAGGAGATCGTGGGGGCGCTCAAGGAGGGCACCAACCACGGCCGCATCTTCCCCGTCGTCTGTGGTTGCGCCACACGCAACCTCGGCACCTCGCGGCTGCTCGATTCGATCGTCGAGGATCTGCCTTCGCCCATCAAGCACGGTCCGCTTCAGGTCGGCGAGGTCGAGCTCTCGGCCAGTGAGGACGGCGAGCTGTTCGCCTATGTCTTCAAGACCCGCGCCGACCCGTTCGCGGGGCGCATCAACCTGCTGCGCGTCTACCAGGGCGTGCTGCGCTCCGACAGCCAGGTGCTCAACACCCACGCTCACTTCAAGGAGCGGATCGGGCAGCTGCTGCTGTTCGCCGGCAAGGAGGTCGAGCATGCGCAGGAGTTCGGCCCGGGGGACATCGGCGCTGTCGCCAAGCTCAAGGAGACACGTGCCGGCGAGTGGCTGGCGGCGCGCGAGACACCGATCGAGATGCCCCGCATCAAGCTGCCAGCGCCCGTGATGGCGTTCGCCGTCGAGCCTCGCAGCCGGGGCGATGAGGAGAAGGTGCTCGCCTCGCTTCACCGCCTGCAGGAG
>DATARM010000006.1:0-5138 GCA_036264155.1 Solirubrobacteraceae bacterium
TGCAGCCGCAGGAGCATCTCGCCGCGGCGCTGGAGCGCCGCGACATGCCCGCGGGAGGGGTGCTCGCGGTCGTCGCGAGCGAGGATGCGCCGGCGGTGCGTGAGGGCGCCCGGCAACTCGGCCTGCGCGAGGAGATGTGGGACAACGGCACGATCGCGCCCGGGGAGGCGGGGTGAGCAGCGGCGAGCTGGTCGCGCTCGTGTGCTGCGACCTCGGCGCAATCGTCCGTGGCCGCTCGCTGTTCGCCTCCGAGCTGGATGTGGCGCTCGAGGCCGGCGTAGGCTGGGTGCCGGCCAACCATGTGCTCACCCCGCTCGGTCCCGTGGCCGAGCCCAACCCCTTCGGCTCGATCGGCGATCTGCGCCTGCTGCCCGACTCGAGCACCCGCATCCGTGTCGGGGGCGCAAGCGGCGATCGTGCCCTGGAGCTGCTGCTGTGCGACATCGTCGAGACGGATGGCAGCCCGTGGGAGTGCTGTCCACGGAGGTTCCTGCGCGATGTGCTGCGAGCGGTCGAGGTGGAGCTGGGAGCCAACGTCCTGGCCAGTTTCGAGCATGAGTTCCAGTTGCTGCTCGACACACCGAGCGCGCTCCCCTTCTCGCTCGAGGCACAGCGCCAGGCGGAGCCGTTTGCCACCGAGGTGATGAACGCGCTGGTGGAGGCGGGCACGGAGCCCGAGCGGTTCTTCCCCGAGTACGCAGCCCACCAGTTCGAGATCCCCGTGGCGCCGTCTGAGGGGCTGGGTGGCGCCGACCGCGCAGTGGTGCTGCGCGAGGTGGTGCGTGAGATCGCCCGCGGGCTTGGCCTGCGCGCCAGCTTCACTCCTCTGCTCGACCCGGCGGAGGCGGGCAACGGGGTTCACATCCACCTCAACCTGCTCGATGCGGATGGGGCCCCGCTGCTCTACGACGCTGCCCGCCCGGGCTGTTTGAGCCAGCTGGGGGGCAGCTTTGCAGCCGGCATCCTGCACCACGCACGCGCACTCACCGCGTTCACTGCGCCGAGCCCCGTCTCAGCGGCGCGCCTGGCTCCACACCGCTGGAGCGCGGGCGCGCTCTGCCTGGCTCAGCGCAACCGCGAGGCGCTGCTGCGCATCCCGCCGCTGGTGACACTCGGCGGTGGCGACCCTGCGCTGCAGCTGCATTTGGAGTACCGCGGCGCAGACGCCGCCGCCAACCCTCACCTGGCCCTCGGCGCGATCCTGCTCGCCGGCCTGCAGGGAGTGCGCGCGGGGCTGCCCGCCCACCCATCCTCGAGCGCGACCCCGCCACACTCGACGCGGCCGAGGCGGCGCGCTACGGCGTTGGTGCGCTGCCGCAATCACTCGAGCATTCCCTGCAGGCGCTCGACGAGGACGATGTCGCCCGGGGATGGCTCAGCCCACTGCTGTATGACGCCTACACGAGCGTCAAGCGAGCTGAGATCGAAACAGCAAGGGACGAGGATCTCGAGGAGAGCTGCCGGCGCTATGCCGCCATCTACTGACGAGCTCGCCGCGCGGCTGCTCGCCGGCATCGAGCGGGAGCTCCCGGCTGCGATCGCTCTGCGCCGGCGCCTGCACGCCCGGCCCGAGCTCGCCCATGCCGAGGAGTGGACCGCCGCGACGGTCGCGGCGGCAATGCCCGTGGAGTGCATCGCTGCAGCGGGGACGGGACGACTTGCCCTCATCGGCAGCGTTGGCGCTGGAGCGGTGGCCGTGCGCGCCGAGCTCGACGGGCTGCCCGTGCACGAGCGCACGGGCGCTTCGTTCAGTGCAACCGGCGACACGATGCACGCCTGCGGGCACGACGTGCACATGGCCGCCCTGGTCGCGCTCGTGCGAGCGGCGCACCAGCTTGCCGACCAGCTCCCCGGCCCCCTCTTGGCCGTGTTCCAGCCCAGCGAGGAGGCCTACCCGTCGGGCGCTCAGGAACTGGCTGAGGGCGAGCTCGCGGGCCGCTCGCTCGCAGCAGTGGTGGGAGTCCACGTGCACCCCGAGCTGCCGTGGGGCACCGTCGCGCTCGACCCAGGCGTGGTCAACGCCTCGTGCGACCTCGTGGAGATCTTGGTCGAGGGCGAGCCCTCCCACGGCGCCTATCCCCACCACGGCCGCGATCCGATCCTCGCCCTCGCGCAGGTAGTCGTCGCACTTCACGCCCAGGTGGCGAGGCGAATAGACCCGCTCAATCCAGCTGTGCTCACCGTGGGCGTGATCGAGGGGGGAAGCGCAGAGAACGTGATCCCGTCTCACGCACGGGCACGGCTCGCTCTCCGCGCCCACAGGTCTGAGGATCGCCGCACGCTGCTCGAGCTGGTGGCAGAGGTGGCCTCGGGCATCGCCGCCGCCAACGGCTGCGTGGCACGACTGACCACGAGCGTCGGCGAGCCCGCGCTCGAGAACAACGCCAAGATCGTGGGGGCCACGCGAGCCCTGCTCCCTTCGATCGGCCTGGGGCTCGCACACGAGTGGCGCTCGTGCGGGTCGGACGACTTCGCGTTCTTTAGCGAGCTGGCCCCGCTGACCATGGCCTTCGTCGGGCTTGACGGAGCCGAGGACTTCCACAAGCGCCCACTGCACCATCCCGAGCTGCTGCCGCCCGATGCGGCAGTGGCAGCCGTCGCGCGCACCCAGGCGATCCTGTACCTCGCCGCGGCCGGCTCGCATGCGAGCCCAGGTATGTAGGTAGGCTCAGGGCCCCTATGGCCGCTGCTCGAAGGCTGCCCCACGTGGACCCGCATGCGCGGCGGGGACGCCTGTACTACGCCCTGGCCCGACTCTCCGCCAGCAGATTCGGCGCCTGGTTCTCGATCAACGTGGCGTGGAAGCTCGACCCACTGCTGTTGAAGCTCTCGGGCGGGCGGCTGAGCAGCGCGGGTCCGCTGCCCGTGGCGCTGCTCGAGTCGCGTGGAGCGCGCACGGGCGAGCCACGGAGCAACGCCACGCTGTACTTCCACGATGACCAGCGGGTGACGATCGTGGCCTCGAAGCGGGGCTGGCCTACCCACCCCGCGTGGTACTACAACCTCCTCGCCCATCCTGAGGTCGTCTACGGCGGGGCGCCCTTTCGAGCCGAGCTCGTGGAGGACGAGGCCGAGCGCCGGCGGCTGTGGGAGCTAGCCGATCGCGTGTTCCCCGAGTACGCCGACTACCGCGAGGAAGCCGGGAGGGCTGGGCGCGTCATCCCCATCTTCCAGCTGGTGGAGCGTTAGATTGCCCACCGTGCCCGACCGCCTCTACTTCACCAACTCCGACGAGGCCAACGAGCTGATCGCGAAGGATCCGATGGCGCTGCTGATCGGGTTCGCGCTGGACCAACAAGTGACGGTGCCCAAGGCCTTCTCAGGACCGCTCGCAATCCAGGAGCGGCTGGGCACGCTCGACCCTGCCGCGCTGGCTGCAGCCGACCTCGAGAGCGTCTTCCGGGAGAAACCAGCAGTGCACCGCTTCCCGGCGAAAATGGCCGAACGCGTACACGATCTCGCCGTTCACGTGCGCGATGAGTACGACGGCGATGCGGAGCGCGTGTGGAGGGACGCGAGGAACGCCAAGCAACTACGCGAGAACATCGCCGGACTGCCCGGCTTCGGCGAGATGAAGATCCAGTCGCTGTCCGCAGTGCTCGCCAAACGCTTCAAGGTCGCCAAGGCCAAGTCGCTCGTGCCGCCGCATCCCACGCTCGGCGACGTCAACTCGCCGCAGGCGCTGCTCGATTACCAGGCCGCGAAGCGCGAGCACAAGGCCGAGTGGAAGAAGATGACAAGCGGAAGCTCCTGGGCGTAGACGCGACCCCGCCCGCTAGCGTTCCCGCGATGTGGGCTCAGAGCGAGATCAGGCTGGCACCACGTCCACGCGGCTTTCACCTGATCACACACGACGTCATCGCGGCGCTGCCGCGGCTGGGCGATCTGTCGGTGGGCATCTTGCACCTGTTCCTGCGCCACACCTCGGCCGCGCTCACGCTGGGCGAGAACGCAAGCCCCGACGTGCGCCTCGACTTCGATGCCTACTTCGACCGGGCAGTCCCGGAGAACGCTCCCTACTGGACTCACACCTTCGAGGGGCCCGACGACATGCCCGCCCACATCAAGTCCTCGCTGCTGGGAGCCTCGCTCTCGATCCCCGTCCGCGCCGGGCGCCTTGCGCTCGGGACGTGGCAGGGCGTGTATCTGTGCGAGCACCGCGACCACGGCGGATCGCGCTCGCTGCTCGCCACCCTGTGGGGCGAGCCGGGCTAGCGCGCACGGATGACGGCCTGAGCCGCGGCGACGCGGGCGATCGGCACACGGTAGGGCGAGCAGGAGACGTAGTCGATGCCCGAGTGGTGCAGGAAGTCGATCGAGTCCGGGTCGCCGCCATGCTCGCCGCACACGCCGAGCTTCAGGTCGGGCTTCCTCGAGCGCCCGAGCCAAGCGCCCATGCGCACCATCTGCCCCACACCGGGGGTGTCGAGCGTCTCGAACGGCGAGCGGTCGAGGATCTTCACGTCGATGTAGCGGGCGAGCACGCGCCCCTCGATGTCGTCGCGGCTGAAGCCGAGCGCTGTCTGGGTGAGGTCGTTGGTGCCGAACGAGAAGAAGTCGGCGTCGCGGGCGATCTGGTCGGCCTGGAAGCAGGCGCGGGGGAGCTCGATCATCGTGCCGATCAGGTGCCGGGCCTCGCCCTCCTGCTCGGCCACGCGCTCGATCAGCTCACGGATCAGCGCGAGCTCGCGCTCGTAGGCCACCAGCGGCACCATCACCTCGATCAGCGAGCCGGGCACGCGGGCGGCGGCGGCGAACAGCGCGCGGGCCTGCATCTCATACAGCGCCGGGAACAGGATCCCCAGGCGCACGCCGCGCGTGCCCAACATCGGGTTCGTCTCCTGCAACTGCTCCACCCGCCGGCGAGCGGCCGAGCCCTCGGGCAGGTCGGAAGGGTGCGGCAGGAACTCGTGCAGGGGCGGGTCGAGCAGGCGCACGGTCACCGGCCGGCCCTCCACCGCCCGCAGGATCTGCTCGAAGTCTGCCTCCTGCAGGGGACGCAGCTGCTCGATGGCCCGCTCACGAGCTGCGTCGTCTTCAGCCATGATCACGGCCGCCATCAGCGGCTGGCGATCGCCCAGGAACATGTGCTCGGTGCGGCACAGGCCGATGCCCTCGGCGCCCAGCTCGATCGCCTT
>DATARM010000167.1:0-7794 GCA_036264155.1 Solirubrobacteraceae bacterium
GGGCGCGCTTACTACGTGTTCGAGTCGATCTCCACCAACCAGCGCGGCGAGCAGGTGTGCCGCGGAATCTGGACCAACATCGTGCGAGGAGTGTGAGCGAATGCCCGATTGGAACGTTGGAGAGCAGATCGCCAAGCTGACCGTCACGCCCGACAAGTACCTGACAACGCGCTACGCCGGCGCGTCGGGAGACTTCAACCCGATCCACATCGACGAGGAGTTCGCACACGCGGTCGGGCTGCCCGGCAAGATCCTTCACGGTCTGTGGACCATGGCGCAGGTGGCGCGGGCACAGACCGAGGCGGCGGGAGGGCCGGGGCACCTCAAGCGGCTGTCCGTTCAGTTCCGCGGCATGGGCGTGCCTGAGCAGGAGGTCATCGTCAGCGGCACCGTGCGTGAGGTCTCAGGCGGGCGAGCGCTCATCGACACAGTTGCTGAGCAGAGCGGCAAGCAGATCATCCGCAACGCCGAGGCAGAGCTCGAGCTGTAGGGGAGCGGGCGTCCAGCCGGCGCCTACAATCAGACCCATGCTGACCGCTCGCCAGGAGCAGATCCTGTGCAAGGTAGTAGAGGACTACCTGCGCACCGCCCAGCCCGTCGCCTCGCGTACGATCGCGGCCGATCCCGAGCTCGATTGCGGGCCCTCCACCGTGCGAAACGAACTGGCACAGCTGGAGGAGCAGGGACTGCTCGCCCATCCGCATGTCTCAGCCGGACGTGTGCCCACCGACGCGGGACACCGCTATGTGGTCGATCGCCTGCTCAGCTCGCCGCAGCCTCTCCCAACGCCACCGCGGCGGCTGGAGCTCTCGTTGATCCGCAGGGAGCTCGACGAGGCCATGCGCACCACCAGCGAGACGCTCTCGCAGATGACCAATCTGCTGGCCGTCGTCTCAGCACCGTCCATGAACACTGCGAGTATTCGTCACATCGAGGTGCTGGCGCTGCAGCCGCAGGTGGTGCTCGTGGTGATCATCACCTCCACCGGCAGCGTCTCCAAGATGCTCGCCACGTTCGAGCGCCCCGTCGATCCCGGCCTCGTGGCATGGGCAGGGGAGTATCTGAACGAGCGCCTCGTGGGGCTCGTGCTCGGTGCCCGGATGCTCCAGCAACGACTGTTGGATCCAAGCCTCTCAGTGCGCGAGCGCGGTTTCCTCGAGCGCTTCGCGCCGGCTTTCGGTGACCTCTCGAGCGAGAACGAGGATGCTCTCTATGTCGAGGGTGCGGCCCGCCTGTTCGAGTCTGGGCAGTTCGCCGGCACGGGCCACGTAAACGAGCTGATCGACATGCTCGAGCGGCGGGTGGCGCTGTTGCGCGTACTGCGCACAGCGCTGGGAGAGCCCGGCATGTATGTACGGATCGGACGGGAGAACGAGTTGCCGGCGATGCACTCGCTGGCACTGGTCGCCACGGGCTATGGGATGGCTCGCCGCAAGCTCGGGACCGTCTCGCTGATCGGGCCCGTGCGGATGGACTACGCGAGCGCCATCGCAACCGTGCGCGAGGCTGCGCACGAGCTCTCGCGCTTCGTTGAGGACGCTTACGCCGAGAACTGACACGCAGATGCCCCGCGACCCCTATGAGGTGCTCGGCGTTGGCCGTGAGGCCTCCGAGCAGCAGATCAAGAAGGCTTTCCGTCAGCTGGCGCGAGAGTTGCATCCGGACGTCAACGCCCACGATCCCGATGCCGAGGAGAAGTTCAAGGAGGCCGCTGAGGCTTACGAGATCGTGTCCGATCCTGAGCGGCGAGCCACCTACGATCGCTATGGCCACGAGGGTCTGCGCTCGGGTGGCTATGCCCCCAACTTCGATGGCTTTGGGTCGATCAGCGACCTGTTCAACGCCTTCTTCGGTGGGGGCGCCGGGGGACGCCCTGGGCCGGCCCAGGGCGGCGATATAGGCGTGGCCGTGGAGATCGAGTTGCTCGAGGCCGCCCACGGCGCGAGGGTCAAGGTCGCATACGACGCCGTCAAGCGGTGCGAGAACTGCCAGGGCAATGGTGCTGAGCCGGGAACGCCGATCGAGACCTGCGAGCGCTGCGGGGGCGCTGGGCAGCTCCAGGCCGTACAGCGCACTCCCTTTGGGCAGATGATGAGAACAGTCGTCTGTGACGTCTGCCACGGCGACGGACGAGTGCCCAAGCAGCCCTGCCACGAGTGTCGCGGGCGCGGTCGCTTGGCCGCGCGCCAGGAGCTGGATGTCGACATACCGGCCGGGATCGCCGATGGGCAGCGCGTCCGCCTTGGCGGTCGCGGGCACGAGGGCGAAGCCGGCGCCCCCGCGGGGGACCTCTACGTGGTGGTGAGCGTCCAAGAAGACGAGCGCTTCGTGCGCGAAGGCGACGACCTGATCACAGCACTCGACGTTCCCGCGCCGCAAGCCGCGCTCGGGGCGACGCTCGAGGTACCCACGCTGGAGGGAAGCGCCTCGGTTGAGCTCCCTTCGGGAACTCAACCCGGTGAGGTGCTCACCGTCCGCGGAGCCGGAATGCCCGGTCTTCGGCGTGGACGCCCAGGGGATCTGCGCGTGGTCATCAACGTCGTCATCCCCCGGCGGCTCACGGTCGAGCAGCGGGACCTGCTCGACCGCCTCAACGAGAGCCTCACCGAGGAGAACCTGCGCTCGCAAGAGTCCATGTTCGCCAAGCTGCGTCGCGCGCTCGGCAGCCAGGCAGCGTGATCCGGCTGGCCATTCGCGTGGCTCGGCCCGAGGCCGAGCTCGTGCTGGCGGAGCTGCTCGAGCTGACACCGGCCGGGGTGGAGGAGACCGATGGCGAGGGCGACACCGTCGAGTATGCGATCTATGGAGCCCCCGGGGAGCTACCGGGCCTACCCGACCTACAGGCAGTCGTGGGCAGCTCGCTCGTCGAGGTCTCCACCAGTGAGGTGCCCGACGATTGGCACGAGCGCTGGAAGCGCTTCCATCATCCGATTCTGATCGTGCCCCCCGCGGCCGGCGCTGCCGGGATCGCTCGCCCACCGGCGCTTCACGTCCGCCCACCGTGGGAGGCGCCGAGCACGCCTACACCGCGCCAGGACGTGCGCGAGATCGTGATCGACCCGGGGCAGGCCTTTGGAACGGGGGCTCATGCGAGCACGCGGATGTGCATCGAGCTGCTGCTCGATCTGGCTGCCCAGCAACAGCCGGGGGGGCCGCTGATCGACATCGGCACAGGCTCAGGCGTGCTCGCAATCGCTGCGGCGCTGCTGGGCTTCGCTCCCGTGCTCGGTCTCGACAACGAGCAGGAGAGCGTGGTGGCCGCCGGCGAGAACGCGGAGGTCAACGGCGTCGAGATCGAGGTCCGTCGCTTCGACCTGCGCTCCCAGCCGGTGCCCTGGCTCGAGGATGAGATCGATCGCGCCGCTGCTCCAGTCGTGCTTGCCAACCTGCTCCGTCCGCTGCTGCTCGAGCTCGCCTTGAAGATGCCCGTGGCGCCATCGCAGCTGATCGCAAGCGGTCTGCTGGTGGAGGAGGTCGACGAGGTCGTGGCTGCGTTCACGAGCCGGCTCGGCCTCCACGAGCGCTCACGGCGCCAGAGTGGCGAGTGGGCCGCCGTGTGGCTCGCCTACAGCTGATCAGCTCCCGTCGGAGATCTCGGTTGCGGCGCGGAAGTTGGCCCTGAAGATGAGATCGATCGCAGGGCGGACCCCGTCCTCGTGCTCGAGCAGCGCATCGGCCGCACGCAGCGCCCCGCCGATCGCCTCGAGCGCCTCGCCTACATCCCCCGGATCGGGGTCCCGGGTCGCGGCGATCGCCAGGTCGAGCATCGCGCGCGCCTGCTGGACCACGCCGCTGAACAGCGCCGGCCCGACCAGGCTCGCGTAGTTGTAGACGCGCCCGAGGCGCCCTGACAGCGCAACCGATCCACCACGACGGATCGGGCCGGCCGGCGGTAGGCCCCTGCCGTCGATCAGCGAGGCCATCGTCCCGCCGAGCACCGCCCCGGTGGTGGCCTCGTCGAGCCCTGCCTGAGCCGCCACCCGCAGGACCGCATACAGGCCTGTCGACGTCATGCCGTAGGGGGGGTCGGACGCGAACACGATCCGCTCCGCCGGCACGCGAGCGAACAGCTCGATCACGTCGAGCGGGAAGAAGCACGAGGTGTCGTACAGCACGCCGGGGTGATCGGCCAGTCCCGTCGTGAGGATGCCCTGATCGCAGATCGCCCCGTGGGCGAGGATCAGCACCGCACCGGGGTGGCGCAGCGCGAGGTCGACGAGGCCGTCGGCCAGCGGCGGCAAGCCGCGCCCGGCGTGAATGAGGATCGGGACACTCGCTTCCTCGGCCAGCGCGAAGATGCCGTTCATCTCGGGGCCGTCGAAGCGGAAGTCCTGCGCGCGCGGGTGCAGCTTGATCCCGCGGGCGCCGGCCGACAGCGCGCGCTCGCCCTCCGCAACGGGGTCTTCAGCCGGGTCCAGCCGGCAGTAGGGCACGAGCCGCCTTTCGCTTTCGCCCGCCCACCTGAGCACCCGGTCATTCGGCAGCGTGTAGGCGGGCTTGCGCTCGGGGTCGTGCAGCGGGAACACGCACGCCCGGCGAGCACCCGCGAGGTCGAGCTGGCCGAGTAGTTGCTCGAGCGTCAGCGAGCGCCCGTCCTCGTCGAGGCCCAGGTGGGTGTGTGCGTCGATCACTTCCGCGTCCGCTGGGCGTAGGCGCGGCACTTCGGCCAGGAACGGCGCGAGTGCGTCGGCGTAGAGGGAGGCGTCCACGAGTGCAGCCTATTCTGTCGCTATGGCTTGGCAGGTCGTGATCGCAGGCGGCGGGTTTGCAGGCTTCTACGCTGCCCGTGCGTTGGAGCGGCTGCTCCCCGCCCAGAGTGCCCACGTGACGTTGGTCAGCGAGGCCAACTTCATGCTCTACACGCCGCTGTTGCCCGGTGCGGCTGGGGCGACGCTCGATCCGCGCCACGTGGTCGTGCCACTGCGCTCGCAGCTGCGGCGCACCGACCTTGTGATCGGCAGGGTCACCGGGGCCCAGCCGCAGGAGGCCAAGCTCGGCGTGCAGCGCATTGACGGCGAGCATCTCGAGCTCGGCTACGACCAGCTGATAGTTGCGCTCGGGTCCGTCTCGCGCACGCTTCCCATTCCCGGCCTGGCCGAGCACGCGACTGGTTTCAAGTCGCTCTCCGACGCCACTGCCCTGCGCAATCAGGTGCTCAGCTGCCTTGACATCGCCGAGTCGCTGGAGGATCCCGGACGGCGCGCGGGGTATCTCGCCTTCGTGTTCATCGGCGCCGGCTATGCCGGGGTCGAGGGGCTTGCCGAGCTGCAGGACTTCGCCGTGCAGGCGATCCAGCTGTATCCACGCTGTCGCGCCCAGGGCATGCGCTGGGTCCTGGTCGAGGCGAAGGAGCGGATCATGCAGGAGGTGCCCAGGAGCCTCTCCGAGTTCGCTGAAAGCGAGCTGCGCGGCCGTGGGATAGAGGTGCACACGAACACGTCGCTGTCGGAGGTGCGCTCCGATGGCGCAACCCTGTCCGGAGGGGAGGAGATCCCCGCGCGGACAGTCGTCTGGACCGCCGGCGTCAAGCCCAGCCCTGTGATCGCGAGACTCGGCCTGCCGCTCGACTCCGCCGGAAGGGTCCTCGTCGACGCCACCATGCGTGTTGTCGAGGACACTCCCGCGCCGGGATCCAGCCCCCTAGCCGGCGCGGGCATGCGAGGTCAGGTTTGGGCGATCGGCGATTGCGCCGCCGTACCCGACGCCTCACGTCCCGGCCAGCCCTGTCCTCCGACCGCGCAGCACGCGATCAGGCAGGGCCGGCTCGTGGCACGCAACGTCGTGGCTGTGCTCGGTGGCAAGGCCCCGAGACCGTTTCGCTACCGCACCAAGGGCGTGGTCGCGGAGCTCGGCGGGAACCAGGCTGTGGCGATCACGCTCGGGATCCGCTGGCGTGGCTTTCCCGCATGGCTGATCGCACGCACTTACCACCTGTTGCTGATGCCTGGAATGGGGCGCAAGCTGCGGCTGCTGGTCGATTGGAACGTGGCGTTGCTGTTCGGCCGCGACGCATCCTCGCCCGGCCGGCTGGGAAGCCCCACGCCGCTGCAGGACGACTGAGATGGGCCGACTGTCGCCGCAGCGGCGTATCCTGATCTGAAGATGGCGATAGTCGAGCAGATAAAGACGGACCTGCACGAGGCGATGCGCGCCGGCGAACGCGAGCGGGTGGGCGCGCTGCGGCTGGTGCTCTCCGAGCTGCAGAAGGCGGCCAAGGAGGGCGCCGATGACGAGCTGGCGGTGCTGCGCCGCGAGCGCAAGCGTCGCCTGGAGGCTGCGCGCGCCTATCGCGAGGCGGGGCGAGACGATCTCGCCGGCGGCGAGGAGGCCGAGGGCGAGCTGATTGGCGCTTATCTCCCTGCCGAGCTCCCCGAGCAGGAGCTCGAGGCGATCGTGCGCCAGGCTGTGATCGACAGCGGCGCTGAGTCTGTAAAGGACATGGGAGCTGCGATGAAGCAGGCGATGTCTGTGGTAGACGGTCGCGCCGACGGCAAGCGAGTGTCGGGACTCGTGAGGGCCGCGCTGCAGGGATGAGAACGCAGATCGAGCTCTCAAACGACGTTGCCGCCGAGCTGGCAGGAAGCCAGGATGCGGTACTTCGGGCGCTCGAGTCCCACCTCGACTGCAAGGTCTTCCTGCGTGGCAACCTGCTGACCTTCGATGGTGAGGAGAGCGAGACCAACGCGGGCGAGCGCGTGGTTCGAGAGCTCTCCGAGCTGATCGCCCGCGGGCACCAGATCGGTCCCGGCACGATCTCGGCTGTGACGGGCGCGCTCGACGCGCACCAGTCGCCTGCGCGGGTACTCGAGGACGTGGTGTGGAGTCATCGCGGGCTGCGGGTTGCGCCCAAGACCGTCAACCAGAAGCGATACGTCGACTCGGTGCGGCGGAACACAGTCACCTTCGGCGTGGGGCCGGCGGGCACCGGCAAGACGTTCCTGGCGGTGGCCATGGCTGCCGCGGCGCTCTCGCGCCATGAAGTCAACCGCATCATCCTCACGCGCCCAGCCGTCGAGGCAGGCGAGCGTCTGGGGTTCTTGCCCGGGGATCTGATGGCCAAGGTGGATCCCTACCTGCGTCCCCTGTTCGACGCGCTGCACGACATGCTCGACCCCGAGAAGGTCTCTCAGCACATCGAGCGTGGCGTGATCGAGATCGCTCCCTTGGCGTTCATGCGCGGGCGTACGCTGAATGACTCGTTCGTGATCCTGGACGAGGCCCAGAACACGACCCCCGAGCAGATGAAGATGTTCCTGACCCGGCTCGGCTTCGGCTCGCGGATGGTCGTCACCGGCGATATCACTCAGGTGGATCTTCCTCGCGAGCAGCAGTCGGGCCTGATCGTGGTGGGCGACGTGCTCGATCAGGTCGAGGGCATCGAGTTCGTCCGCTTCGGTGGGGAGGACGTCGTCCGGCACAAGCTCGTGCAGCGAATCGTGGAGGCATACGACGTCCATACCCAGCGCGAGCAGCCCGCTCGAGCGGAGCAAGGGTCTTCCGCTGCGCAGGGTGGCCGGCCAGTCATTCGCAGTGCCTGAGCAGCGATGATCGATGTCGAGGTTTTCGGCGCTCCAGCCGCGCCTGGAGTGCCCGGGCCCGAAGAGATCGAGCGCCTGTGCGTGACGGTGGCAGACCGTCTCGGCGCCCCGGACGGGCATGTGGCGGTCGAGTTCGTCGGCGAGCAGCGCATCGCACAGCTGAATCGGGAGCACCGCGGCAAACCCGAACCGACCGACGTGCTCTCCTTCCCGATCGACGGCGTCCACGAGACGCCGCCGGATGCCACCGGTGCCG